>NZ_QURH01000713.1 GCF_003428695.1 Actinomadura logoneensis
CGCCGCGGCGCGCTCACCCGCCAGGCGGCGTTCCCGCTCGGCGAGCTCGGCGGCCCGCGCGCGGCGGGCACGGGTCCCGGCGCCGAGCGCGTACGCCGCGACGAACAGCGCCGCCAGCGAGCGGTAGACCTCGGTGTCCTCGTGCGGGAGCGCCAGGGACACGTAGACGCCGAGGCCGATCAGCGGAACCGAGGCGGCCCGGGTGCGGGCGTCCGCCTGCTCGGCGATCGTGTAGACCGCGACGAGCGGCCCGTACGGCAGGAAGGGCTTCTCCCACAGGACGAGCCCGGTCATGGCCGCCCCGACGACGATCCCGACCGGAAGCGGGGCCCGGCGCCGCCACAGCACCGGCGCGGACGCCGCGAGCGCGAGCAGGGCGGCGGCCCAGCCCCGGGAGAGCGCCGGCGCCACCGTCGCCGCCGTGACGACGGCCGCGACCGCGCCGTCCGCCCATCCCACGCCACGTCCGGCCACCGGACGAGTATGGACGGCGGCGCGGCCGTCCCGCATCGGCCGGGAGGGTGACCCGGCGTGTCATCCCCGCGGGGTGCGGTCTCGCGGGGGTCAGGCGGTGACGCCGCCGTCGACCACCATGTCGTGGCCCACCACGAAGGCCGCCTCGTCGGACGCCAGCCACAGGACGGCGGCGGCGATCTCCTCGGCCTCCCCGATGCGGCCGAGCGGGATGGCGTCGGCGTAGCGCGCGGCGCGCTCGGCGGGCGACTCGCCGGGCTGGAAGGACATCGGGCCGTCGGCGGCGCCCGGGCTGACGGAGTTGATCCGGACGCCGTCGCCGATGTGGTCCAGGGCGGCGGCGCGGGTGAGGGCGCTGACGGCGGCCTTCGCGACGGTGTAGCCGCCGAGGCCGGGGCGGCGGCCGTGGACGCCGATGTTGGACGCCATGTTCACGATCGCGCCGCCGCCGTGCGCCCGCATGTGGGCGATCTCGTGCTTCATCGACAGGAACGTCCCGGTGGCGTTGACCGCCAGGCCGGTCGCCCACGCGTCCTCGTCCAGGTCGGCGAGCGGGGAGAACGGCACGAACACGCCCGCGTTGTTGAACGCCACGTGCAGGCCGCCGAACCGGCGGACGGTCTCGGCGACCATGCGCGCCGCGTCGCCCGAGTCGGACACGTCCGCGAGGGTGTGCGCGGCGGTCCCGCCCTCGGCCTCGACCAGCCGGACGGTCTCCTTGAGCGGCTCCTCGGTGCGTCCGGCGACCATGACGGACGCGCCCTCGCGGGCGAAGGCGAGCGCGGCGGCGCGGCCGAGGCCGGTTCCGCCGCCGGTGACCAGGACGGCGCGGTCGGTGAAACGCATGCTGGGACTCCCTTAACGAGAACGATCGGTCTTGAATTAGGGCACAGAAAGGCCCGCGGGACGGCGGACCGGCGGGACGGGAGGGTCAGGCGAGCAGGGTGAGGGCCTGGTCGGCGGCGTCGCGCAGGCGCTCCTCGCCGCCGGGGGCGCGGCCGAGCACGCGCATGCCCTGGAAGAGCACCAGCAGCAGGCGCGCCAGGGCGCGCGGATCACGGTCCTCGGGCAGTTCGCCCTGGGCGCGGGCGCGGATGAGCGCCGAGGTCATGGCGGTCTCGAGCTCGGTCCAGCTCGCCTCGACCCGCCGCGCGGCGGGGGCGTCGCGGCCCGCCATCTCGACGGCCGCGTTCACCACCATGCACCCGCGCAGGGACGGCCCGGACGACTCGGCCGCGTACCGCTGGACGAGGGCGCGCAGCGCGGGCAGGACGGGCCCCGGGCGGGACAGCTCCTCCACGATCGGTGGCTGGGAGCGGCCGTAGAGGTCGAGCGCCCGCAGGTAGAGCTCGTGCTTGCCGCCGAAGGTCGCGTAGAGGCTGGCCCGGGCCACGCCGGTGTGCTCCACGAGGTCGGCCATGGACGTGCCCTCGTAGCCACGCTCCCAGAACAGCTCCAGGGCGCGGCGCAGGGCGGTGTCCGGGTCGAACTCCTTGGTCCTCGCCATGGTCGTGAACCTACGCGGTTCGAGAACGATCGGTCAAGTTTGGAGCGGTCCGAACGGCGGGCCGACGTCAGGCGTGCGCGGGGACGGCCGGGTGCTCCAGGTCCAGGACGCCCCGGACGCCGCCGTCGGCGTCCAGCGCCTCCAGCACGGGCGCGCGGCGGCTGCCCCAGACGATCGCGACGTGCCCGTGCTCGGGCACCGCCAGCAGCCGGGACCCGATCCGGATCGAGGCGACCCCGTCGGCGGCCCGCAGGCGGGCCTGGTTCACCCACTTGGCGCCCCACGGCAGCAGCCGGTCGGCGTTGCGGACCGTCCGACCCGAGGCGTAGACGCGCAGGGGGCCGCCCAGCTCGTCCTCGCTGCGGCGGTCGAGCGGCCGGTCCGGGGCGGAGCCGGCGCCGCCGCCGAGCTCCATCCACTCGCCGCCGCGGAACTGGAACGTCAGGCCCTCGATCATGACCTCGTCCGGCCGGAACACGTCGCTGCCCCGCCGCAGCACGCTCACCACGGCGATGTCGCCGTCGATGTCGTGGGAGAGCAGCGCGTCGGGGAATCCGGCGGGGGCGGCGGAGTCCGCCGGGCCCGGCGCGTCGGCGGCGGGGGAGGCGCCGTCGCGCAGGAGGCGGAGGCAGAGCTCGCGCACTTCGCGGTCGTTCATGATGCGGACCTCAGATCGTGCCTTCAGGGCAAAGGGCCGAGCCCTCGGGAACGGGGGACCCGGCCCTGCGTCCCCGCCATGCTAGAGGCCCGGAAGGGGTGGCATCACCGATCTGGGGCGAATGTGGCGAACGAGTCGGTATTCCCCTGGTAGACGGCCTGAAACCGGGTTCAGTCGCGCTCCCCGGCGGGCTTCGGGAAGGCCCGGAAGGCCAGCACGGCGCAGAGCGCCGCGAGCGGGAGCTCCACGCCCGCCGCGAGCACCGTGGCGACGGCGCGGTCGCCGCCCGGAGCGGCCGTCAGGACGTCGAACCAGGCGTCCATGAGCAGCAGCGCCGAGGTCGCGGCGGCGGGCAGCGCCAGCCGGGGGTCGCGGCGCAGCGCCAGCGCGCCGGTGGCGACCAGGCACGCGGCGAGCATCGCGTCCAGCCCGATCCAGGCCGCCGACCAGTTGGTCACGTGGGCGGCGGACGGCATCCGGGCCGCCAGGAGGGCGATCCAGGGCAGCAGCGCGAGCCCGGCCGCCGCCAGCAGGTGCCCGAGCCGCACCCGCCGGGCCACCCGCCACA
>NZ_QURH01000716.1 GCF_003428695.1 Actinomadura logoneensis
AAGGCGCGCCCCCCGCACGGTTGATCGCGAAGCGATGCCGCACTCGCACGAGCATCCGGTCCGGGGACGAGCCGCCAGGCGAGTCCCCGGAGCCGGAGGCTCCATTTAATACGCGTGCAGGCGGCGGAGCCGGAAGACCAGCTCCAGGTCGTCGCCCCGGCGCGTCGGGGGCACGGGGCCGTGGCGGCGCCACGGGGCCGGCCAGGCCCGGACGCGGGCACGCTGGCAGTCGGGACACATGTGGTCGGTCCAGGGTGTGGTGCAGGAGTGGCCGTCGTGCTCGTAGACGACCGCCTCGCCGCCGTGCCCGTCGATGGCGTGCCTGACCTCGAACTCCTCGTCCCAGGTCCGGCCGCAGTTCTGGCACTCGTACACCCAGACCTCGTGGTTCGACCATGCGTCGTGCACGGCCCCCACCCCCTCGGTGAACGCTTTTCAGGCGGGTTCCATCCTTCTCCCGATCCGGAGCCCGAGGATTTATTACCCATAATTCTAGTCGCCGGACCACTTCGGCGGTCGCGACTATTCGCCCGAAGAGATGACCGCTTCGTACACGACACGCTTGGGCAGGCCGTTCTCTTTGGCGATCTCCGCGATCGCCTGTTTCCGGGGGATTCCGGTCGTCTCCACCCGGTCGGCGACGGCCGTCCGAAGGTCGGCCGGGTCGGTCAGGCCCGCGCGCTCGGGCGCGCCGCCGACGACGACCGTGATCTCGCCGAGGACGCCCTCCTCCGCCCACGCCGCCAGTTCGGCGAGCGTGCCCCGGCGGACCTCCTCGTAGGTCTTGGTCAGCTCCCGGCACACCGCGGCGGGCCGGTCCCCGCCGAACGCCCCGGCCATGGCGGCGAGGCTGTCGGCGAGGCGGCGCGGCGACTCGAAGAAGACCATCGTGCGCCGCTCGTCCGCGAGGTCGGCCAGGCGGCGGGCGCGCTCGCCCTGCTTGCGGGGCGGGAAGCCCTCGAAGCAGAACCGGTCGGTGGGCAGGCCCGAGACCACCAGCGCGGTCGTCACGGCGGACGGGCCGGGCAGCACGGTCACGGGGACGCCCTCGGCGACGGCCGCGCGGACGAGCCGGTAGCCCGGGTCCGACACGCCCGGCATCCCCGCGTCGGTGATCACCAGCACGTCCCGTCCGGCGCGCAGCTCGGCGAGCAGGCCGTCCACGCTGGCCCGCTCGTTGTGCTCGTGGTGCGCCAGCACCCGGCCGGTGATCTCCACGCCGAGGTCGGCGGCGAGCCGGCGGAGCCTCCGGGTGTCCTCGGCGGCGACGACCGCGACGTCGGCGAGGGCGGTGAGCAGCCGCCGCGAGGCGTCCTCGGGCCGGCCGATCGGCGCCGCCGCCAGCAGGAGGGTTCCGGTGTCAGGCGTCATCCCCCCATTCTCGCGGGTCGGCGGCGCGCCGACGCCCGGGGACGGTCCGGGCGGACGGCGGCGCTCACCGGACACGCCGACGCGGGCGGACACTCGCCGATCTGGGCCGACCTGGGCCGATGCGGACGGGCGGCGGCGCGGGCACGGCGCGGGTACGCGGTGGGCGAGGCGCAGGCGCGGTGCGGGCGCGGCCCGGAAGGTCCGTGTTTGGGCCTCGGGGCTCACCTACGATGGGCGGATGGCGATGACGGACCTGACGCCCGCCGGGACCGAGGCGGCTCCGCGGCCCGCGTTCCCGCCGCGGCTGCGCGACTGGCTGGCCCCGCCGATCCCCGGGGGTGTCCTGGCCGGCTGGCTGGGCCCGCTGCTGGTGACGGCCGTGGCCGCGTTCCTCCGGTTCTACCGGCTCGGCTCGCCCAAGGCGGTGGTCTTCGACGAGACCTACTACGCCAAGGACGCGCTGTCGCTGCTGAAGTTCGGCTACGAGCACACGACGGTCAAGGACGCCGACAAGATGCTCATCGCCGACCCGCACGCGAACATCTGGTCGGACGGCGGCAGCTTCGTCGTCCATCCGCCGGCGGGCAAGTGGATGATCGCCATCGGCGAGCAGCTGTTCGGCGCGACGCCGTTCGGCTGGCGGTTCATGCCCGCGCTGTGCGGGACGCTCGCGGTGCTGATCCTGGCCCGGGTCGTCCGCCGGATGACGCGGTCGACGCTGCTCGGCTGCGCGGCGGGCCTGCTGCTCGCGCTGGACGGCCTGTCGTTCGTGACCGGCCGGGCGGCGCTGCTCGACGTGTTCGTGATGTTCTGGATCCTGGCCGGGTTCGGCTGCCTGGTGGTCGACCGGGACCGGTCGCGGCAGCGCCTGGCGGACCGGATCGAGGACGGCGACACCTCGGTGTACGGGCCGTTCGTCCTGCACGGCTGGCGGATCGCCGCCGGGGTCTGCCTCGGGATGGCCGTCGCGACCAAGTGGACGGGCGTGTTCTACCTCGCCGCGTTCGGGCTGATGGTCGTGTTCTGGGACTACGGCGCCCGGCGCGCCGCGGGCGTGCGCGCCCCGGCCGCGGGCACCCTGCTGCTGGACGCGGTTCCGGCGTTCTTCCAGCTCGTGGCCGTCTCGCTGGTCACCTACCTGGTCACCTGGTCCGGCTGGATCTTCAACGCGGGCGGCTGGGACCGGGGGACGCCCTCGTCCAACCCGCTGTGGCGGCCGTTCGAGGCGCTACCGAAGCTGTGGAAGTACCACCGGGAGATGCTGAACTTCCACAACGGCCTGCACGACCACCACCCGTACCAGTCGTGGCCGTGGGACTGGCCGATCCTGCGGCGTCCGGTGGCGTTCTACTACACCGAGCCGTCCGGCTGCGGGGCGAGCAAGTGCTCCAGCGAGATCCTCGGGATCGGCACCCCCGCGCTGTGGTGGGGCGCGATCGCCGCGCTCGTCGGGGCGCTGGTGCTGTGGCTGGTGGTCCGCGACTGGCGGGCCGGGGCGGCGGTGCTGGGCTTCACCGCGGGCTGGCTGACCTGGTTCCCGTCCGCGTTCGCGGACCGGACGATGTTCCTGTTCTACGCCACCCCGATGGTCCCCTTCATGATCATCGCGATCGTGCTGATGCTGGGCCTGCTGGTCGGACCCGAGCGCCCGCCGGGGCCGCGCCGGGTGCTCGGCGCGGCCGGGGCGGGCGCGTTCATGCTGGTCGTGCTCGCGAACTTCGCCTACTTCTACCCGATCCTGTCGGCGCAGGTGATCACCTACGCCGAGTGGCACGACCGCATCTGGTTCAACTCCTGGATCTAGCCGCCGCGACCTGACCCGGGCGGCGCGCCCGGGCCGGGGCCGCCGG
>NZ_QURH01000722.1 GCF_003428695.1 Actinomadura logoneensis
CCCTCCGCGAGGTGCTGGGCGGGATGCTGGCGGACGGCGCCCGCGTCACCGGCTTCCGCGACCGGCGCGCCTACGTCGTCGACCGCACCCCCGCGCCCCCGCCCGCGCCGCACTCCTCCCCGCCGCCGCGCCCCGCAGGGGCCGTCGGGGCGGCCGCCGAACCCGCGTCCGCCGAGGGGGCGGACCCGTCCGACAGGAGCCGCCGATGAAGATCAACGGGATCGAGCTGCGCCGGATCGCGATGCCGCTGGTCGCGCCGTTCCGCACCTCCTTCGGCACCGAGACCGCCCGCGACGTCCTGCTGGTCCGGGTGGTCACGGCGGGTGCCGAGGGCTGGGGCGAGTGCGTCGCGATGGACGCCCCGCTCTACAGCCCCGAGTACGCCGACGGCGCCGCCGACGTGCTGCGCCGATTCCTGATCCCCGCGCTTCCCCGGGGCGACGCGGACGTGTACGCCGTCGAGCGGGCGCTGGAGCCGTTCAAGGGGCACCGGATGGCCAAGGCCGCGCTCCTCACCGCCGTCCTGGACGCCGAGCTCCGCGAGTCCGGGCAGTCCCTCGCCCGCTACCTCGGCGCCTCCCGCGACCGGGTGCCGTGCGGCGTCTCGGTCGGGATCATGGACTCCGTCCCCGAGCTGCTGGACGCCGTGGCGGGCTACCTCGCCGAGGGCTACGTCCGCGTCAAGCTGAAGATCGAGCCGGGCTGGGACGTCGCGCCGGTGCGCGCCGTCCGCGAGCGGTTCGGCGCCGACCTGCCGCTCCAGGTGGACGCCAACGCCGCCTACACCCTGGTCGACGCCCCGCACCTGGCCCGCCTCGACGAGTTCGACCTGCTGCTGATCGAGCAGCCGCTCGCCGACGACGACATGGTGCAGCACGCCGAACTGGCCCGCCGCCTGCGCACCCCGGTCTGCCTGGACGAGTCGGTCGAGTCGGCCGCGCACGCCGCCGCCGCGCTCACCCTCGGCGCGGCGTCCATCGTCAACATCAAGCCCGGACGCGTCGGCGGGTACCTGGAGGCCAAGCGCATCCACGACCTGTGCCGCGCGCACGGCGTCGCCGTCTGGTGCGGCGGCATGCTCGAGACCGGCATCGGCCGCGCCGCCAACGTCGCCCTCGCCGCCCTGCCCGGCTTCACCCTGCCCGGCGACACGTCCTCGTCCCGCCGCTACTTCGCCGAGGACGTCACCGAGCCGTTCGTGCTGGAGGACGGGCACCTGGCCGTCCCGACCGGCCCCGGCATCGGGGTCGAACCCGTCCAGGACCGGTTGCGGGCCTTCACTACGGCGACGGAGTGGATCAGCATGTGAGGCATGCCGCACATTGATCTGAACAACGACCAGCCGGGGATCGTCGGGCTCTTCCAGTACCGGCCCGAGACCGGACGACCGATGAGCGAGCTCGCGGAGGTGCTGCTGCGCGGCCCCGGGACGCTCGGCCGCGGTGAGCGCGAGCTGATCGCCGCCCACGTCTCCGCGCTCAACGAGTGCGCGTTCTGCGCGGGCTCGCACTCGGCGTTCGCCGCAGCCCAGCTCGACGGGGGCGCGGAACTCGTGGAACAGGCCAGCGAGGACCCCGCGACCGCGCCCCTGCCCGCCAAGATGAAGGCGCTGCTGGCGATCGCGGGCGCGGTGACGCGCGGCGGGCGCGAGGTCACGCCCGAGCTCGTCAAGGAGGCGCGACTGCACGGCGCCACGGACCCGGAGATCCACGACACCGTGCTGATCGCCGCCGTGTTCTGCATGTTCAACCGGTACGTGGACGGCCTGGACACCGTCGCCCCCGCCGACCCGGCCGCCTACACCGCCATGGCCGGACCGATCGTCGCCCACGGCTACCTGAGCGTGCTCCCGAGCCCGGACCGGGAGGGCCGAACGGGCTGAACGGGCTCTCCGCCCCCTCGGCACCCCGCGTCCCAGATCGAGGCCCGGGTCTCAACACAGACCCGGGCCTCAATCCAGACCCGGCCACAGCACCGACCCGGCCACAGCACATGCCCGGTCTCAGGACGGGCCTGGTCTCAGGACGGGCCCGAACGGCGGGACAGGGCGGGCCGGGCGAGCGGGCGGGAAACCGGGGGGGCTCAGAACCCGAGGGCCGCGGCGGCCAGCGCCGTGCCCTCCACCCGTGCCCTGACCTTGGCGAACGCGGTGTCGCGGGACGTCGAGGTGTCGTCGGCGAACGGCGAGAAGCCGCAGTCGTCGCACGTCCCCAGCCGGTCCGCCGGCAGGTGGCGCGCGGCGGACAGCACCCGGTCGCGGACCTCGTCGGCGGTCTCGATGCGCGGGTCGAGGGGGTCGGTCACGCCGACGAAGACCCGCGCGTCCGGGGGCAGGTGCGCGGCGATGACGCTCAGCACCCGCTCCTGGTCGGGCTCGCTGCTGAGCTGGACGTAGAAGTTGCCGGCCCGCAGCTCGAACAGCTTGGGCAGCAGCTGCGTGTAGTCGATGTCGAGGCTGTGCGTGGAGTCCATGTCGCCGCCGGGGCAGGTGTGCACGCCGATGCGGGCGCGCTCCTGGTCGCTGAAGCGCTCCAGGACGCGGTTGTTCAGCGCGACGAAGTCGTCCAGCACGCTGCCGCTCGGGTCGAGCTTGAGCGACAGGCGGCCCTCGGTGAAGTCGAGCTGGACCACGTGCGCGCCCGCGTCGAGGCAGCCGCGGATGTCGGCCTCGGCCTCGTCGACCAGGTCGGCCAGGAACTGCTCGCGGGGATAGCCGTCGATGCCGTCGGCCGGGTACATCAGGCTGAGCGCGGACGGGGCGATGACGGCCTGCTTGACGGGCTTGCTCGCGGTGGCCTGCGCGGCCCGCAGGTACTCGGTCGCGCGCCGCACGTACCTGAACGGCCCGGCGGTGAGGTGCGGAAGCTGCCGCATGTGCCCGTCCGCGAACGGGATGACGACCCCGTCGGGCGCCAGGGAGGCGAGCCCGGCGACGGGATAGGTGGCGAAACTCGGCTTGGACTGCTCGCCGTCGGTGACGACCGGCGAACCGATCTCCTCGAAGCGGCGGATGGTGTCGGCGACGGCCCGCTGCTGGACGGCGGTCACGTCGCCGCCGGAGGTGAGCGCGGCCAGGAGATCGGGAGGTCGCGGGATGCTGCCGATCGGCTCGGTTGGGATGCTCATACCGGCGACACTAGATCACTCATAATGATCGCGCAATCACTAAAAGTGAGGAATCGGGGTGATCGGTTCCGCTCCCGCCGGACCCGCCGGTCCGGGC
>NZ_QURH01000720.1 GCF_003428695.1 Actinomadura logoneensis
GATCACCGGTCGCCCGCACCCGGACCTCGCCGGTCGGCCGCGGGTCCGCCGCCATCCGCGGCCCCCCGTCGGAAGCCGTGGGCGGCGGGGCGGACGTCGCTTCGCCCGGCTGAGGGGCGATCGCCGTCAGCCGCGCTCGCGGGACGGCGGTGGCCAGGGTGTCGGCCGCCATGCGCTTCGGGCCCGGAGAGGCCGCCGCCGAGGCGTGCCGGGCGGCCGGGAGGCGGATCTCCCATCGCGCGCGCGTGCGTGGTGCGGGCGTGGGGCGCGGAGCCGGTGCGCTCGCCGGGCGGGTGCCACCGACCGGCGAGAGCCTTGCGTGCTCGCCTTTGCCGGTCATCAGCACTCCAGAAGAGACGGGGAGGAACGCGCCGCGCCTCGACGGGGCAGCTCATCGCATGGTATCCAGCGATCGCCGAGCTCCCGCCGCGCCCCGCCCGTCCCAGGCCGCCCGCGCCCGTCCTCCCGCGGAGGCCGCCACCGTGCAGGGGTCGGCCTCCGGACGCCGGGACGGTCAGTGCTTCTGGCGGCAGTCCGCCCCGAGGCAGGTGGCGTTCTCCACGAGCGGACGCCCGTTCACCAGGATCGTGTAGTACTGCTCCTGCGTCGTGCCCTCGCCCGCCCCGATCACCTGCACCGGCTGGTGGTCGGACGTGCTGGAGGTGCAGGTGACGCGCATCTTCCGCTTCGTCCAGCCCGGGCTGTCCGTGCAGTTCAGGGCCGAGGTGAGCGTGACGCCGCGGTGGGCGAGCTCCTCGCCGCCCCGGCGCGCCACGCCCGCGCGCAGCGCGTTCTGGGTCTTGTAGCGCAGTTCCTTGGTGTGGGAGAGCGCCAGGTAGGCGATTCCGGCGGCGACCCCCACGACGACGACGGCGAGCGTGCCCGTGGCCAGGATCTTCGCCCGGCCCTTGAAGAGGGCTTTCGTCCGGCCCACGACCAGGGCCTTCATCCGCGAGATCTTCACGGCTGTAGCGTCACCGCTCGGCGGCTCGGGCACGCCTGCGCGGTCCGGGATTTTTGTCGATCATGCGCTCTCGTTGCGCCCCCTTCACACCGTTCGCTCCCGTCGCCGGAGAGGGACGGCCCCGCCGGACGCCGGTCAGGTGGTGCGGCGGCAGCCGGTGCCGATGCAGTCGCGGTCGATCAGGAGGCGTCCGCCGACGGTCACCTGGTAGCGCTCGCGCGGCTCGGCGGTGTCGGCGGCGGTGACCGTCCCCCTGATCTGGACGGGTTGGCCGTCGGTCGTCCGCGCCGTGCACGTGATCCGCACCTCGGCGACCGTCCCGGTGGAGGGCGTCTGGCACACCGGCCGCGCGTGCAGGCGGACGCCCCGGGCCCGGAGGTCGGCGACCGCCCCGTCCGCCACGGCGTTGCGGTACGCGCCCTCGGAGATCCGCTGCATCGCGCCGCAGCCGCTCAGCCCCGCCACGGCCAGCAGCGCGACGAACGTCACACCCAGCCGCCGCGCCCGTCCGCGTGGCGCGGCGGCCGTCGGGGGCGTCACGAGGCGATCCCGTGGGCGCGGTCGATCGCGTCGGCGACCGCGTCCGGACGGTCGAACTGCACCATGTGCCGGCAGTCGGGAAGATCGACCTGGTGGCCGCGCGGGGACATCCCGGCGATGCGCCGGTGGCAGCCCGCCCACTCGGCGGCGTCGCCCGCGTCGGCGAGGGCGGTCAGCACCTCCAGCGGGACGTCGGGCAGCGGCTGGCGCGCGCGCAGGGCCAGCAGGTCGGCGGCGGCCTCCCGGTAGGCGACGTCCTCGGCGATGACCGTGCCGAGCACCGCGCCGCGCCCGTAGACCGACCGGACGACCTCGGGCGGCACCGGCTCGCCCCGCCCGGTCGCCTGCCTCAGCGTGATGCGCCGTCCGAGCGGCCCGATCACGCGGGACAGCCGGGTCGCCTCCAGGCCCGCGCCGGTGGCGCGCAGCACCGGGAACATGGCCGCGCTGATCCGCAGCCCGGCGCAGTTGACCCGCTCCTCGCAGCTCGGATCGACCAGCACCAGCGCGCGCACGAGGTCAGGATGCAGCCGGGCCAGCGCCTCGGCGTGGAACCCGGCCATCGAGTGCGCGACGACCGTGACCGGCTCCGGGCTCGTCCGCGCGAGGTCGGCGAGGACCCCCACGTCCCGGCGCAGGCTGGCCGGACGGCGCGCGGCGGGGCTCAGCCCCAGCCCCGGACGGTCGAACGCGAGCACCCGGTACCGGTCGCCCAGCAGCTCGATGACCGGCTCCCAGTCGAACCAGGCGCCGCCGAGCCCGCTGCTGAGCAGCAGCGTCGGCGCGTCCGGCGGCCCGGACTCCACCACGTGCACGCGCTCGCCCCCGGCGGTGGCGATGCGCCCCCCTGCCGCGACCGGCTCGTTCGCGACCGGTTCGGCCGCGTCCGACCACTCCGCCGATGCCGCGATCCGGTCCGCCGGGGCCTGCTCACCGCTCGTCACAGGGACGTCGTCTCCTTCGCCGGAACGGGACGGCCGGACGCCGCGACGCGCCGTGCGGCCCGCCAGTCGGCCCCGAGCGCCCACGCGATCGTGAGCAGGCCGAGGCAGAGAATGCTGATCTGGACGCGCTGCAGGATGCCGAGCCACTCGCCGACCAGCATCGCGACCACGGTGCCGAGCGCGAACACCGTCTCGACCACCGCCAGCAGCCAGCCGAACCGGGCCAGCGCGGGCCACCAGCCGTACCGGCGGGCCGCGATCGACAGGGTGAGCAGGGCCGCGACACCGCAGGCGATCACCGCGCTGCTGGTCACCGAGTGGAACGAGTGCGAGAACGACACCTTGTCGGCGCGCTCCCGCAGCGCGCACCACGTCTCCAGGCTGGGCGCGCAGTCCAGCGGGAACAGGGCGTCGCCCATGGCGCACAGCCCGAACAGGCCGAGGAAGCCCCAGCCGACCGTGCTCCAGAACCGGCGCCGCAGCGTGGTCAGCGCGGTGCCCGCGACGATGATCGACAGGACGCCGGTGACCAGGTCGCCGCCGCTGTAGACCAGGTGGAACGGCTGGTCGCGCGCGGACAGCTCGCTGACGTACCCGTTCACGAGGTCGAGGGACGGGCTGAGCAGGTGCTCCAGCATGAAGGTCGCGTAGCTGAGCCCGGCCACGGCCGCGAGCACCGCCGCGAACAGCGGCGCGACGCCCGGCCGCACCGCCGCCGTCCCCGCGTGCGGCGCCGGAGCCCGCTCCTCGCCGGTTCCCTCGGCCGCGGCCCGCCC
>NZ_QURH01000719.1 GCF_003428695.1 Actinomadura logoneensis
TCGTGGTCCCGGCCGCCGTCGCGCAGCTCGCGGGCGGCGGCGAGCAGGTCCCGCCCGTCCGCGCCGCCGACCAGCGCCGCCCGGTCCCCGAGGTGGTCGGCGAGCAGTTCGCGCGCCCCCTCGGGCACCGGGTCGACGGGCGTGACCACCTGCCAGCCGCGCTCCACCCGCTCGGCGGCGGTGAACAGGGCGCCCACCACCCGCAGCTCGGGGTAGGCGGTGATGGCCCGGCAGGCGTCCGCCAGCATCACCGCCGCGACCGGATCGACGCGGTCGAGATCCTCGGGGAACAACCGGCCCCCGGCATCCCCATCGCCCGTAGTCATGCCGGTCATCATCCTCGCGGACAACGGCCGTGGCGAGTGGTTCAGACCATTTCGTGTTGCGGGATGCCCCGAATAGTGGCCTCTGCGGTACCCCGTCCCAAGTGTCGGGCCATGTCAGCGGCCCGGACGGTCCTTCCCGCCTTCCTGCCGCCGGGCCGGGACGACCAGCACGACGAGGCTGGCGGCGAGGAAACCGAGCCCGCCCAGGGCCACCGTCCCGAGGTGCTCGCCGAGGACGGCGACCCCGAGCACGGACGCGACGGCGGGCTCGGCGAGCGTCAGCGTGGTGGCGGTCGTGGCGGGGGTGGTGCGCAGCCCGCGCGCGAACAGCAGGTACGCGCCGCCCGTCGCGACCGGACCCAGCCACAGGGCCACGGCCGGGCCGGACCCGGTGACCACCCAGCCGGGCGACCCCAGCAGCAGGACGGGCAGCGACGCCAGCCCCGACAGCCCGAACAGGCCCGCGACGACGCAGCGGTCGCGCTCGCCGCGCGTGATCAGGACGGACGACAGCGTGGCGTACGTCGCGTAGCCCAGCCCGGAGAGCAGGGCGAGGCCGATCCCGACCGGCTCGACGCCCGAGCCGCGCCCGCCCAGCACGAGCGCGGCGCAGCCGGCCACGGCCCCGGCGGTCGCCAGCAGCCACCGGCCGTCCACCCGCGACCGGCGGGTGAGCACGCCGATCAGCCCGGTGAACGCGGGCGAGGCGCCGATGGTGACGACGGTCGCGACGGCGACGCCGGTCCGCCCGGCGGCGACGAAGAACGCGGTCTGGTAGACGATCATCGCGGCCGCGCCGGCGGCCAGCATGGGCACGGCGCGGGGCGCGCGCAGCAGCCGCGCCAGGTCGCCCCGCGCGGTGACGAGGACGACCCCGGCGAGCATCAGCCCGCCGAGGACCATCCGCAGCGCGGCGACCGACACGCTGGACGCGCCGTCCGGGGCGAACGTGCGGACGGTGCCCGTGGTGCCCCAGAGGGAGGCGGCCAGCAGGACGTCCACGGCCCCGCCCGCGCGGGCACGGCGGACGGCGGACGTGGTGGAGGAACGCGTCAGGACAGGACGCAGGGTCATGGAGGGAACGCTCCCGGTCTCGAAACGGAGGATGGGTCCGTGTTCGGGACGCGGAAGGACACGGGCGGGGCGCGGATCAGCGCCGAGCCCGGTCGTCAGGTCTCAGGAAGAGGTCGCCGCGCCCCGATCAGGAGCGGGGCGGTCCGCAGTCGGGGGTCCAGTACTCCATGTCCGCAGGATAGCGCGCCGGTCGGGCGCGATCGTCCGGCGGACGGTCTCGTCCGGCGGAGGTGCCGCCTGGAGTACCGTCCCGGCGGGGTGCCGCCTGGAGGTTCGTGGCGAGGGTGCCGCCGCGGTGATCGTGCCGGCGGACCGCCGCCCGGGCTGGGCGGTCCGTCGGAGGTCGGGCCGAAGGGGCTGAAGAGGCCGAGGAGACGGGCCGTCAGGCGAGCACGGCACCGGCCTCGGCGGCGGTGGCTCCGGCGGCGGTCGTCGTGGTGAGGGTGCGGCCGACCATCGGCGGCAGGTCGCGGACGACCCGGGCCAGCTCGACCAGGTCCCCGTCCACCAGCGCCTGCGGGCCGTCGCAGAGGGCGGTCTCCGGGTGCGGGTGGACGTCGATGATCACGCCGTCCGCGCCGATCGCGATCGCCGCGCGGGTGAGCGGCAGGACCAGGTCGCGGCTGCCGCCGGAGTGCGACGGGTCCACGATCACCGGCAGGTGCCCGAGCCGCTGCGCGACCGGGACGGCGGAGATGTCCAGGGTGTTGCGGGTGGCCTTCTCGAAGGTGCGGATGCCGCGCTCGCACAGCACGATGTCGAGGTTGCCGCGCTGGGCGACGTACTCGGCGGCCATCAGCCACTCCTCGATCGTGCCGTTCATGCCGCGCTTGAGCATGACCGGCTTGCCGGACTCCCCGGCGGCCTGCAGCAGCGCGAAGTTCTGCGCGTTGCGGGTGCCGATCTGCAGCATGTCGGCGTACGAGGCGACCAGCTCCACGTCGGCGGCGTCCACGACCTCGGTGACCACCGGCATGCCGGTCTCGGCGCGGACGTCGGCGAGGATGCGCAGCCCGGCCTCGCCGAGCCCCTGGAAGGCGTACGGGGACGTGCGGGGCTTGAACGCGCCGCCGCGCAGCAGGGTCGCGCCCGCCGCCTGCGCCATCCGGGCGGCGGCGAGGGTCTGCTCGGGGGTCTCGACCGCGCACGGCCCCGCGATCAGGGTCATGGTGCCGGGGCCGATGGGGACGCCGCCCACCCGCACGACCGACCGCTCCCGGTGGTTCTCGCGGCTGACCAGCTTGTAGGGGGCCGAGATCCGGACGACGTCGCTCACGCCGCGCAGCGAGCGCAGGTTGAGCGTGCCGAACTGCTGGACGTCCCCGACCAGCCCGATGATCGTGCGTTCGACGCCCCGGCTGACGAACGCGTCGCCGCCCGCCGTCTCGACCAGTGAGACGACGGCCGCGATATCGGCGTCGTTGGCTTCCGGCGCCATGACGATGACCATGCTTGTGTGCCTCTCGTGCGTGCGCGCGACCACGGTCGGGTCCGCGCGGATCGGTGTGGGGAAAACGCTGATCGGTGTGCGGAAACGACGAAGCCCCGGGCCTTGGTGTCCAGGCCCGGGGCTTCGGTCGTTGTGAGGTCTGTCAGCGCAACGTCTGGCAGACCAGCCGCCCGGGCTGGTCGAACCAAAAGAAATAGACGACGTTGCGCACGTGCACACAGTAACCCATCAGGACGGGTGCGTGAGGCGAGCCCCCCGAATATGGCTCAGCTCACGCCGGATGGCAGGATGGCCCGCGTCATGTCGCCACCCGAGTCATCGTCCGACGAGACCCTCGAGCCGAGCCCCGGCGCGACCGCCGCCGGCCCCGGCCCCGACGCCGCGCCGCCGGGC
>NZ_QURH01000718.1 GCF_003428695.1 Actinomadura logoneensis
CCCTGCGGCTCGGCGCGCGCACCCCGCGCTCGCTGCTGCCCGGCCCGCGCCGCCTGTCGCCGGTGGAGACGCTGCGCCTCGCCCCCGCGCTCCGCTCGTACGGGCTGCGCGGCGGCCTGCTGTCCTGGGACGGCCAGCTCGCCGACGACGCGCGGCTCGTCACGGCCATCGCCCGCACCGCCGCCGCGCACGGCGCGCGCGTCCTCACCCGCGTCCGCGCGCTGAGCCTGGACGGGTCGGGCGCGCAGGTCCGGGACGAGGTGACCGGCCGCGAGTTCACCGTCCGCGCCCGCACCGTGATCAACGCCACGGGCGTCTGGGCGGGCGGCCTGGTGGACGGCGTCCGGCTGCGTCCCTCGCGCGGGACGCACCTGGTCCTGGACGCCGCGTCCCTGGGCGGGCCGGGCGCGGGCCTGCACATCCCGGTCCCCGGCGCGGCGAACCGGTTCGTGCTGGTCATCCCGCAGGGCGACGGCCGCGTCTACGTCGGCCTCACCGACGAGCCCGCCGACGGCCCGGTCCCGGACGTCCCGGAGCCGACGCCCGCCGAGATCGGCTTCCTCCTCGACATCCTCGACTCCGCGCTCGACCTCCCCGTCCGGCGCGCCGACGTCCTCGGCGCGTTCGCGGGGCTGCGCCCGCTGCTGGACGACGCGCACGGCGCGACCGCCGACATCTCCCGCCGGCACGCCGTGCTGACCTCGCCGGACGGCGTCGTCACGATCGTCGGCGGCAAGCTCACCACCTACCGGCGGATGGCCGAGGACGCCGTGGACGCCGCCCTCGCGCGGACCCGGCTGACCGCCGGGCCGTCGCGCACGTCGCGCATCCCGCTGGTGGGCGCGGCCCGGCCCGACGTGCTCGCCGGCCTGGACGCGCCGCGCCGCCTCGTCCAGCGGTACGGCACGGAGGCCCCGCTCGTGGCGGCGCTCGCCCGCGAGGACGCGTCGCTGCTGGAGCCGGTCGTGCCGGGGCTGCCCGTACTGCGCGCGGAGTTCGCCTGGGCCGTCCGGCACGAGGGCGCCCTCGACGCGTCCGACCTGCTGGACCGGCGCACCCGGCTGGGCCTGGTCCCCGCCGACCGCGCCGCCGCGCTCGCGTCGGCGGAGGCGGCGTTCCCTCCCGGAGGCGCCGACCCGGCCACCCCGGCCGCCTGACCGCGCGGCGTCCGCGGCGAGGGGGGAACGGCCGAGGCGGGAACGCCGGGAGGCCGCGCGGACGAGGCGGATGAGACGGCGACTCGTGGGTAACGGGAGGCGGGAGCGGGCGGAGACCGCGCGAGCGACGGGTATGACGTGGGTCACCCGCCATGGCGCGGTCGCAGCCTGTGAGGTTAACCTAACCTAATTACCACCGAGCGTGACGGGAGGCTTCGGCGTGACGCGCCAGACCAGCTGCGAGCACTGTCCCGGGAGCCATTCCGGGGAGCGGCCCTGCCTGGCGAGCGCGACGACGAAGGCCCGCGCGTGGCTGCTCGTCGAGCACCCCGGCCCCTGGCCCGAGCGGATCGAGCACCTGGAGGAGCCCGCGGCGCCGGCCCGGGCCATCCGGGCGGCGCAGGCCGCCGGGGTCCGGCCCCAGCTCATCCGCCGCTCCGGGCGGCGCCGCCGGGCCACTCCCCCGCTGCGGGTGTACGTCGGCTGGTCGCAGGGCCCGGACGTGTGGCTGGAGACCCGCGAGCTGGACGACCACGCGGGCCTCGACTCCCTCGACCTGGCGGCCGTCGCCGCCGGACGGGCCCCCGGCTGGGGCGAGCCCGTCCACGAGCCGGTCCTGCTGGTCTGCACGCACGGACGCCGGAACGCCTGCTGCGCGCGGACCGGAGCGCCGCTGGCCCGATCCCTCACGGCACGTTTCGAGGACCTCGTCTGGGAGACGACCCATGTCGGAGGTGATCGATATGCGGCGAACCTCGTCTGTCTCCCGCACGGCGTCTACTACGGGAACCTCGGTCCGGCCGAGGCCGAGGACGCCGCCGCCGCGTATCTGAACGGCGCGGTCGTGCTCGACCGGCTGCGCGGACGGGCCGGACAGCCCGAGGCGGCGCAGGCCGCCGAGCACGCGGTGCGGGCGCTGACCGGCGTTCTGGATGTGACGGGTGTGACCGTCGAGAGGCTCTCGGGGGCGTCCCCCTACGAGGCGGTGGTGTCCGCCGGAGGGAACCGTTACCGAGTGGTCGTGGAACGGACCGAAGAGTCCGGAGGATGCGGTCCGGAGTGCCAAGAGAAGCTCCAGACCCACCTTGTTACCGACCTCACCCTTCTCAACGAGGCGGCCCTCGTGTAATCTCACCGAGGCCCCATTATTTTGAGGGTCTCCCGCCGTCTCGTCCCCATGGACCCGGTGAACCGGGCGGGGAACAAGAGCGGCAACTCCAGACGTTGGACCATTCGGCGCTTCGGACGTTAGAGCCTGAAGCACGTCGAGCGTCCATGTCCCGAAATTGCTCAGTAAAACCAACCAAGGTGGGTGTTCCATGGCTCAGGTACGTCGGCAGGCAAACCTCCCTCGTCCCTCGTGGGGCTGGCAGGACGCCGCGGCGTGCCGGGGGGAAGACCTCGTGCTCTTCTTCGGCCCGGACGGCGAGCGCCAGCCCGAGCGCGAGATCCGGGAGCGTAAGGCCAAGCAGATCTGCATGGGCTGCCCGGTCCGCAGCGAGTGCCTGGACTACGCGGTCTCCCGGCCCGAGAAGTACGGCACCTGGGGCGGCCTCAACGAGGACGAGCGCGCCTCCGAGCGGCGCCGCCGCATGCGTCGCGCCAACGCCGCCTAGCAGGCTTCAAGGCCCTTGCCCCTTCCCGACGGCCCGGCCATGAACGGCACGGCCCGAAGGTCGCCGACGGCAAGCCCCCGGCACGCACCTGAAAAACGTCAACGGCCCCGCTCCGGCGGGGCCGTTCGCGTGTCCGCTCCAATTCATTCCCGGTACCGCATCGGAACGGCGCCGCGCGGCCAATTCAGAAAACGCACAGGACCATTTTCCGACTAGTACCGCCGGGCCATGTCCATGATCCGCTCGGCCCTACCGGCGGGTGGTTCCGGCGCGTTCCAGCAACAGGACGACATCGGCGTCGGCCACCTGTTCGAAATCCACGTACCACTCGCCGACCGCGTGGAACAGCGGGGGTGTGGCGAGGGCCACCACGTCGTCGGCGTCGCCGGCCAGATCCCGGACCGTCGCGGCGGCGCCCACCGGCACCGCCAGCACCAGCCGGGCCGGCCGCCGGGGCCGCACGGCCGCCAGC
>NZ_QURH01000717.1 GCF_003428695.1 Actinomadura logoneensis
CGTCACGGCGGTCGCCGGCCAGGGCCTCGCGGTCGCCGGCGCCGCCGTCGCGCTGCCCGGCCTGCTCGACCGCGAGCACGGCGTCGTCCGGCACGCCCCGAACCTCGGCTGGACGGACGTCCCCGTCCCCGCCGCCTTCCCCGTCGCCCCGCCGGCCGGCCCGGCGACCGGCCCTGCGCCGCTGCCCGCCGAGTACGACAACGAGGCGAACCTCGCCGCGCTGGGCGAGCTGTGGTTCGGCGGCGGCGCGCGGCTCGGCGACTTCGTCCACGTCTCCGGGGAGGTCGGGATCGGCGCCGGCATCGTCGTCGACGGGCGGGTCTTCCGCGGCGCGCACGGCTTCGCCGGCGAGCTCGGCCACCTGGTCGCCGACCCCTCCGGCCCGCCCTGCCCGTGCGGCGGGCGCGGCTGCCTGGAGCAGGTCGCGGGACAGGAGGCGATGCTGCGCGCCGCCGGCATCCCGCAGGCGAGGGCGGTCACCGGCCCGGACGGCTCGGTGAACGCGCTCCTCGACCGGCTGAACGGCGGTGACGCCGCCGCGCTCGCCGCCGTGGACCGCGCGGGCCGCGCGCTCGGCGGGGCGCTCGCCTCCGCCGTCAACCTCATCGACCCGGACGCGATCGTCCTCGGCGGGGTCTTCTCGCCGCTGGCCGCCTGGATCCGGCCGCCGCTCGAAGCGGTCCTCGCCGCCGGGCCCGGGTCGCTGCGCCGCGCCGTCCCGCCGGTGGAGGTGTCCGGCCTGGCCGAGGGCGCCGCCGTCCTCGGCGCCGCCGGACTCGTCATCGAGCGTGTCATCGCCGACCCCGCCCGCCTGCTCTAGAGGGGGGCGTACTCGAACCACGCGAAGTCCGCGTGGTTCGTGCCGGGCCGGCCGTTGGAGGTGGCGTAGAGTCCGACGAGGACGCCGGTGAATCCGCCCGCGACCTGGCTGGTCAGCAGGTCGCCGTCGATGGGGTCGCCGAGCGGCGTCCACTCCCCCGGGCGCCGGGCGTAGGACGCCTGGTACCAGCGGCCGTGGGCCTCGAACCCGAGCCCGACGCCTCCCGGCCGGGCCGGCGCCTCGGCCAGGACGGTCGTGACGCCCCGCTCCCGCTTGGCCAGCCGCAGACCCCGGTCCGTCACGGCCAGCACGACGTGGAAGTCGCCGTTCTGCATCAGCGCGAGCCCGGCCTCCTCGCCGTCGCCGCCGGCGAAGTCGAGGGCTGTGAAGGCGGCGAACTCCCGATGCTGTTGCCGCCGCCCGACGAAGGACGGGTTGCCTGCGCCGTCGAGGCCGTCCGGACGCAGCCGCAGGCGCAGTCGGCCGGGGCGGTCGGTCAGGCTCCACCACCGCTCGCGCGGTGTCCGCAGCATGACCCAGGACGGGTCGAGCTCCGGCCCGTCGAACCGGTCGCAGGCCGGGACGGCGGGCCACCGGTGTTCCGGCAGCGACGGCGCACGGTCCTCCGCCTCGACCCGGCCGGCCGCGACCGGCCAGCCGTCCTCCCAGGTGAGCGGGGCGAGGAACGTCTCGCGGCCGAGGGCGCACCGGTCATCGTGGTGCGGGCGCATGGCGAGCAGGACCATCCACCACTCGCCGTCCGGCGTCTCCACCAGGTCGGCGTGTCCCACCCCGACGATCGGGTGCCCCGCGCCGAGGTGGCGGTGGGTCAGCACCGGGTTGCGCGGACTCCCCTCGTAGGGGCCGGTGACGCGGTCGGCCCGCGCGACCATCACCGCGTGGTCCATCGCGGTGCCGCCCTCGGCCGTCAGCAGGTAGTACCGTCCGCCGACGCGGTAGAGGTGCGAGCCCTCCGACCAGATCGCGCCCTTCAGCGCTCCGTCCCAGATCACGTGCTCCTCGCCGGTGAGGGACAGCGACTCCGGGTCGAACTCGCGCAGCCAGATCTCGGTGTGCCCCGCGTACCGCCCGGTCGGCCGGGTCCCGGTGCACCAGGCGCGGCCGTCGTCGTCGAAGAACAGGGACGGGTCGATGCCGTCGCCCTCCAGCCGCACCGGGTCCGACCACGGCCCGGCCGGGTCGCGGGCCGTCATCACGAAGTGGCCCGACCACTCCGGGCCGTCCACGAGGGTGCAGACCAGGTAGAAGGTGCCGTCGTGGTGGCGCAGGGTGGGCGCGTACAGCCCGCCGGACGCGGGGACGCCGTCCAGCGGGAGCTGCTCCGGCCTGTCGAACGCGTGCCCGGCCAGGCGCCAGTGCACCAGGTCGCGGCTGTGGTGGACGGGCAGGCCGGGGAACCACTCGAACGTCGACGTCACGAGGTAGAAGTCGTCGCCGACGCGGCAGACCGACGGGTCCGGGTGGCAGCCCGGCAGGACGGGGTTGCGGAAGCGCCTCACAGCCGCGCCACCCGCACCGGGACGGTCAGCACGCGGTCCCGGCCGGGCTCGCGGACCGGGCCGTCCAGCGTGAACGAGCCGCGCAGCGGCAGGTCGCCGCTGGACCGTCCGACGGCCACCTCCACCACCCCGGGTTCGACGACGCGCCGCAGGTCGGGGCCGGTGAAGGAGGTCCGGTCGGCGTGCACCTCGAACGCGACCCGGGCCGCCTCCCCCGGCTCCAGCCGGACCCGCGCGAACCCGGCGAGCCAGCGCGCGGGCCGCACCACCGACGCGACCGGGTCCGACAGGTACAGCTGGACGACCTCGGTCCCCGCGCGGTCCCCGGCGTTGCGGACGACCGCGCTGACCGTGACCGTCCCGTCGGTGGCCGCCCGCTCGTCCGCCCGGAGGTCGGCGTACTCGAACCGGGTCCAGGTCAGGCCGTGCCCGAACGGGTACAGGGGGGCGGGGTCGACGCTGCTCCAGTCGTGCGCGCCGTCCATCGCCGACCGCAGGTAGGGCGCGGACGGGCCGGACGCGCGCAGCGGCACGCTGAGCGGCAGCCGCCCGGACGGTTCGAGCCGCCCGGTCAGCACGCCCGCGACGGCCGGGCCGCCCTGCTGCCCGGGGAAGAACGCCTGGACGACCGCGGCGGCGCGGTCGGCGACGCCCTCCAGCGCGTACGGGCGGCCGGTGAACAGCACGACGACGGTCGGCGTCCCGGTGTCCAGGACCGCGGCGGCGAGGTCGGCCTGCCGGCCCGGCAGCGCGAGGGTCCGGGCGTCGCTGCCCTCCCCGGACGTGCCGCGTCCGAACAGCCCCGCGCGGTCGCCGAGCGCGAGGACGCACACGTCGGCGGCCCGGGCGGCGTCGGCCGCGGCGGTGATGTCGGCGTCGGCGGGCTCCAGCGCGTCGCCGCCGGCCGCC
>NZ_QURH01000725.1 GCF_003428695.1 Actinomadura logoneensis
GTCACGGACGCTCCCCCCGGCCCGGCGCGGCGGCGGCCGGACGGAGCGCGGCGGCGCGCCGGAGCCCGTAGCGGGCGCGGCGGACGACGGCGTAGCCCCGCGTCAGGACGTGGTCCTTGAAGAAGATCAGCGGGATGTCCCTGCCCTCCACGACGCGGGCGAACGTGCGGGGCGCGGTCGACGCGCGGACGGTCAGCCGGGGCACGGCGAGGGGGTCGGCGGTCCCGGCCGCCATCCGGTTGGCGACCGCGCACGCCGTGTCGTACCCCGCCGCGCGCGCCATCCGACGCACCCGCGCGCTGGAGTAGCCGAACGGATAGGCCATCGTGCGGACGGGGGCGCCGAGCCGGTCCTCCAGCAGGCCCCGGCTGCGCGCCAGCTCCTCGCGCAGCGCCCGGTCGGGGAGCTGGTCGAGCTGCGGATGGCTGTGGCTGTGCGCGCCGATCTCGATCCCGTGCGCGGCGGCCTCGGCGACCTGCGCCCACGACAGCGTCCGGTCGAGGGGACGGCCCGCCGCGTCGGCGCCCGCGTCCGCGAGCCACCCGGTGGTCACGAACACCGTGGCCGCGAAGCCGTGCCGGTCGAGGACGGGGAGCGCGTTCTCATGGAAGTCGGCGTACCCGTCGTCGAAGGTGATGACCACCGGCCGCGTCCCCGGACCGCCCGCACGGCCGGAACCGGACGCGCCGGACGCGTTACCGGACGCGCCGGGGTCGGGGCCGGACGCGCCGAGGGCGGAGAAGGGCACGGGCGCGAAGCCGCGCGCGGCGAGGTACGCCATCTGCTCGGCGAACGCGGCCACCGGAACGGACAGGCCGCGCGTCGCCGGGGTGGGCCGGTCGGTGACCGAGTGGTACATCAGCACCGGCACCGGAGCCGACAGGACGGCGTTCTGGCCGTCCGGTGGGACGGGGGGAAGCTCGGTGGTCACCGGACGGGTTCCTCCCCGCTCGGACGGGCCGCCCCGCCGACGCCACCGAGACCCCCGACGCCCCCGACCCCGCCGGGCGCCGCCGGGGCGGAACGGCGGGCGGCGCGCCTGCCGAGGGCGTACCCCCAGGCCGTCCACGCGAGCCCGACCGTGATGGCGGAGGCGCGGCCGAGCCCGGCGAGGTCGCCCCGGCAGGCGTCGCCGAGACCGCGCAGGACGCCGCGCGGGAGCGTGCGCAGCGCGTGGGCGCGCTCGCTGGCGAGGCCGTCCTGCGTGCCGACGCTCCGGGTGACCAGGGCCTTCGACAGCCCTTCGGCGTAGCAGCGTTCGCGGAAGTAGGAGAACCGGGCGCGTTCGGGCGGGACGCGGTGCCAGATGACCGCGTCGCCGTCGAGCAGCAGCTCGGACTCCGGGCTGCGCTGCCTCAGCCGGATGCAGAACTCGGTCTCCTCGCACCCGAACGGCCTGCTGTGGACGCCGCGTCCGATCCCCGAGCTGAACCCGCCCGCGACGGGGAACATCTCCCGCCGGAACGAGGCGTTGCCGCCCATCAGGTTGCGGACGGGCCCCGCCTCCAGCCCCCGGTAGGTGCAGCCCACCGTCCAGTCGAACTCCTCCGGGAACCAGCGCGGACGCGTGCCGGTGGACGACGGCACGGGCGCGTCCACCAGTTCGGCGGACGGCGTGGACCCCGGCCACATCGGCAGCGTCATGCCGCCGACCCCCGCGACGAAGGGGTCGGCGTAGTGCGCGGAGAACGCCCGCAGCCATCCGGGCGCGGCGACGGCGTCGTCGTCGAGGAAGGCCACGACGTCCCCGTGCGCGACGGCGACGCCGGTGTTCCTGCCTCCCGACAGGCCGCGCTCCTCCCGGTTCTCGACCACGAGCACGTCCGGAAGGGACGCCTTCAGCCGTTCGTACAGGGCCGGGTTGTGGTCGATGACCAGCACGATCTCCTCGGGGGCGTGCTCCTGCGCGCGCACGGAGGCGACCGCCGCGTGCACGTCGTCCCAGCGCCTCTCCGTGAAGGCGCAGATCACCACGGAGAAGCGCGGCCCGCCCCGGCGGGACTCCGCCGGGGGGCCGTTCGGCGGGGGACTGGTCATCGGCCGCGCCCCCTCAGCCTGGCGTAGGTCTTGAGGACGCGGTCGGCCCGCCGGTACAGGGCCGGGTTGTCGAGGACGGCCCCGCGCGCCCGGTTCAGCGGGGCGGAGCGCATCCAGTGGACGCCGGCGCCCGCCGTGGCGCGCGCGACGCGTCCCTCCGCGATCGGGATCTCGCGGCCCTTGAAGCCCTCCTTGAACTCCTTGCCGCCGCGTCCCATGGCGATCTCCGAGACGCCGTTCCCGGCGCACCCCTCGGCCAGCCGCAGATGGCCGATCATGCCGGGGGAGTACTTGCCGAAGCGGGTGTCGTAGGCGGGGAACCAGCCCGCCATCACCCCGCCGTTGCGCAGCCCGAAGTGCGCCGAGACCGGCTCGCCGCCCGCCCGCAGGACGCTCAGCACGCCGAACCCGGTGCGGTGGAAGTGCTCCACCAGGGCCACGATCCACGGCCGGGCGAAGCGGTCCGTGCGTCCGGTGCGGGTGTACTGGTCGGACTTCCAGGCCATGAGGCGGCGCAGGTCGTCCGGGTCGGCGGAGGCGAACTCGTAGGTGACCTCGCCGACGTCCCGGCCGAGCCTGCGCTCCTTGTAGCGGATCGTCCGGTGCGTCTTGGGCGCGGTGCGCCGCATCTCCTCCTCGAACGCGGCGAAGCCCGCGCCGAGGTCCATGACGGGCTCGACGCGCTGGACGGTGTGGTGCGGCGCGAACGTGTGCTGCGCTGCGAGCAGGTGGTCGAAGTCCCAGACCGCGAGGCCGCACGCGCGCAGCAGCGCCCGCGCGTCGAGGGCGAGGTCGGCCGGGGCCACCAGGCCCTGCAGGTCGGTGAGGCCGGAGCCGACCGGGTGGCCGACGCCGAGCGGGCCCCGCTCGAACGGGAAGAACGCCGCGATCTCCCCGGCGTCCTCGACCACGCCCACCAGGACGTCCACCCGGCCGGACCCGGCGCGGCGGAACCGGCCCACGCCGAGGGTGAACTCGGGCGCGAGGAAGGGATTGGCGAGGTCGGGGCCGGACTCCTGGAGCGCGCGCCACCGTCCGATCTCGGCGGGACCGAGATCGGACGGGCGGACGACGGACACCTTCACTCGGTCCCCGTCCGGCTCAGCGCGGCGGACCGCCAGGACGGCCGCACCCGGTTCGGCACGGTGTCGGCGACTGAGGCCGCCGCTGCCGCTGCCGCCGCGGACGCGGAGGCCGACGCCGCGGGAAGGGACGCGGGTGCCGGGGAGGCGGACGGCCCGAGCGGCCCGGGGCGCC
>NZ_QURH01000721.1 GCF_003428695.1 Actinomadura logoneensis
CCGAGCTGCTGTTCCCGCGCGGCGCGGCCGTCCCGCACGCGGACCGGCTGCCCGCCCGCGACGGCGGCCCGTGGACGATGCCGTCCGCGCGCGGCCGGGACCACGCCCTCTACACCACCTACTCGGCGCTGCTGGCGGTGCTGCTCGGCACGATGGGCCTGCCGCACATCCTGATGCGGTTCTACACCAACACCTGCGGGCGCGCCGCCCGCCGGACGGCCGCGATGGTCCCCGCCCTGCTGTCGGTGTTCTACCTGTTCCCGGCCCTGTACGGGACGCTCGGCCGCCTCTACACGCCCGAGCTGCTGATGACCGGGGACACCGACGCCACGATCCTCACCCTGCCGCGCAGGCTGGCGCCGGGCCTGCCGGGGTCGCTGCTGGTCGGGCTGGTCGCGGCGGGCGCGTTCGCCGCGTTCATCTCCACCACCTGCGGGATCGTGGTGGCGATGGCGGGCACCCTCGCGCAGTGCGTCCTGCGCGGCGGGACGGGCGGCTTCCGGGTGGGAGCGGTGGTCTCCCTCGTCGTCCCGCTGTGCGTGGCCGCGACGGTCGGGACGCAGAACGCGGCGGGACTGGTCACGCTCGCGCTCACGGTGTCGGCCTGCTCGCTGTGCCCGCTGCTGCTGCTCGGCCTGTGGTGGCGGCGGCTCACGCCGCTCGGCGCGGGCGCCGGGCTGGTCTTCGGCGGCGGCCTGGCCGTCGCGGCCTGCGGGGCGGGCCTGTTCCTCGGCCCCCGGCACGGCTGGGCGGAGGCGATCCTGGCGCAGCCCGCGCTGGTCCTGGCCCCGGCGGCGCTCGCGGTGATGGTCGGCGTGTCGCTGGCGTCCCGGCGCTCGGTGCCGGCCCGCGCGGACCGCGCGCTGGCGCGGATGCACCTGCCGGAGGAGGTCGTCGTGCACTGAACCGGCCGGTCGCGGGGGCGTCCTCGACGAAGAAGGTATGGAAGAGGCTACGGCCCGACCGTTCGTCGTGCGGAACCGACCGCTCGTCGTGAAACTACGCTACGTATAACTCTGGCTACACACCGTTTACCGAATCCCGGTGTCCACCACACCCACCTGGTGACCTCCCGCCTCTAGTGTTCTCTGTGTCACCGGGAAGCGACGACGCTCCCCGAGATGACCAAAAGGCAACCTTGGAGATCCGGCGGACGCCAGTCGAACGCCGGATCACGCCAGAGGATCCCGTACCGGGGGGGTGGGATCCACTGGCTTACCGCTCGGGCGCCGCTGGACAGTCGGGGGGTTGTTCAGCGGCGCCCGAGCTCATGCCCGCCCCTTCACGGGTCTGCCCCATACGACCGTGCCCGGGTCCCTGCACAGGGACCCGGGCACGGTCGCGTCGGCCGTCCGCGCCGCCGCCCCTCACCCGGCCTTGGGAGTCGGGGCTTCGCGCGGGGTCAGTTGTCGCGGAGGCGCTTGAGGGTGGCGACGTCCTCGGCGTGCGGCGCGGCCTCGCGGCCCGGGGTCTCGATGACCAGGGGGACGCCGGCCATGGCCGGGTGCCGGAAGAGCTCGCCGAACGCGGCCTCGCCGATGTGGCCCTTGCCGATGTTCTCGTGGCGGTCCTTCTTGGAGCCGCAGACGTCCTTGGAGTCGTTGGCGTGGACGAGCCGCAGCCGGTTCTCGCCGACGGTCGCGACCAGCGCGTCCAGGGTCTCCTTGACGCCGCCGGGCGACGCCAGGTCGTGGCCCGCGGCGAAGGCGTGGCAGGTGTCGAAGCAGACGCCGAGCTTCGGGTGGCGCTCCAGCGCGTCGAAGTAGGGGCCGAGGTCCTGGACCTTGGCGCAGAGCATCGCGCCCTGGCCCGCCATCGGCTCCAGGAGCAGGTGCGGGCCGTCCTCGGGGATCTCCTCCAGCAGCGGCAGGACGTGCTCGTGGATCTGCGCCATCGCCGCGTCGTAGGTCTGGCTGACGGCCGAGCCGGTGTGCACGACGACGCCGCGGGCGCCGATGGCGTGGCCGCGCCGCAGCGAGTGCCGGACCGTCGCCAGCGACTTCTCCAGCGTCTCGGCGCTGGGGGAGCCGAAGTTGACCAGGTACGGCGAGTGCACGTAGACGGGGACGTCGTCCCGCTCGCGCAGCAGCGCGTCCTGCTTCGGGTCGCCCTCGGGCAGCGCCCAGCCGCGCGGGTTGGAGGTGAACACCTGGATCACCTCGGCGCCGATCTTCGCCGCGTACTTCAGGCCCCCGGTGGCCAGGCCCCCGGCCACCGGCACGTGCCCCCCGACGGGGCTCTTCTCAACGGTCATAGGCCGTCCAGCCTAGCCGGGGTTCTACGGGCCCCTGACGATGGTGACGGTCGAGTCGCGGGCGGCCTGGGCGCCGCCCGTGGGCCACTGGGCGCGGACGACGTCGCCGCCGAAGCCCTGCACCTTGACCTTGAAGCCGGCGTCCTCCAGGGCGCTGGTCGCGTCGTCGACCGACTGGCCCGTCACGCTCGGGACGGGAAGCTGCTCGTCCTGGCCGCCCTGGCCGCCGTTGTTGTCGCAGCCGAAGTGCCAGCCGCCCAGGTCGACCAGGCAGTCCCGCTGGTTGACGACGAGCGTGACCCTGTCGCCGCGCGACAGGCCGGTGCCCGCGTCCGGCTGCTGCTCCAGGACGGTGTCGGCGGGCCTGTCCTTGTCCTTGCGCTTCTTGGTGTCCACCTTCAGGCCCATCGAGCGCAGCGTGTTGACGGCCTCGTCGGTGTTGCGCCCGACGACGTTCGGCATGGTCATGCCGCTGCTGACGACGATGTCGACCGGGCCCTCGTCCGGGGAGACCTTGCGGCCGGCCGGCGGGTCGGTGCGCATGACCTTGTCCTTGGCGACGCTCTGCGAGCTCTGCCGGCGGACGTCGCCGATGGTGAACCCCGCGTCCTTCAACTTGCCCTTGGCGTCGTCCAGGGAGCCGCCCGCGACGTCCGGGACGGCGCGCGGCGTCTTGCCCAGGGACGGCGTGAGCGTCACGGTCTGGCCCTTGGAGACCCGGGCGCCGCCCGGCGGGTCGGACGCCGCGACCGTGCCCTTGGGCGCGCGGTCGCTGTAGGACGCCTCGCCGACGCGGATGTTCAGGCCGGCGCCGCGCAGCTTGGACTTGGCGTCGGTGAGCCGCATCCCGACGATCCGGTCGGGAACGTGGTCGTACTGGCCGGAGGTCTGCCACCACACGGCCCAGCCGAGGATCACGGCCGCGACGGCGGCGATCGCGATCAGCACGTACCGGCCGGTGAGCGCGCCGAGCGCGCGGTCGGCGCCGGTGCGGCGCGGCGGTGCGCCCTCCGGACCGCCCGGCACGGACGCGGGGGCCGTGGCGGACGGGTCGAAGAC
>NZ_QURH01000724.1 GCF_003428695.1 Actinomadura logoneensis
GACCGGTGGCGCGGCGACGACGGGCGCCCGGGCGGCCGTCAACGGCGCCGCGGCCGAGGGGACGAGGTCGCGCGGAGCCGGGGCGCTCGCGTCGGGGCTGGACATCCTCGAGACCCTGGCCGGAAGCGCCGAGGGCATGGGGGTGACCGCCCTCGCCCGCGCGGTCGGCCAGGACAAGGGCAACGCGCACCGCCTGCTGCGGATGCTGGAGGAGCGCGGGTACGTCGAGCAGGACCCGAAGACCAGGGCCTACCGCGCCTCGGTGCAGCTGGTGTCGCTCGCCGGCCAGCTCCTGCGCGACCTCGACGTGGTGGTCGTCGCCCAGCGGACGATGCGCGAGCTGTCGGACAGGACGGGCGAGGCGGTGCACCTGGCACGGCGCACCAAGTTCGGCGGCGTCTACGTCGCGCAGGAACGCCAGGGCGGCGGACGCGTCACCGTCGAGACGGAGATCGGCGCGCAGCCCGTCATCCACGCGACCGCCACCGGCAAGGCGCTGTACTGCCTGGCGACGGCCGAGGAGCTGGCGCGGGTGGCGCCGCCGCCGCTGCGCGGCTTCACGATCCGGACGCTCACGTCCGTGCCGGCGCTGATGGCCGACCTGGAGAGGGTCCGCGAGCGCGGGTACGCCGTGGACGACGAGGAGCTCAACCTCGACGTGCGCTGCGTCGCCGCCCCGATCTTCGACCTGTACGGCGCCCCGGTGGCCAGCATCGGGGTGTCGGGACCGGCGGCCCGGGTCGGCCTGTCGCAGGTCGGCGAGCTGGGAGAGCAGGTCCGCGCCGCCGCGGTGCGGATCACAGAGGAGATGGGCGGACACGTCCCCGTCACGTTCGGTGTCCGCCCGACACCACCCACGGAGGTTCACGAGTGATTCTTCACAGTACCCGACGCCTGTCGCGGCTCGCGGGCCTGGCGGCGCTGGCCGTCCTCGCCCCGGTCGCGCTCGCGGGCTGCGGCGGCTCGGGCGGCGGCTCGGACGGCAAGTCGGTCAGCATGGCGCACTACTTCAGCGACGCCCTCGGCGCCAAGGCGTTCGGGACCATCACGTCGCTGTGCACGAGGCAGACGGGCCGCGAGGTCAAGAACAACCCGATCCAGCACGAGGCGTTCAAGGACTCCATCCTCGTCCAGCTCGCCGGCGGCAACCCGCCGGACGTGTTCTCCTACTGGGCCGGCGCCAAGACGCAGTACCTCGTCGACCAGAAGCGCATGGCGCCCCTCGACGACCTCTGGAAGAAGAACGGCCTCGACCAGGCCATCCCGGAGTCCCTGTCCAAGGCGTCCGCGGACTACAACGGCCAGAAGTTCCTGCTGCCGTTCGACTACCACTACGTCGGCATCTTCTACAACCCGAAGGTCATGGCGAAGGCGGGCGTCACCACCACGCCCAAGACCTGGGACGAGCTGATGGCGGCCGCCGCCAAGCTCAAGGCCGCCGGGATCACCCCGTTCGCCCTCGGCTCCAAGAACCAGTGGCCCGCGCAGTTCTGGTTCGACTACCTGCTGCTGCGCACCGCGGGCCCCGACTACCGCCAGAAGCTCATGGCGGGTGAGGCCAAGTACACCGACCCGCAGGTCAGGACCGCCTTCACGATGTGGAAGGAGCTCTTCGACAAGGACTACTTCAACAAGAGCCCGAACGGCATCGACTGGCCGGACGCCGCGGACCAGGTCTCCAAGGGCCAGGCCGCGATGACCCTGAACGGCACCTGGATCACCGGCTACTGGGACGAGAACAAGGTCGCCCCGGTGACGGGCTACGACATGTTCCCCTTCCCGCAGGTCACCCCCGGAGTGCCGCAGGCGGCGCTCGGACCGGTGGACGGCTGGGCCCTGTCCACGGCCGCGCCGAACAAGGCCGCCGCCGAGGACCTGCTGAAGTGCCTGTCCGGGCCGGAGGCGCAGCGGGACATGGCGCTCGCTCAGGGCGCGCTCGCCCCCAACAGGAACGCCGACCTCAAGTCGCAGAACGAGGTCATGCACAAGGCCGCCAAGCAGGTCCAGGAGGCGAGCACGTTCGTCTTCAACTACGACCTCGCCACTCCGCCGGAGATGTCGGAGTCCGGCCTCAACGCGATCCAGAAGTTCGTGGACGACCCCGCCAAGCTCGACGGCGTCCTGCATGAGGCCCAGTCGGCGGCGGACGGCGCCTTCAAGAAGAAGTAGCAAGCCCGCGCGGTGACGGTGACGGCGGGAACCCGCCGTCACCGCTGCCCGCCCTGCCCTCGGAAGGCCCGGCGGCCCCCACGGCCCCGGCGGCCCTCACCCGCCCCGGTCGGCCTCCACGGCCCCCAGCGGACCCGACGGGCTCTGAAAGGAAGGAACAAGGGAGTGTCGACGCGACGCACCGGCTGGGCCGCCGTCTTCTTGGCCGTACCTCTGATCGCCTATGTCGCCACAGTGGTGGGGCCCGGGCTGTACTCGTTCTACTACAGCCTGACCGACTGGAACGCCGTCGGAGGCACCGCCGACTTCATCGGGCTCCGGCACTACCGCGACATGGCCGGGGACGAGCACTTCTGGCGGGCGCTGAGGAACACCGCCGTCTGGACGGGCGTCGCGGTGGTCGTCCCCACCCTCGCCGGCCTGGGCCTCTCCCTGGGGCTGGCCCAGGTCAGGCGGATGCAGCGGCTCATCAAGTCCCTGTTCTTCCTGCCGCTGGCGCTGTCCCTGGTGGTGGTCGGGCAGGTGTGGTTCTGGATCTTCCGCCCCGAGGACGGGCTGCTGAACCTCGTCCTGCGCCACGTCGGGCTGGAGTCGCTGCAGCACTCCTGGCTCTCCGACCCCGACGTGGCGTTCTGGTCGGTGCTGCTGGCCTGGTGCTGGCAGCAGGTCGCCCTCGCCATGGTCGTGTTCCTCGCCGGCCTGACCGGCGTGCCCGCCGAACTGGTCGAGGCGTCCAAGGTGGACGGCGCCAACGCGTGGCAGCGGCTGTGGCACGTCGTCCTGCCCTCGCTGCGCCCCGCGTTCGCGGTCGTGGTCTCGCTGTCGATGATCAACGCGCTGAAGAGCTTCGACATCGTCTACGTGATGACCGAGGGCGGCCCGTTCCGCAGGACCGAGACCCTGGCGCTGCTGGTCTACCGCAGCGCCTTCAAGACCTACGACTTCGGCTACGCGAGCGCGGTGTCGGTGGTGCTCTTCCTGATCACGCTGGTCACCATCGGCCTCTTCTTCGCCTGGACCAACCGAGAGGACCACCAGAATGCCTGACACCGCCGTCCTCACCCGCGGCCGGGCCGGCGAGGAGACGGCCCCGGGGCGGGTCCCCGCGCCGCCGCGCCGCCGCGAACGCGGCGGGCGTGCCCTGGCCC
>NZ_QURH01000723.1 GCF_003428695.1 Actinomadura logoneensis
CCCCGTGGCCCGTGCCCTCGTGCCGGTCCGCTCGGGGGCGCCCGCCGCGCCCAGCCCGCGGACCGCCTCGGTGAGGCGTCCCGCGCCCTCGACCGCGTCCCGCAGGTGGACGCGGACGACCGGCAGGCCCAGCGCCCGCAGCGCCCGCTCCTCGGCGAGCGCCCGCGCGAGCTGCAGCGACGCCAGGCCGTACGGACGCCCCGGCACCGGCATGTCGGCGACCGGGTCGCCCTCCGGCGGGTCGCCCGTCACGAGCAGGAACGCCCCGCCGCCGGGACCGCGCTTGTGCACCGACCCGGTCGCGTGCAGATACCCGGGGCCCGCGCCGTAAACCACCGGACGGCCCGTGTGCCGCGCCAGGGTCGGCGCGAGGTAGCGCCCGGACAGCTCCCCGGACAGGTAGGTCACCACGGACAGGTAGCCCTCCGGGGGCACCTGCGCGAGCAGCGCCACCAGCGCGGCGGACAGCCCGTCGGCCGACTGGGGGACGGGCAGCGCGGTGTGGATCTCCACCTCGCCGTCGGCGAACACCGGACGCCCGGCCGGGAGCGGCCCGCCCGCCGCCGCGGCCAGCAGCGAGGCCGCGTCGTCCTCGGCGTCCTGCGCGACGGCGCCGCCGGGCTCGAACGGGTTCACGCCGAGCAGCCATCCGGAGACCGCGGTCGCGTACTCCCACAGCAGGAACTGCGCGCCGAGCGGCGCCCACACCGAGGTCTCGGCGTCGCTGTGCGTGCCCTGCGCGCCCTGCTTGGGGTTCAGCGCGACGCCGTGCGCGTCGGGCAGCTCGGCGGGGCTGCCGGGCGGGTCGAGCACGAGCACGCCGCGCCCGCGCTTGCCGGTCCCGGCCGCGAGCGCCTGCGCGATCCAGCCGCTCAGCGCGCCGGAGCCGCCCGGCTCGTGCAGCACGACCTTGTCCCGGGGCAGGCCCTCGGGGGCGCGCTGCGCGCAGCCGCCGATGATCGCGCCGAGCAGCAGTCCCGGGTTGTCCTTGTCGTTGAGCAGCGCGGGCGCGAGCGCGGCGGCCTCGTCGAGCACCTGGCCGACGTCCGCGCCGGCCAGCACCGCGGGCACCAGCCCGTAGGCCGACAGCGCCGCCATGTGCGCGGGCAGGCCGGGGTCGGTCAGCCCGACCCGGTAGCCCTTGCCGCGCGCGAACCCGTGCAGCGGGCTGCCCTGGTCGGTGATCACCACGAACCGCGCCGCGATCTCCCGGTCGGCCATCCCGCGCCTGCGGAACGCGTCGGCGAGGATGCGCAGGTAGGCGTCGCCCTCCAGGGACACCCCGGACTTGCTCGCCAGCACCACCAGGGTGCGGTCGAGGCGCTCCAGCGTGAACGCGAGCGCCGCGGTGTCCGAGCCGTCCAGGACGGTGAGCGCGCCGCCCGCCGCCCCGCCCGCCGGGGCGTGCTCCTCCATGATGGCCTGCGCGGCGAGCGCGTCGGCGCCCACGCCGACCAGCACCACGTGGTCGAGCCCCGCGAACCGGGCCTCGACGACCACGTCCTCGACCTTGTCCAGCAGGTAGCGGGAGGCGAACGGCAGGTCCAGCCAGGCCAGGCGGCTGTGGTCGACGGCCCGCCGGCCCCACAGCCGCGGGTCCTTGGCGGCCAGCGCCGCGGGCACCCCGCAGGCGACCAGGTAGTCGCGCGCCTGCAGTGCCTGCTCCAGCACGTCGCCGCGCGTCAGTACGTCGAATCCGGACACCGTTCCTCCCGCGCCCATCGTTTCAGGAGACAACGGGCATCCGCGACCAACTCCCCGATCTTCCAGGTGTCGATTTGTGAACAAGTGCGGGAAAACCAGGACAGACACGGCTAAGCCCGGCCGTTTGCACGGCCGGGCCCGGTGTGAACCGCGGGTTCGGACGGTCGGGAGGGACGTGCGGGTCAGGTGAGGGCCTTGGCGAGCCGCCCGAGACCCTCCCCCCGGTCCGTCAGATGGACGCGCACCACCGGCCGCGACCGGGACCGCAGCGCCCGCACATCACCGTAGACCTGGGCCAGCTGGAGCTCCGCCAGCGTGTACGGACGGCCGGGGACGGCCATGTCGGCGTCCGGCTCCGCCGTGATGACGACGAACGCGCCGCTCTCCGGGCCGCCCTTGTGGAACTGCCCGGTGGAGTGCAGGTACCGCGGCCCCCAGCCGAAGGTGACCGGCACGGGGGAGCGGCGCACCCGCGCCGAACGCTCGGCCAGCAGCGGACGCAGGCCCGCCGCCGGCGCGTCCCCGACCGGGTCCAGGTAGGCCAGGACGGCCAGGTAGCCGCGGTCCGGCACGGCGCCCACCACCGCGTCCAGGACGTCGGTCAGCGAGCCCGCGCCCTTCAGCAGTTCCGGGCGGCCGTGCACCTCCACCGCGTCGTCGACGAAGGCCGGGACGCTCGGGATGACCGTCGGAGCCGCGCCCTCGGCCGCGCGCAGCAGCGCGGCCGTGCCCTCCCGCGACTCGGCGACCGCGGGCTCGTCGAAGGGGTTCACCCCCATCACCCGGCCCGCCACCGCGACCGCGTACTCCCACAGCAGGAACTGCGCGCCGAGCGGGCCGGAGACCGTCAGACCCGCCTCGCGGGCCGGACCCGGCTCGTCCGGACGGCTGCCCAGGACCACCCGGCGCAGGTCGTCGGTGAGCTGGAAACCGGGCGCGGCGACACCCTCCACCACGACCGGGAGCAGGCCCCGCCCGTCCTTGCCGGTGGACGCCGCGACCAGCCGCTCGATCCACTCGGCGAGCCCCTGCAGGCCCGAGCCGTGATCGGCCAGCACGAGCTTGTCGCGGCCCGCCAGCGCCGACGCGCCGAGCGCCGCGCCCAGCGCGAGCGCGGGGTTGTCGTAGGGCTGGTCCAGCGTCGCGGCCAGCGCGGACGCGTCGTCCAGCAGCTCCTCGGCGTCGACGCCGGCGAGCGCCGCCGGAACGAGGCCGTAGGCGTCCAGCGCGCCGAACCGCTCCCCGCACTCCGGATCGCCGTGCACGGTGTCGTACCGGCCGTCCAGCGGGGAGCCCGGATCGGTGACGACCAGGATCCGCGCCGCCGGATCGATCCCGGCGGCCCCGAACGCCTCCTCGAAGATCCGCAGGTGCGCGTCGGTCTCCAGGGCGGTGCCGCTCTTGTCGGCCACCACCAGCAGCGTCGCGGGCAGGTCGGCCAGGGCCGCCCGCACTGCGCGGGGATCGGCGGTGTCCAGGACGACCAGCTCGGCGCCCTCCGGCGCGGCCGTCCGGACGACCGCCTCGGCGGCGGCCGGCGAAGCGCCCATGCCGGCCAGCACGACGCGGGTGAGCCCGGCCGCCCGGGCCTCCCGGACCCGCCCGGCCAGCAGG
>NZ_QURH01000726.1 GCF_003428695.1 Actinomadura logoneensis
CGGCCAGCGAGCGCAGCGCGTGCGGCAGCGACCCGGCGGCGAGGTCGGACGGGGCCAGCGCGCGGACGAACCGGCGCGCCTCGTCCAGGTTCCCGGCCGCCTCGGCCGCGGCCCGCCGGACGAGCCCGCGGGCGGTCTCCGGGTCGGAGCCGAAGGCGCGGTCAGCGGCCTGGAGCAGCATTCCCATGCTGGTCAGGCCCTGCGCGAGGGTGTCGTGGATCTCCCGGGACAGCCGCTGCCGCTCGCTCAGGATCCCGGCCGCGCGCTGGGAGCGGGCGAGGGCGTCCGCCGTCCGGTGCAGCTCCAGGAAGATCACCAGGATCATCCCGGACACCGCGACCGGCGCGAGCACCAGGCTGAGGTCGAACGTCGGCGTCAGCCTGAGCTGGGCGAACACCACGGCGGCGGTGACGACGACCGCGCCGGCGACGGCCGTGCGGCGGCTGAGCAGGCGCAGCGCGGCGAAGTACAGCGGCGGCGCGCACCAGGCGAAGCTGGGCGCGACCAGCACCAGCGACAGCCACACCGCCGTCACGGCGGCCAGCCAGGCCAGCAGGCCGCGGCGGCCGAGCCGGTCCCACAGGAGCGTCCCGGCGGCGTAGAGGAGGGCGAGCAGCCCGCAGAGCGCGTACTTCGGCCACGTCCCCTCCCCCGCTCCGTGCCGGGCGGCGAACCGGGACGCGGAGGAGGCCAGCAGCAGGAAGAACGCCGCGTGCATGGCCAGGTCGATGCGCCCCTCCGGCGTCCGGACGGCGCGTCCCGCACGCTCGGCCCCGCCGGACGGCGCCGCGCTATCGGCCTTGGCGTTCACGCTGGTCACAGGTTTTCCCTCCCCTCCTTCCGCACGCTACTCGGCGCGGCGGGGCGGACGGGGCGCCGGGGCATCCATCGTTCGGTTGATGCCGGACCCAACCGTCCTTGCGATGGCAGGGGGCTCCGCGGTGGCGAGGCTGGGGACATCGCACAACGGAAGGGATCGATCACTGTGAAGAGTTTCCGGAACATCGTGGGCATGACGGCGGGCGTGGCGCTGGTGGGCGGCGCCGTGGCGATGTCGGCGGCGACCGCCGACGCCGCCCCGGCCGCCCCCGCGAAGAGCGGTGGCGCCGTGACCCAGACCCGCGCCCTCACCGCCGACGCCGCGATGAAGGTCGCGGACGCGGCGCGGAAGGAGGCCGCCAGGCAGCACCAGCGCGTCGCCATCGCGATCGTGGACCGGTCCGGCGACCTGAAGCTGGTCGTGAAGGACGACGGCGCGGGCCCGCAGACCGTCGAGTCGGCCAAGCGCAAGGCGTACACGGCGGTCGCCTGGGGGCAGCCGACGTCCAAGCTCGCCCAGAACGCGACCGGGACGGGCCCGACCGTGAAGGACATCCCGGGGACGCTGTTCCTGGCGGGCGGCGTACCGGTCGCGTCCGGGGGCGCGCCGATCGCGGGCATCGGCGTGGGCGGCGCACCGCAGGGTTCGATCGACGAGTCCATCGCGCAGGCGGGACTGAACGCCATCCAGAACCAGCTGGGCTGACGCTCCCCGGACGCGGAACGGCCCGTGGCGCTTGAGCGTCACGGGCCGTTCCGCTCGGCTCGGCCCGCCTCGTGACTCCGCCGTCCGGGAGTCGCCGGGGAGTCACCAGGAGCCGCCGCCTCCGCCGCCGTCCGCGCCACCACCGCCGTGACCGCCGCCGAAACCCCCGCCGCCGTGGACGCCTCCCAGACCGCCGCCGTACCCCCCGTAGCCGCCGCTGCCGGACGTGCGGCGCTTCTTCCTCCTGGAAGAAGCCGGACGGGAGCGCTGCTCGTACCGGGACGGCCGCGCCTTGCCCACGAACATGTGGACGAGCGCGACGAACCGCTCCTCGGCCTCGTCCGGACCGCCGGTGTAGGAGTACCAGGACGGCAGCGACCCGTCCGCCGTCCGCGCCCGGAAGAACGCCGTCATCCAGGACCGCTGGCCCGTCGCGGCGGCGTACGGGAGGTGGCGCTCGGCGTCGGGCTCGCCGCGCCGCGTCCACAGGCTGTGGAGATACCGCTGGTACCGGACGCTCAGCGCCTGGCCGCGCCGCGTGACGGGGTTCCTCGGCCAGAGCAGGCCGGTCGCGACCGCGAGGAGGACCAGCGCGGTTCCGGCCGCCGACCGGTCGTCGAAGCCGCCGTCCGCCCGCAGGCCCGCAAGGACCAGGACGAATCCGGCGATCCCGACGAGCCAGCACGCGGGGACCAGGATCCAGCGGGTGTTGACCAGCCAGGAGCGCCGGTGGCGGCGTCCGCGCTCCCGGCTCGCGTTGAGGATGCGGCGCTCGGTCCGCTGGAGCCGTTCCCGCGCGGACGGCCCTGCCTCGGCGGTGTCCCCGTCGTCGAAGAGCGCCTTGAGGAAGGCGCGCTCGTCGTCCGGCAGGCCGCCGGTGTCGGCGCGGACGCGGGTGAGCGTGACCCGCCGTCCGTCGTCGGCGACGCGCAGCTCGCCGCGGACGGCCAGGTCGAGCGCGACGACGGCGAGCGGGTCCCACGGCTCGATGCCGTTCGGGAGGCTTCCGACCTCGGCCGGGGGCACGGCGTCGCGCGGCACGGACGCGGGCAGCCTGCGGCGGCGCCACCGGTCGGACAGCCGCAGCCCGACGCCCGAGAGCGCGACCAGCAGCGCCAGCCCGAGCGCCGTCGCGCCGGGGACGCCGACCGAGACCGCGAAGGGGCCGGGCCGCTGGTTCCGCACCGTCCCGGCCGGGAACGCCGCCCGCACGGTGATGCCCTGGCCCGCCCCGAGGCTCTGCGTGAACGTCGCGGTGCCGCCGCCGGTGCGTCCGGGACCGGCGCAGGGCGTCCTCGCGTCGGGCGGACCGGCGCGGCAGTCCAGCGAGCGGAACGCGGCCGGGCCCGTGAGCGTGACGGTCGCCGTGTCGATGGGCACCGTCCACTCGGTGCCGACGGCGTTCCAGTCCAGGGTGTCCGAGGCGACGGCGTGCCGGACGTCGTAGTCGATCGTGTAGTGCCGCAGCCCGGTGACCGTCCGCGCCGGGTCGCCGACGCGGATGTCGGTCCGGCTCCCCCGGTCGCTGACCCTGCTCGCGGCGGGCGCGTCGGTGCTGGCGACCCGGACGTGCTCGATCCTCACCCGGCGGGCGGGGATGCTCCGCTCGATGCCGTGCCGTCCGGACGAGCCGCCGAAGTCGTAGGCGATCTCCTCGTGGACGCGTAGCAGCCCGTCCGCGCCCAGGTCCAGCCTGACCGCGTAGGAGCCGACGTGCTCCCCCGGCGTCGCGCCGGACGGCACGGCGACCGCGGCCGGCGCGGCGGCTGCGGTGGGGAGGACGGCGGAGGGCAGGGCGGACGGCGCC
>NZ_QURH01000727.1 GCF_003428695.1 Actinomadura logoneensis
GACGGCGCGGCGGGCACGGCCGCGGGCTCGCCCGGCGCGGGGCGCAGCCGGTCGGCGAGCGGGTTCGGCACGCGGCGGCGCGGCGCGAACAGCCGCCGCAGGTCGGTCTGGAACTGCACGACCGGAATCCACTCCGGGCGCGGGAACCACGGGTCTCCGGGCAGCCCCTGGACGATCGCGACGAACCGCATCGCCATGTCCAGCCAGGCCCGGCAGGCGTCCGCCGCGCCCGACACCAGGGCCGCGACGAGCCAGGACCGGGTCTGCTCCTGCCACGCCGCGGCCTTGAACCCGCGCCGCTCCACCGGGAACCGGGCGCGGATCTCGCGGTACCGGTCCTCGCCGACCGCGACCGCGAGCTCCGGCGGCACGTGCTCCATGCTGCCCTGCAGCAGCAGCTGGACGAGGTGGGTCTCCACCGTCTCCTCGCGCGGCGCGACGGCCGCCAGGTGCTCGCGCGCGGCGAGCAGCCCCTCGCAGACCCACTCCAGATACCCGACCGGGCCGAGCAGCTCCGGGACGGCCGCCAGCACGCGCTCGGGGGCGTGCGCGTGCCACTGCTCGCGCAGCTCCATCTTCGGCAGGTTGACCTCGCCGGGCGGCGGCGTGTCGTACAGCTCGACCAGCGCGCGGCGGCGGTTCTCCAGCGGCTCGATGCCCTCCAGCGCGACCAGGCACTCGCGGGCCAGCTCGATCGCCAGCTCCCGGTCGGGGGCCTCGACCAGCCAGTCCAGCGGCGGGCGCCAGCGTCCGCCGGGCGCGTCGCAGCGGGTCATCCGGGTGCTGAGCGGCGCGGGGTTCGCCAGGTGCTTGTACAGCAGCCGCTCGGGGAGCTGCGACCAGGAGCCCGCCTTGATCGCGCCGCCGCCCGGCAGGAACGCCAGGATGGCGAAGATCTCCGCGGTCACCAGGGACGCCGGCAGCGTGAGCAGCTTGTGCTCGTCGGTCGTCAGGCCGGCCGCACGCGGGTCCGCGGCGAGCGCGTCGATCCGTGCGGTGATCTCCTCGAACAGGCCGTCCGGGACGCGCCACGGGCCGTGCGCGTACACGTCCAGGACCGGCTCGTCGGTGAGCAGCAGTTCCAGGTGCTCCGGCAACCGCAACGCATTCTCCCCAGGGACGTCCAAAACAGGGGTAACAGCCTACGTTTCCGGACGTGTCGCCGGTCCGGTCTCGGACCATCGCCGTCCGGCACCGGCCGCGCGTCCGGCGCCCCTGCCCGGTGCCTCGTGCCCCTGTGCCCGGTGTCCTGGGTCCCGTCCGGCGGCCTCGCCCGGCGGCGCGTCCTCCCGCGCTCCCACCGTGCTCCGCCGGACCCGGCCAGTCTCCGCCTTCCGGCCCGTCCCGTCGAGGGCGTGAGGTCCGGCGGAGGGGGTACCGGTCGCCCGAAACCACGAGTAGCGGGTGCGAGGATGACACCGACCGCTCACAGCCCCCGAGACGGAGGATGAGTCACCATGCCCGCAACCGTGCCCCCCGTCGAGAACGAGCGCGAGGGCCTGACGGCCTTCCTGGCCTACCAGCGGCAGGCGCTGCGCAACGCCGCGTACGGGCTCACCGACGAGCAGGCGCGGCTCACCCCGACGGCGAGCTCGCTGTCCGTCGGCGGGCTGATCAAGCACGTCGCGCGCGTGGAGCACACCTGGATGGACATGGTGGAGCGCCTGCCGCGCCAGGGCGACCCGAACGCGTACGCCGAGGGCTTCGTCTTCGGACCGGACGACACCCTGGAGGGCGTCCTCGCCGACCACCGGCGGGCCGCCGAACGCACCGACCGGGTCGTCGCCGGGATCGACGACCTCGGGTACCCGGTGCCGATCCCGAAGGGCGTGCCCTGGTTCCCGCAGGACGCGGACGCCTGGTCGCTCCGCTGGGTGCTGCTGCACCTGATCCACGAGACGGCGCGGCACGCCGGGCACGCCGACATCGTCCGCGAGTCGGTGGACGGCGCGACCGCCTTCCCGCTGATGGCCGCCGCCGAGGGCCGGCCCGAGACCCCCTGGCTCACCCCCTGGCGCCCGGAGAACCCCGCCTGACCTGCGCGGTAATCCAACGTTGATCGACTCGTGCGAGGGTCGCCGGCGTCGGCATGCCGCCAGGGGGTTGGCGGGCGCCGAGCGTTGGCCCGGCCTTCAACGACCGCTGCGTGCGGCCGGGCACTCCCTCAGCGCGGATCCCGGACGGCATCCCACCGTCCGGGATCCCGCCGTACACGCCACCGGCCCGCCGTCTGCCTCACCCGGCTCGGCGTCCGCCTCACCCGGCCCGGCGTCCCCCTCACCCGGCCCGGCCTCCTCACCCGGCCCGGCCTCCGACTTCCCGGTGTGTCATGAGACGGGGCGGGGTCAGCGGACGCGGCGGAGGGCCTCGACGGCGATCCGTGCGGTGGCGCCGATCACGGCGTCCGCGCGCGGCGCGACCGCCACGGGCTCGGCCGCGCGGGTGAACACGGCCACGGCGTAGCGTCCGCCGTCGGGGTACTCCACGACGCCGATCTCGTTCCGCAGGGTCAGCAGCGTCCCGGTCTTGCCGCTCACCCGGATGTCGTCGCGCGGGAAGCCCGCGGACAGCCGGTGCGGCCACACCTGGTGGCCGAGCATCCGGCGCATCAGCGCGCACTCGGCCGCGGGCGCGGCCCGGTCGAGCCAGATCAGCGACAGCAGCCCGGTCAGCTCGCGGGGTGTCCCGGCGCTGGTGCGGGACGGGTCGAGCGGACCCAGCCGGTCGAGCATCCCGGGCTCGTCCGCGCGCTGCCACAGCTCGCCGAGGCCGCTGGTGCCGGAGTCGGCGAGCAGCGCGTCGAACAGGTCCCGGCCGTCGCCGGTCACGCGGATGCCGGGCAGGCCGAGCCCGTCGAGCGCGGCGTTGACCTCGTCCCGGCCGACGCGCGCGTAGACGGCGTCCGCCGCCGCGTTGTCGCTGACCGTGATCATCATGAGGGCCAGGTCGCGCAGGGACATCGTGACGTCGTCCAGCATGACCGACAGTCCGGTGCCGCCCTCGGTCCGCTCGTCCGGCCGCAGGGTGATCCGCTCGGCGGGGTCCAGGACGCCGCGCGCGGCCAGCCGGAAGAACGCCACCAGCAGCGGCACCTTGTAGACCGAGGCGAGCACCACCGGGTCGTCGGCGCCGACGCCGAGTTCGCGGCCGGTGTCGATGTCGACCGCGTGCAGGCGGCCCGACACGTCCGCCTCGCGGAACGCCCGCTCGATCGCGAGCGCGGCGTCCCGCTCGATCGCGAGCGCGGCGTCCCGCTCGACGTCCCGCCCGGCCGCGCCCGGGGCGGCGCGGCCGGTCGCCGGAGAGGTGTCTGGGCCAGGCCAGGCAGGGCAGC
>NZ_QURH01000728.1 GCF_003428695.1 Actinomadura logoneensis
ACGGCCCGGCCGGCACACGCGAGGTGTGCGGCCGGGCCGTCGGCGGGTCGTCCGGCCGTCAGTCGGAGAGGCGGCGGAGGAAGTCGCGGATCAGCGCCGCGCTCTGCCGGGTCCGGGTGACGAACGGGAAGTGCCCGGTGTCGAGCAGCTGGATGTGCGCGTCCTTCAGGTCCCGGGCGAAGGCGAGCGCGCCGTCCGGGCCGAAGATCTCGTCCCCGCGCCCCCAGACCGCCAGCAGCGGCGGCTGCCACGTCCGCAGGTACTCCTGCCAGGAGGGGTAGAGCGGCGGGTTGGCGCCGTAGTCCAGGAACAGCGCGAGCTGGATCTCCTGGTTGCCCGGACGGTCGAGCAGGGCCTGGTCGTGCAGCTCGTAGGCGGGATCGACGAGCGCCGGGTCGGCGACGCCGTGCGTGTACTGCCAGTGGGTGGCCTCGCGGGTGAGCAGGCCGCGCAGCGCGTCGCCGTTCTCCTTCGACGGGTCGGCCCAGTAGGCGCGGATCGGCTCCCAGAACGGTGTCAGGCCCTCGTCGTAGGCGTTGCCGTTCTGCGTGACGATCCCCGTGACGCGCTCGGGGTGGCGGGTCGCCAGCCGGAACCCGACCGGGGCCCCGTAGTCGTGCACGTGGAGCGCGTAGCGGGTCAGGCCCAGCGTGTCGAGCAGCTTCTCCACCACGTCGGCCAGGTGGTCGAAGGTGTACTCCCACTCGTCCGCGGGCGGGGCGGAGCTGAGGCCGAATCCCGGGTAGTCCGGCGCGACGAGGTGGAACTCGCCGCCCAGTTCCGCCATCAGGCCCTGGTACACGACCGAGGACGTCGGGAAGCCGTGCAGCAGCACCAACGTGGGCGCGGACGGGTCGCCCGCCTCCCGGTAGAACACGTCGAGCCCGTCGATCCGGACCGTCCTGTGGCGCACGTCAGCCATGATCTTCTCCAACCATCTAAAGGCGTTTAGCCGGTTGACCGATGCCGGGAACGTAGCCCACCCACGATCAACCGGTCAAGTCCGCTTAGGCGGTTGATAGACTGCGGCCATGCCGCGCCCGCTCACCGGAGAGCCCCTCGCCCTCGACCTGGTCGCCACGGCCTGGGTCGACCAGGGCCGACGCTTCGACGAGTTCGACGAACCCGGCGGCCTCGAAGGATGGCTCGCCGAACACGCCCTGCCCGTCCCGGCCGGCGGGCCCGAGGCCGTCCGCGCGCACCTCCTGACCGCGCGCCACGCCGTCCGCGCCGCCCTCGAGGGCGACGAGCGGCCCCTCAACGCCGTCCTCGCGCACGGCTCCCGGCGGCCCCTGCTGCGCGACGGCGAGCCCGCCGCCGAGGTCGTCACCGAGGACCCCGCCTGGACGCCCGCCTGGATCGCCGCCGCCGACCTCGTCCGGCTGTTCGGCGAGCGCCGCGAACGCGTCCGCAAGTGCGCCGACCCCGACTGCGTCCTGTGGTTCTACGACCTCACCAAGAACGGCTCGCGCCGCTGGTGCTCCATGGAGATCTGCGGGAACCGCGCCAAGACCGCCCGCTTCCAGCAGGCCCACCGCCGCGCCTGACCCGCGCCCGGCACTCAACCCCGGTACTCAATTTGTTGAATAGGTGCGTGTGTTACCCTGCCGTCACGTGACCGGCTACGAGCAGGGGTGAGGACATGCATCCGTTCCGGAAGGCCGCCGAGGAGCACGACATGGCCGCCATGGAGGCCCTGCTCGCCGACGACGTGGTGTTCACCAGCCCGGTCGTGTTCAAGCCGTACTCCGGCAAGCCGATCACCATGGCGATCCTGCGCGGCGTGCTGCGGGTGTTCGAGGACTTCCGGTACGTCCGGGAGATCTCCGACCCGGACGGCCGCGACCACGCCTTCCTGTTCGAGGCGACCGTCGGCGGACGCCAGGTGCACGGCTGCGACTTCGTCCACGTCCGCGAGGACGGCCTGGTGGACGAGCTCACCGTCATGGTGCGCCCGCTGTCCGGCGCCAAGGCGCTCGCCGAGGCGATGGGCGCCCAGTTCGAGCGGATCGAGCGGGAGGCGCTCGGCGGCTGAGGCCGGGCGCCTCCCTTTCAGCCTCCCCTTTCAGCCTCACGGCCCGGTCGGCAGGCTCGGCCCGGAGGCTCGACGGGCTCGGGTCAGCAGGCGCCCTGGTCGGCCCAGACTCCGGCCTGACCGCCGGGGACGTCGCCGTACGTCCACCACTTGGCCTTCCAGCCGTGGCTCTGGTAGCTCACGACGGCCCCGCCGTTGTACGCCGTGGTCGCGCTCCAGGCCGGGGCGGTGCAGGTCCCGGGCGGCGGAGTGGTCGGCGGGGTGGTCGGCGGCGTCGTGGGCGGGGTGGTGGGCGGGGTCGCGCCCGCGAAGGCGGCGGTGAACCTGGTGAAGTCCCACGCGCCCTGCGGCACGCTGCTGCACGTCCCGGACGTCCGGCCGTTGTTGTCGGGCGGGCTGCACTGGCGGTCGCGGTTCACCGACCAGAACGTGAAGCGGCTCAGGTGGTGGCTCGTGGCGTAGTCCAGGACCGCCTGGAAGTCGGACTGGTAGAAGTACTCGCCCGAGTCCGAGCGCCCGTTCATGCCGGAGAAGCCCTCGTGCTGGTAGGCGGTGGCGCCGTCCCATCCGAAGGTGGTCATCAGCAGCGAGTGGAAGTTCTCCAGCGCCGAGATCTGCGCGGCCGACCCGCTGAAGCCGCCGTCGAACGGCATGATCGCGTAGTTGTCGGGGGTGAAGCCGAGGCTCTTGGCGGTGTTCAGCATCTGCGTGCCGAACCAGCCGGTGCCCGAGGCCGTCCCGGCCGTCGTCACCGAGACGTACAGCCCCGGGTTGTTCCGCTGCAGGATCTGCGCCGCGCCCAGCTCGTTGGAGATCGCGGCGCTGTTCTCGTACTCCGGCTCCTCCAGGTCGAAGTCGATCGCCTTGAGGGAGTACTTGGTGATGACCTGCTGGTACGCGGCGGCCGTGGCGGCGGCGTTCGAGCAGACCTGGCCGAGCTTGGTGCCGTTGTAGCCGCCGATCGAGATCGACACGTCGCCGCCGGCCGACCGGATGCGGTTGATGAGCGCGCCGACGGCGGTGTCGGACGAGACGGGCGCGGTGCCGTCCCACGCGGGTGAGCAGGAGCCGCCCGAGGCGAGGATGAAGGCCAGCTCGAACGTCTTCTGCGAGGTCGCCGCCATGACCTGGGACAGGTCGGGCGGGTCGTTGTCCAGCGGCATGACGTACGGCGCGGCGCCGTACCAGTTGCGGGTCACGTCGGCCCGGGCGGGACCGGGGCGCAGCGCGACCGCCAGGACGACGGCGAGCGCGACGGCCGCGAGGGCGGCCACGGCCCGCAGCGGCGCGGACCACCGGAGCGCG
>NZ_QURH01000729.1 GCF_003428695.1 Actinomadura logoneensis
CCGACCGAAGGTGACCGGTGGGTCACCTCCGGTCGGCGGGCGTCGCCTTCACCTGCCTTCAGGAACTTCGAGTAACGGGGCCGCTACTACTTCTTGACACCCAGGTTCAGGTAGTCGTACTGGCCGCCGTAGCCCTGGGTGATGCCGACGTTGGTCACGTTGGACGGACGGTAGAGCAGCGCCTTGGCGTAGATGATCGGGACGTCGACCGCGTCGTCCATCGCCATCTGGTCGATCTGGCCGTAGATCTTGGCGCGGGCGTTCTTGTCGACGTTGCCGATCGCGTCGTCGAACGCCTTGTTGATCGCCGGGTTGTTCTCCTCGGGCAGGTTGTTGCCACCGGAGGGCTTGATCGCCCGGCCGTCGAGGATCTGCGAGAGGAAGCCGTAGCCGGTGGGCCAGTCGGCGGACCACGCCATCAGCATGATGCCGACGCCGTTCTTGTGCACGAACTCGGGGGCGCCGACGTACTTGTTGAAGTAGTCACCGGCCGGGTACTGCACGATCTCGGTGTTGATGCCGGCGGCCTTCAGACCCTGCTGCATGGCCTGCGCCATGGCGACTTCCTTCGGCCGGTCGGAGCGGGCCGAGATCTTGGTCTTGAAGCCGTTCGGCTGGCCGCACTGCTGCAGCTCGGACTTGGCCTTGGCGATGGTCTGGTCGTCCAGGCCGCCACCCTGCTTGTAGGTCTGCGGGTACTTGTCGAACTTGGTGTACCCGACGGTGCCCGGGGGCAGGATGGTCGTGGCGATGTCACCGCCGGCCAGCGGACCGCCGTAGGCGGACTGCATGGCGACCTTGTCGGTGGCGTACTGCACGGCGCGGCGGCAGTGGACGTTGTCCAGCGGCTTCACGTGAAGGTTCAGCGACGCGAACCGCAGGTAGCCCTGCAGCGGGTTGTCGGTGTTGGCCTTCTTGGTGGCGTCGGTCAGCAGCTTGCCCTGCGTACCGGCCTGGACACCCACGCCCGCGACGTCCAGGTCGAGCGAACCGGCCAGCAGGCGGTTGTCGATGTCGTCGGGGGACTGCTTGAGCTGGAGCTCGATCCGGTCCGGCAGCGCCTTGCGGATCGGGTCGGTGTTCTTGTCCCAGTGCGGGTTGCGGGACAGGATCATCGACTTGCCGCGCTCGTACGAGTCGATCTTGTACGGGCCGGACGAGACGATCTTCTGCTCGTACTTGAGACCGGTGTCCTTGGCCTGCGGCACCGGCATCGTCTGCGCCATCGCGACCAGGTAGTCGAACTCCGAGAACGGCTTCGACAGCTTGAACGTGATGGTGCTGTCGTCCGGGGTCTCGATGGACTTCAGGCCCTCGGGGCTCTTGTCCTTGTACGGGCCCTTGTACGGCGTGGGGTTGTCCTGGAGGTACGCCTTGAAGTACTTCGGGCCGAGCTGGAGCTCGTCGGTGAAGTTGGACCGCTCGACGGCGTACTTGACGTCCTTGGACGTGACCGGCGTGCCGTCGTCGAACTTCACGCCCGAACGCAGCTTGTAGGTCCAGGTCTTGCCGTTGTCCGGGGTCTGCCCCGGGCCCTGGGCCAGGTCGGGGATGACCTGGTTGCTGTCCGGGCCGGCGGACGGCTTGAAGGTCAGCAGACCGCGGCCGTAGAGGCGGGCGAAGTTCTGCGACCAGGCGTAGTAGGTGTTGCCCGGGTCCGGCGAGTCGAAGTCGTCGGACTCGGCGAGACGGAGCGTCCCGCCCTTGGTGTCCGAGGTGTTGATGACCTTGTCGACGGCCGCGTTGTACCCGGCGCCGTTCGACTTGCCGCCCCCCGAGCCGCCACCGCAGGCGGCCAGGCCAGTGGTGGCGACCAGGCCGACAGCGACTGCTGCGAGTGGTCTGATCTTCTTCATGTGCAGGCGCACCCCTTCACTTGAGGGTAAAACCCGGTGTCACTTAGCCCGGGGGTCGAGAGCGTCCCGGAGCCCGTCACCAAGGAGGTTGAAGGCCAGGACGGTGATGAAGATGGCCATGCCGGGCACGACCATGAACCAGGGGGCGGCCGAGTAGATCGGCACGGCCTCGGAGAGCATGTGCCCCCACGAGGCGGTCGGCGGGTTGATGCCGACGCCCAGGAACGACAGCGCCGCCTCGAACAGGATGTTGGTCGGGATCAGCAGGGTCGAGTAGACCAGGATCGGCGCGACCAGGTTCGGCAGCAGCTCCTTGAACAGGATGTAGCCGGGCTTGGCGCCCATGCTGCGGGCGGCGTCCACGAACTCGCGCTCGCGCAGCGACAGCGTCTGCCCCCGGATGATGCGGCCGATGTACGGCCAGTTGAAGAAGCCGATCACGAAGATCAGCACGCCGATGCGCAGGTTGTTGCCCTCGAGCCCGAACGCCGGGGAGGTGCCGACGACGCCGACCAGGGCGATCGCGAACAGCAGCAGCGGGAACGCGAGGAACACGTCCATGGTCCGGCTGATCACCGTGTCGACCCAGCCGCCGAAGTAGCCGGCGGTGATGCCGAGGACGGTGCCGATGGCGACCGACAGGACCGTCGCCAGGAACGCCACGAGGAGCGAGATCCGCGCGCCGTAGACGATCCGGGAGAGCATGTCGCGGCCGGTGCCGGGCTCGACGCCGAGCAGGTGGTCCCCGCTGATGCCGGAGTGCCAGATGCCGTCCTTGGGACGGTTGAACGTCGGGTCGACGAGGTTCTGGTGGTAGGTCAGGGGATCCTGCACCAGGAACGGCCCCACGACCGCGATCAGGATGAGCAGGATGATCACGACCCCGCCCCCCAGTGCCACCTTGTCGCGCTTGAGCCGCAGCCAGGCGATCTGCCCGAGCGAACGGCCCTGGATGGCCTTGCTCTCGACGCCGGCGAGAACGGCATCCGGCTGGGCCTCCTGTTGCGCCCCGGTCGCCTCGATCGGTGCGGTCACGCTCCGTACCTCCTACTTATGGGCCACACGCCCGCGGCGGACGCCGCGAGGCAGCGGGATCGTCCGCTGTTCGTGCCCGTTTCACCGCGTTTGCTGGAGGGAAAACTAGTGCTTCGGCCACGACTGTCCATCCGTGAAGCCGTCGATGCCAGTACCCGTATCTGACTTGTGATCTCGTCGTCATCTAGGGCAGACGTGAGATGGACAACACATCGGACGAAAGTGCACAGATCGTACGATTCCACCCACGGGTCCAGGCAAGCCGAACCGGGCTCCGACCGGCAAGCTTTATCGGACCGAGTCCGTTTTGAGATGATTCATCCGCGGCTTCGGCCGCCGGAACACGAAAACGACGGGGCGGTCCCCCTCCGGAGACACACCCCGTCGTCGACGCCCCAGGTCACACCGGCCCCGGCCGTCTCGGACGGCGCCCGGCGCGGGGCGACGGGCGGGCGCGGCGGCGTGC
>NZ_QURH01000733.1 GCF_003428695.1 Actinomadura logoneensis
CGCCCGCCTGGCCGGGCACTCCCTGCCCGAGCTGACCCGCGTCGAGGTCACCGGCCTCGCCGGCGTCCTGGACGGCATCGCCGCGGGCGCCGGCCCGGTCGCCGCCGCGATCACCGAGCACGCCCTGACCCGGCTGCGCCGCCTGGCCGACGCGGGCCTGGGCTACCTCACCCTCGACCGCCCCACCCGCACCCTGTCGGGCGGCGAGGCCCGCCGCGTCAAGATCGTCCGGTACCTCGGGTCCACCCTGACCGGGCTGACGTACCTGTTCGACGAGCCCAGCACCGGCCTGCACGCCGCGGACGTGGACCGCCTCACCGGCCTGCTGCGCCGGCTGCGCGACCGCGGCAACACCGTCATCGTCGTCGACCACGACCCGGCCGTCATCGCCGCCGCCGACCACGTGATCGAACTCGGGCCCGGCGCCGGCACCCGGGGCGGACGGCTGCTGTTCACCGGCGACGTCCCCGCCCTGCGCGCCGCCCGGACGCCCACCGCCGGCGCCCTCACCCGGCCCGTCCGGCTCAACACCCGGCCCCGCCGCCCCACCGGCCGCCTCACCGTCCACATCCCCGCACCGGACGAGGCCGTCCCGGCGGGTGAATCCAGCGGGACGGCCTCACCCGCCGTACCGGCCTCACCCGCCGTACCGGCCTCACCCGCCGCGCACAACCTGCACCCGGCGACCGTCCGGTTCCCCACCGGCGTGCTCACCTGCGTCACCGGCGTCGCCGGAGCGGGCAAGACCACCCTGGCCGCGCGGCTGCTGCCCGCCGCCCACCCCGCCGCCGTCGTCGTCGACCAGTCGCCCATCAGCGCCTCCCGCCGCTCCAGCCCCGCCACCTACCTCGGCCTGCTGGACCCGCTGCGCCGCCTGTTCGCCGCCGCCCACGACGTCGACCCCGGCTGGTTCAGCCACAACTCCACCGGCGCGTGCCCCGACTGCGACGGCGCCGGGACCATCACCACCGACCTGGCGTTCCTCGACCCCGTCACCACCGTCTGCCGCACCTGCCACGGCACCCGCTACCGCCCCGAGACCGACTGGTACCCGCTGCGCGGCCACACCATCGCCCAGGTCATGGCCATGACCGCCGCCCGCGCCGCCGAGGTGTTCCCCGAACCCGGCATCCACGCCCGGCTGACCGCCCTGGAGCGCACCGGCCTGGGCTACCTCACCCTCGGCCAGCCCCTCACCACCCTGTCCGGCGGCGAACGCCAACGCCTCAAACTCGCCGACCACCTGCACCGCACCACCGCCTCCGGCCGCCCCCGCGGCGACCGCGACGGCCGCGCCCCCCACAGGCCGGGCGGAGCGGGTGGCCCCGACGGGCCGGGCGGCGGACTCTACGTCCTGGACGAGCCGACCGCCGGGCTCCACCGCGACGACGTCGCCGCCCTCATCGCCCTGCTCGACCGGATCGTCGACGACGGCGGCACCGTCATCGCCGTCGAGCACGACCTCGACGTCATCGCCCACGCCGACCACATCATCGAGATCGGCCCCGGCGGCGGCACCCGCGGCGGACGCGTCACCTTCACCGGCCCGCCCGCCGCACTGCTCCACGACCCCGCCTCACCCACCGCGCCGCACCTGCGCCGCGCCATCGGCCACCCGGCCGGGGCGGACGCCGGGCGCGGGCCGTCCGTCAGCCGCTGAGCAGCGCGAACAGGCCCGCGCACGTCAGGCACACCATCACCGCCGCCAGCGGCGCCTGCCCCGCCAGGCGCCGCCGCGGCGGGACGGTCCGCAACGCCAGGTCGTGCGCGACGGCCGTCCCCGCCAGGTGCCCCAGCACGACCGCGTTCACCTGCACCATCGCGATCACCGCCGGGGACAGGAGCCCGTAGTCGACCACGTTCCCCGTCGAGCCGAGCAGGTTCCAGCCCCGCCCGAGCGGGTCACTCGCCAGGATCACCGTCGTCTGCCCCTCCAGCAGCAGGAACGAGAAGTAGTGCGCGACCGTGTACCCCAGGGCGATCGGCAGCAGCGACCCGGCGAACCGGCCCGTCCACTCGCGCGGGTCCTGCCCCGACCACCGGGCCCCGGCCCCCATCGCCGCCAGGTACAGCACCGCGACCGCGCCCACCGACACCAGCAGCCCCGCCGTGCCCGCCGGGACGTCCGACGGGTCCACGCTGTCGCGCCAGTACGTCGTCCGCGTCACGCCGTCGAACCCCGTCGAGCCGATCAGCACGCACGCCGTCGCCGCCAGCCCCGGCTCCCCGCCGGTCCCCACCAGGCCCGTCAGCGGCGTCCGCCACACCAGGACCCCGTCCGGACGCCGCCCCACCGGACACATCCGCGCCAGCAGCGACGAGTACGCCTCGAACCCGTCGCCCCGCGCGAACCAGTCCCGCCCGAACCACACCGCCGCCCCGACGTTCACCGCCGCGTACCCCGCCAGCAGCCCTCCCACCAGACGCGGATCGCTGCGCCCCGGCGCGACCAGCTCCAGCCACACGAACCCCAGCAGCCAGCACGCCGCCGGCCACCACCCCAGCCGCTTCGGCACCGCCCGCACCCCGGACGGAGCGACCCGCGCGACCCGGCACACCGCCGCGTGCAGCGTCCGCAGCGGGTTCACCCGCCGCCACACCGGCCCGCACAGCACACTGGCCGGCACCAGCCCCACCCAGAACGTCACGAACAACGCCCACGGCGCCAGGTTCCGCGCGTCCGAGGACGGCCCCGCGAACGCCACCCCCACCACCGCCGCCGACAGCGCCAGCACCACCCAGCGGCACGCCGACGTCAGCCCCGGGGCGTCCAGCAGCCGGGCCAGGCCCTCCGGCAGCGGACGGCCCGCGTCCGGACGCAGCCGCGGGCGCGTCCACGCCACCGTCAACGCCAGGAACGTCACCGCGACCGCCGCGCCGCCGCCCGCGATCGCCGTCACACCGTCCAGCGGCAGATCCGTCCGGCCGCCCAGCCCGTGCGCGAGCACCCCCGCGCCGTCCGGCACCCGCCTTCCGCCACCGGACGCGCCGAGCGCCGCACCGGTCAACGCGCGCATCACTCACCCCACCTGCAGCTCGAACACCCGCGTGCCCGAAGGGTGCAGCTCCGCCTCGAACACCCCCGGCACCGAGGCGACCAGCCGCAGCATCGCCGGGCGCCCCGCGGCCAACTCCAGCTCCCGGTCATAGCCGTGCAGGTGGAACTCCTCGGCGACGTCGCTGGTCACCGTGATCAGCACCGTCGCGCCGCGTCGCACCTTCACCCGCCGGGACGCCGTCACCACCCGTCCCTTCACCACCGACACGCGCACCTCGGTCACCCCGGCGGGCGCGCTCCCCGCCCCGCCCGTGGGTCCTCCGACCGAGGGTCCGTTGCCCGGCGAGGCCCCGCCGGCTGGCGCGCCGGACGCCGTCGCGCCGGGCGAGCCGGACGGTCC
>NZ_QURH01000730.1 GCF_003428695.1 Actinomadura logoneensis
CCGCGCGGACCGCGCCGTCCAGCACGCGGTCGTCGAACCGGGCCAGCGCGGTCGCCAGGGCGAGCACCGGCCGCGCCACCAGCCGGTCGGCGGCCCGGCCGAGGTGGAACCAGTCCGCCACGAGCCCGGGCGCGGGCAGGCGGACGCGGCGGGACGCCACGACGGCGGCGGCCAGCACCGCGAGCCCGCCCGACACGGTCAGTTCGAGCGCCGAGGGGCCGTCCTCGCCGGACGCGCCGAGCAGCCGCTGCCACGGTCCGAGGACGCCGGGCAGCGCGACGATCCCGAAGCCCGCCCCGACGGCGGCGAGGACCGGCATCGGCAGCGCCTCGGCGAGACCGACGTGCCGCGTGCCCCGCTGCTCGGTGTCGTCCCTGGTCGCCGCGTCGCGGGGACGCCAGACCGCGACGAGCGCCCGCACCGAGTACGCCGCCGACAGCACGCCCGCGGCCAGGCCGACCGCGTACAGCGCCGGCGGCGCGGACGCGAGGACGACGTCCTTGGCCACCCACACCGACAGCGGCGGGAGCCCGGCGAGCGCGAGCGCGCCCGCGCCGAACGCGACGCCGACGAGGCGGAACCGGCGCGCGGCGCCGTGCAGCTCGGCCAGGTCCTTGGTGCCGAGGGCGGTCAGGAACGCCCCGGCGCCGAGGAACATCAGGCACTTGACGGCCGCGTGCGCGACGAGCTGGGCCGTCCCGCCCGCGACCGAGCCGACGCCCGCCGCGAGCACCATGAACCCGATCTGCGCGCACGTCGAGGCGGCGAGCAGCTGCTTGAGGTCGCGCTGCGCGACCGCGACCGCGCCCATCGCCAGCGCCGTGAGCGCGCCCGCCCACGCGACCAGGGTCCCGGCCCAGCCGGTGGACTCCAGCAGCGGATGGACGCGCAGCAGCAGGTACGCCCCGGCCGCGACCATCGTCGCCGAGTGCAGCAGCGCCGACACCGGGCTCGGACCGGCCATCGCCCGCGACAGCCAGAACGAGAACGGCAGCTGCGCCGACTTCCCGAGCGCCGACACGACGATCCCGGCGGCGACCAGGTCCCGCCAGGGGGACGCGGCGTGCGCCAGCTCCGCCAGCGAGAGCGAGTGCGTCCCGGCGACCGCGCAGCCCGCCGCGAAGTAGAGGCCGAGGTCGCCGGCGCGCGTCGTCAGGAACGCGACGTTCGCCGAGTCCACGCGCTCGCCGTCCTGCCACCAGAACCCGATCAGCGCGTAGGACATCGCGCCCATGACCTCCCAGGCCATGAGCAGCACCGCGAGGTCGGTCGCCGTGACCGTCACGAGCATCGCCGCGGCGAACACCAGCATCAGGCCGAAGAACCGCGCGCGCGGCTCGTCCGGGCCGATGTCCCCGGCCGCGAACAGCAGCACGGCGAGCGCGGCGGACGCGACGGTCACCACGAGCACCGCGGACAGGCCGTCCACCGCGAGCCCGCCGGGCAGCCCCTCGAACAGCGGGAACGTCACCTCCGGACGGGCGACCGCGGCGGCGAACGCCAGGACGAGAGACGCGAGCGCGACGGCGACGGCGAGGACGGGCGCGGCCCGGTCGGCGCGCCGCCCCGCCACCAGCAGCAGGGCGCCCGCCAGGAGCGGCGGCGCGGGCAGGGCCCAGGCGAGCGCGCTCATCCCTTGAGGTCCGAGGCGTCGTCGGTGACGTCCACGTCACGCGCGCGGAACAGCGCCGTCGCGACCGCGAAGCCCATGGCCATCTCCAGCGCCATCACCGTCACCGCGACCAGCACCAGCACCTGCCCGTCCGCCGAGCCGGGCGCGACGTAGTACCAGAACGCGCCGCCGGCGACGACGAGCCCGTTCACCATGAGCTCCAGGCCCATCATCAGCATCACGACCGACTGCTGGGACAACGCCCCGTAGAGCCCGACCGCGAACAGCGCGGCGGCCAGCAGCAGGAAAGTCTGCAGCGTCACTCGGCACCCCCCTGCCCGCCATGCCCGTGCCCGTGCTTGCGTCCTTGCCCGTGATCGTGCGCGGGCTCGTGTCCGTGATGGTGCTCCTGCACGTGACCGTGACCGTGACCGTGTTCGTGTTCGGGTTCGTGTTCGTGTGCGCTCGCGGCTTCGCCGTGCCGGTGTGTTTCGTCGGCGTCCGGGGCGGCCGGGGCGGGGTCGCGGTCGTAGCGGCCCCGGTCGGTGGCGAGGACGACCGAGGCGACCATCGTGGCGAGGATGGCCAGGCCGACGACCATCATGACCAGCATCTTCGGGCCCATGATGGCCTCGCCGAGGGCGCGGGTCGGGTCGGGCGGCGGCGCGCCCTCGCGGTGCGGCCAGGGGACGGTGAGCGCGCCCGCCGCGAGCAGGACGAAGACGCCGCCGGAGATGCCGAGCGCGGCGCGGTGGTTGTGCACCATCTTCATCGGCATGAGCCCGGCGGGGTTCATCATGTACATGATCATGAAGACGGCCATCACCAGCATCTCCATGATCATCATCAGCACCACCAGGACGCCCAGGTAGTGCAGGTCGATGAGCAGCAGCACCGCCCCGACGCACAGGAACGACGCCAGCAGGGCGAAGGTGGCGCGCGCCATCGAGTCGACGACGAAGACCAGCACGCCCGTCCCCACGGCCGCGAGGGCCAGGGTCCAGAACGCCGCGTCACGCAGCATGGCGACTCCTCCTCACAGCGCGACCAGCCCGGTGACCAGCAGTTGCAGCAGCGTGGCGGGGATCAGCACCGTCCACGCGAAGGCCATGAAGCGGTCCATCCGGAGCACCGGGGCGCGGTGCGCCGTCCAGACCAGCGCGGCCAGGACGGCGAGCGTCTTCAGCAGGGTCCAGAGCCAGGCCGGGAGCAGCGGTCCCGCTCCCCCGCCGAGGAACAGCGGGACGGCGGCGGACGCCGCGACGGCGAGCATCGCGTACCGTCCCGCCAGGAACACCAGCCGGTCGGCACCGGTCAGCTCGGCCGCCGCCCCGCCCGCGAGATCGCCGCCGACCGGGGACGACAGCGGCCCCCAGAACGCCATGGCCAGCGCGGACAGCAGGTACACGGCGAACGCCACCGGCATCTGGACGGCGAACCACAGGTCGTGCTGCGCCGCCACCGCGTCGCCGAAGCGCAGCGACTGCGCGCCGACCCCGACGGTGATCAGCGCGAACATGTGCGGGAGCTCGTAGGCGAGCCCCTGCGCGATCATCCGGTAGCCGCCGACCAGCGAGTACGCCGAGTTCACACTCCAGCCGGCGAGCCACACCCCGGCCCAGACCGCCACCTCCATGGCGTTGAACCACACGATCCCGATCGGCGTGTCGGACGCGGCGGGAGCGCCGCCGAGCGGCAGGACGGCCGCCGCGAGCACGGCCGCCACCGGCAGCACCAGCACGCCCGCGCGGCGCAGCAGCCGGTCGGCGGCGAGGGTGGCGCGGCGCTGCCGGAC
>NZ_QURH01000731.1 GCF_003428695.1 Actinomadura logoneensis
CGCGACCGCGCGGCCCGCCACCGCGACCTGGCCGCCGGCCTGCTGGAGCGCCGCGAGGAGCTGCGCGGCCGGCTCGGCGCCTACCGCGTCAAGGCCGCCCGGCTGGGGCTGGCCGAGGACGCCGACCTCCTGACGATCCACGAGCGCGCCCGCGAGCTGCTCTGGACGTCCCCCTGCGACCTGCGTGCCGCGACCGTGGCCCTGTCCGGATACCAGCAGGCCGTCAACTCGCGGACGAAGGGAGCCGACCGATGATCCCGTGCACGCAGCCCGGCTGCGCCGGAAACGTCGAGGACGGTTACTGCGTCATATGTGGCATGGCCCCCTCACAAGGCACGCCATCGCCCACGACGGGACACGCGTTCCATAACGGGCAACAGCAGGCCGCTGCCCCGGTGACGGCCGGGCCTCCACCGGCGGGCCGGGCCGGTCCGCGCAAATGCACGCAACCCGGCTGCGCGGGCACCATCGAGGACGGCTACTGCGACGTCTGCGGCAGTCCCGCCGAGCAGGCCCCGGCGCCCGCGTCGTCCACCGGCTCAGGGCCGTCCGGGCAGGGCGGGCAGTCCGGGCAGTCCGGGTCGGCAGCGCCTCCCGGGTCGGCGCCGTCCTCCGGCACGTCCGGACGGACGCCCGCCACGCGCCCGAGCACGCCCAGCACACCCACCGGCGGCTTCGCGACCGGCAGCGTCCGGACGGGCGGCGGCAGCACCCCGTCCCGGCCGTCCGGACGGCGCGGGCAGCTCGGATCCGGGCTGGTCGAGGTGCCGCGCATCCCGTACCGCGACCCGGCGACCGCCGTCCGGCAGAATCCGGAGGTCCCCGAGCACCGGCGGTTCTGCGGCAGCTGCGGGGAGAAGGTCGGGCGCAGCCGGGGCGACCGGCCGGGCCGCACCGAGGGCTTCTGCCCCAAGTGCGGGCACGCGTTCTCGTTCCGTCCGAAGCTGCAGCCCGGCGACCTGGTGCACGGGCAGTACGAGGTGCTCGGCTGCCTGGCGCACGGCGGCCTCGGCTGGATCTACCTCGCCCGCGACCACCGCGTCAACGGCCGCTGGGTGGTGCTCAAGGGCCTGCTGAACACCGGCGACGCGGACGCGCGCGAGGCGGCCGAGGCCGAGCGGGAGTTCCTCGCCACGGTCGAGCACCCCAACATCGTCAAGATCTACAACTTCGTCGAGCACGACGGCGACGAGTACATCGTCATGGAGTACGTCGGCGGGAAGTCCCTCAAGGACATCCTGCTGGAGCACCGGAACACGGTGAGCCAGGAGGGCCTGCCCCTGCCGCAGGCGATCGCCTACGCGCTGGAGGTGCTGCGCGCGTTCTCCTACCTGCACGCCCACGGCCTGGTGTACTGCGACTTCAAGCCCGACAACGTGATCCAGTCCGAGGAGCAGCTCCGGCTGATCGACCTCGGCGGCGTCCGCCGGCTGGACGACCCGGACGGCGCGATCTACGGCACGGTCGGCTACCAGGCCCCCGAGATCGCCGAGCGGGGGCCGTCGGTCACCTCGGACCTGTACACGGTCGGCCGCGCGCTGGCCGTGATGACGTTCCCCTTCAAGGGCTACACCAGCGAGTTCCGGGACCGGATCCCGCCGCGCGAGCAGGTGCCGCTGCTCGCCCGGTTCGAGTCGTTCGACCGGCTGCTGCGCCGCGCCACCCACCTCGACCCGGACCAGCGGTTCCAGGACGCCGAGGAGATGGCCGACCAGCTCCTCGGCGTGCTGCGCGAGGTGCTCTCCGCCGCGGACGGGCACCCGCGGCAGGCGCCGTCCGGGCTGTTCGGCCCGGAGCGGTTCGCGTCGGCGGCGGTGTCCGCCGAGACCGGCGAGCCGGGGGCCGAGCCGCTTCCGGCGCTCACGCCCGCGCAGCACGCGGCGTCGCTGCCCGTCCCCCTGGTGGACGGCGCCGACCCGGCCGCGGGGTTCCTCGCGGGCCTCACCGCGCTGGAGCCCGCGCAGCTCGCCGCGTCGGTCGAGGCCGCGCCGGAGCGCACGCCCGAGGTGAAGCTGACCCTCGCGCGCGTCCGGATCGAGCTGGGCGAGATCGCGCACGCCGAGAGCCTGCTGGCCGAGGTGGAGGCCGACCGCCCCTACGACTGGCGGATCGAGTGGTACCGGGCGGTCGCGCAGCTCGCGGACGGCCGGATCGAGCCGGCGGTCGCCGCGTTCGACCGGCTCTACTCGCTGATGCCCGGCGAGCTCGCGCCGAAGCTGGCGCTCGCCGCCTGCCTGGAGGCGCGCGCCCCGCAGGACGCCGCCCGCCTGTACGAGACGGTCTGGCGCACGGACCGGAGCCACATCAACGCCGCGTTCGGGCTCGCCCGGCTGAGGCTGGCCGCGGGCGACCGGGCGGGCGCGGTCGCGGTGCTGGAGCAGGTGCCGTCCACGTCGATCCGGTTCGTCCCGGCGCAGGTCGCGGCGGTCTGCGTCGCCGTCCGGGGCGGGCACGCCGTGCTGTCGCCCGACCCGCGCGAACTGGTCACCGCCGCGCACCGGCTGGACGCGCTCGGCCTCGCCGCCGAGCGCCGCGCCCTGCTGACCGCCGAGGTCCTGGAGGCCGCGCTCGACTGGACGCTGCGCCGGGGCGCGGGGACCGTGCCGCCCCAGGGCGGCGGGGAGGTCTTCGGCGTTCCGCTGGCCGAGCAGCCGCTGCGCCGCCGGCTGGAGGAGACCTACCGGGCGCTCGCCCGGCTCACCAGGGACCGCGAGGAGAAACGGCTCCTGGTGGACGCCGCCAACGCCGTCCGCCCGCGGACGCTGTTGTGAACGGGAACGGGAACGGGGACATGGACGGGGAGGGCAACGACACCGCTGTGGAAGCGAACGAGACCGCCGCGAACGGGGCGAACGGGGCGAGCGCCGACGAGAACGCCGGAGGCATGAGCGCGCGAGACGCGAACGGAGGGCACGCCGCCGCGCGGGCGGAGGCGAGCGCGGCGAAGCCCGCCGAGCTGGGCTGCCCGCAGTGCGGGGTGGTCGTGTACCCGGGCGAGGCGTTCTGCGAGAACTGCGGACGCCAGTTGATCGCCGGGCGGCCCGGGAACGGCGCGCCGCAGCCGTCCGGGCGCGGGCGGTGCGCGGGGTGCGCCGAGCCCGCCGTGGACGCCGAGGGCTACTGCGAGCACTGCGGGATGAAGCAGCCCGCCGACCGCGACCACCTGGAGGTCGAGCTCGCGACGCCGGGCGGCCCGGTCGCGGGGGTGAGCGACCGCGGCAGGCGGTACGCCCGCAACGAGGACGCGTTCGCGATCGCCCCGCACCCCACCGGCGTCGCCGCCGTGGTGTGCGACGGCGTCGGGTCGTCGCCGCGCCCGGAGACGGCCTCGCGCGCCGCCGCCGACACCGCCGCGAGCGAGATCGCGACGGCGCTCGGCGCGGGCGCGGCCCCCGCCGAGGCCGTCCGGACGGC
>NZ_QURH01000741.1 GCF_003428695.1 Actinomadura logoneensis
GTCTCCCCGCCGTCCCTCGGGGCGGACGGCGGGGAGACCCGGCGGGGAGGGCGGGGTGGCGGCCCGGAACGGCGGTGTGGCCCGCCGTAACGGATCTTTGCCGGGTCCGGCGGGTCGTGTTTACCGAGGCCGGGGAACCCTCCGGGGGTGAGCGCTCCGTCGGCGCGGCTGTGGCAGCGGGTGCTGCGTGACCCGTCCATCCGGACCGGGGTGACCGTCCGGGCGGTGATGATCACGCTCCTCCTGGTGATCCCGCTCTACCTGGTCGCCATGCTGCTGGTCACCGCCGAGGCGCAGCACTCCGAGGAGCGGAGGGTCGCCCGGCGGGCCCGGGTTGTGGCCGAGTACATCCGGGACGGGCGGTTCGGCCAGCCTGTCGTGACCGACCGGGCCGGCGCGCTCGTCCAGGTCGTGGACCGGTCGCGGCACGTGGTCGCGGCGAGCGACGGGATGCGCGGTCGCCCGCCGGTGAACTTCCGGGCGCCCGAGGGCATGGACACCCGCGAGGACGGCATCAGCTGCGAGATCGACGCGCCCGGCGGGCCCTGCTTCCAGGTGGTGGCGATGCGCGCCTACGACGGGCGCAGGGATCTCATCGTCTATGCGCTGGAGGAGTCCCATCCGTGGCTGCCCCGGCCGGGGGTCGCCGCGCTGTCGGCGCTGGCGATCCCGGCCGTGACGGCCTTCGTGGGGTTCGGCGCCTGGCGGGCGGCCGGGCGGGCGCTGCGCCCGGTGGACGTGCTGCGCCGCAACCTGGACGAGATCACCGCGAGCGACCTGGAGCGGCGGGTGCCCGAGCCGATCCGGCGGGACGAGATCCACGCGCTCGCGCGCAGCGTGAACCAGACGCTCGACCGGCTGGAGAAGGCGGTGGCGCGGCAGCGCGCGTTCATCTCCGACCTGTCGCACGAACTGCGCAGCCCCCTCACCGGCCTGCGGACGGAGCTGGAGCTCGCCCGCTCCGACCCGGCGGCCGCCGGGATGGCCGAGTCGACCGAGGCGATGCTGCGCAACGCCGACCGGCTGGAGCAGGTGCTGGACGACCTGCTCGCGCTGGCCCGGCTGGAGTCCGACCAGGGGCTGCGCAAGGAGCCCCTGGACCTGCACGAGATCGCCGACCAGGAGGTGCTGCGCCGCCCGCGCCGGACGCGGGTGCGGGTCGTCGGCGACGCCCCGGTGGTGGTGCGCGGCGGACGGCTGGAGCTGGCGCGGGTGCTGACCAACCTGATCGACAACGCCGACCGGCACGCCGCGACCGCGGTGACGGTCGAGGTCGGGGAGCAGGACGGTCAGGCGGTCGTGGAGGTCGTGGACGACGGCGGCGGCATCCCGCCCGAGGACCGCGAGCGCGTGTTCAACCGGTTCACCCGGCTCGCCGAGGCGCGGCACGAGGACGCCGGCGGCACCGGCCTCGGGCTCGCCATCTCGCGCGACATCGTCGAGGCGCACGGCGGGACGCTCGTCATCACCGACCGGACCGACGGCACCCGCGGCGCCCGGTTCATCCTGCGGCTGCCGAAGGAGGAGGGGCCGGAGCGGCACCGGCGGCGGAACGGCCACCGCCGCGGCGGCCCGACCGGACCAGCACTACGCAGCTGAGCACGAGTTCCTTGGCCGCCAGCGCGTACACCGCGCCTGACGCGCCGAGCAGCGGGATCGCGACGGCGCCCGCGGCGGCGACGGCGAGCAGCCCGGTCGTCCCGGCGAGGGCGCTGGTGCGCAGATGCCGTCCGCCGGAGTTCTCCAGCAGGTAGGACGCGTACGCCATCAGCATGTACAGCGGCGCGCGCGACACCATCAGGACGGCCAGGGCGACGAGCGCGGGCGCGCCGTCGAGGACGGTGAACTGCGCGGCCAGGGCGAGCGGCAGCCAGCAGAGGCTGCCCAGCAGGACGCCGCGCGCGAGCCGGTGCGCCCGGGACCGTCCGGCCGCCGCGCCCCGCCCGGCCAGCCGGACGGACGTGGCGGGCTGGAACACGCGCTGCGCGAAGTAGCCCGCGCCGATCGCCAGCGACCAGGCCATCAGCACCAGGTAGAGGTCGCCGCTGGCGCGGTGCCCGGCGGACGCCAACGACAGCTCGACGTACAGCAGGCTCGTCGCGAGGTTCGCGGTCACCTCGGGCGCGCCCATCAGCACGACCGTCCCGGCGAGCAGCGCCCGCGTCCGCCGCACGCGGGCGGACGGCTCCGGGACGGGCATCAGCCGCGCGAGCGCCAGGTTCAGCGCCAGGGTCACGGCGAGCAGCCCGGAGAAGTACGCGACGGGTGGCGGTCCGGTGAGAAGGACGAGTCCGCACATGACGGCCAGTCCGACGGAGAGGGCCGCGTAGGCGGCGATGTCCCGGTCGGGGCGGCCGAGGGCGCGGTGGACGGCCGTCCCGAGCAGCACGCAGCCGAGCGAGACCTGGTAGGACGCGGCGGCGGTGTAGAGGGTGGCGGTCGCGTGCGGGTCGCGCAGCAGCATGACGGCCGTGGCCGCCGCGAACGGCAGCGGCAGCAGCGCGACCGTCGCGCGCAGTGGTCCGAGCAGGTCGCCGCGTGTGCGGGTGGAGCGCGGCAGCAGTTTCAGCGCGGCCTTCTCCGGTCCGGCCTGGACGAGCGGGGTGAGCCACACGGCCGTGCCCGCCGCCGCCGCGTACCGGCTGAACTCGTCCCTCCCCCACGCGAACACGAGGATCATCCCGGCCGCGTAGAGGAGCATGCGCAGGACGACGCGTCCGACCAGCAGGGACAGGACGAGCCCGGTGCGCGGCGCGGCGGCGGCGACGGGACGGTCCTGGACGGTCACGGTCCCGCCGCCACCGCGTAGGACGGGACCAGTTCGGCGCCGAGGGCGGCCTTGAGGTCGCTCTTGCCCTTCCCGAGGATGACGCCGTTCTTCCCGTGCGTGACGGCCCACTCCAGAAGCCGCGCGTACGAGTCGAAGTACAGGTGCCGCACGGGTTCGGCGCCCCAGCGCCAGTAGAGCGGCCACGTCGGATGGTCGAGCAGGAGCGCGATGCCGGCGAGGTGTTCCGCGGCGTCCCGGTAGGCGATGGCGATGGCGTCCGGGTGGGCGATGAGCGCTTCCACGTAGGGCAGGGCGAGCGGCGCGGACGGAAGGTGCCCGCTCTCGTACTTCGCCTCGTTCCGCCAGAGCAGGTCGGCCACCTCCCGGCCCTCGACGAGGCCGCGGGCGGGGCCGACGCGGCAGTCCAGCGACGACAGCGCGCGCCGCTGCCTGCGCAGGTCGGTCCGGCGGGAGCGGGAGAGCGACGCCAGCCATCCCTCCGGGTCGGACCAGGGGGTGGCGAGCCGCGCCAGCGGGTTCAGCGGCCGGGAGAGCCGGACGGCACCCGGCACCGACGCCCGGTCGTCGGCCTCCGCGCGCAGCCACAGCACGCCCGGTGCCGCCGCCCCCGCCTCGCGCCGCAGCCGCCG
>NZ_QURH01000732.1 GCF_003428695.1 Actinomadura logoneensis
AGCGCGTCCGCGCCGACCGCGCCCGCCCAGTGCAGCGCGGTGATCTCGCCGAGGCTGTGCCCGACCGCGACGTCCGCGCGCAGCCCGAGGCGCTCCAGCACGCGCAGCCCGGCGAGCGAGCCGGTGGCGATGCGCGGCTGCGCGACCTCGGTCGCGGCCATGTCGCCGGTCTGCGGCAGCCGGACGCGGGAGTACACCGCGTCCGCCTCGGCGAACCGGCGGCGCAGCGCACCCCCGGTCGTGGAGCGGCCCGCGCCCTGGCCGGGGAACAGGTAGCCGACGCGGGCGGGGCGGGTGACGTGGCCGAGGAACGCCGACCCGTTCGGGGTGTACAGCGCGGTCTCGCCCGCGTCCAGCGCCTCCAGCAGCCGCCGCAGCTCCCGCTCGGCCTGCTCGGGCGAGGTCGCGATCACCGCCGCCCGGTAGGGCCGTCCGGACAGCCGCCGGCGCGCCGCGTCGGCGACGTCGGCGAGCTGCGCGTAGGACACCGACGGCACCCAGTCGGCCAGCTCGGCGACGCGGGCGCGCAGCTCGGCGGTGGTCCCCGCGTCGAGCAGCAGCAGCTCGGCGTCCTGCGGGGACGCGGCGAGCTCGCGGGTCACGGCGTCCAGCCCGCGCCCCCGGCCCCGCCCGTCCTGCCCGTCCCCCTCTCCCTCCAGGACGATGTGGGTGTTGATGCCGCCGAAGCCCATGGCGGTGACCCCGGCGCGCACCGGCGCGTCCTGCGGCCACGGCTCGGCCCGGCGCAGCGTGCGCAGGGGCGCGCCGTCCTCGGCGAGCACCGGGTGCGGGTCGACGCTGCCGACGCTCGGCGGCAGCACCCGGGCGTCCACGGCGAGGACGGCCTTGATGAACCCGGCGACCCCGGCGGCGGCCTTGGTGTGCCCGATCATGCCCTTGATGGAGCCGATCGCGGCGGGCGGCGCGTCCGGGGCGGCCTCGGCGCGGGCGGCCGACAGCGCTGTCAGCTCGGTGGTGTCGCCGACGGCGGTCCCGGTGCCGTGCCCCTCGAACAGCGCGACGGTCTCGACGCCGAACCCGGCCCGCTCGTAGGCGCGGCGGAGCGCCAGCCGGTAGCCGCTGACCTCGGGCCGGGTGATGCCGCCCTTGCCGTCGGACGAGACGCCCCACCCGGCGACGGTCGCGTAGACGCGGCGGCCCTGCTCGCGGGCCAGGTCCGCGCGCATCAGCACGACCATGCCGCAGCCCTCGCCCGGCCAGAAGCCGTTGGAGTCGCGGTCGTAGACCCGCATCTCGCGGCGGGCGAGCGCGCCGGTCTTGGCGAACCCGATGATCTCGAACGGGTCGATGGACAGGTCCACGCCGCCGGCGACCGCGACGTCCAGCTCGCCCTCCAGCAGCGCGCGGCACGCGGTCGCCACCGACAGCAGCGACGACGAGCACGCGCCGTCCACGGTGTAGCCGCCGCCCTTGAGGTCGAAGTAGTTGCAGACGCGGCCCGCGATCGTGTTGGACAGGCCGCCCGCGAGGGTGTCCTCGTCGATGGCCGGGAACGGCTCCTTGTACCGTTCCTCCAGGTCCGCCAGGAACGACCCGAGCCGGTCGTCCGCCCAGCCCTCCTCGCGCAGCGCGGCGGCGAGCGTCCGGCGGACGTACGGCCAGCGCAGCCGCATCAGGTTGGCGCGGGCGAACTCCCCGGTGAGGGTGTTGCCGACGACGACGCCCGTCCGCTCGCGCGGCAGGCCCTCGCCGCCCGGGAAGCCCGCGTCGGCGAGCGCCCGGCCCGCCACGTCCAGCGCCAGCCAGTGCGTCAGGTCGGTGGACCGGTAGGTGCTCCCGGCGATGCGGTGCCCGACCCGGTCGAACTCGTAGCCCTCGATCACGGCCGCGTTGGTGGCGTAGAAGCGGTCCGGCGCGGCCGGGTCGGGGTCCCAGTAGTCGGCCAGCCGCATCCGCTCGTCCGGCAGCCGCCGGAAGGCGCGCCGCCCGGCGAGGGCGTTCTCCCACAGCTCGCGCGGCGAGGCGGCGTCGGGGTACCGGCACGCCAGGCCGACGACGGCGATCCTGCTCATCCGATTTCCCTGTTCTCCCTGGTCGTCCGGAACGCCGCCCGCGTCGGCGGAACGGCCCGCCGCGTCGGCACGGCCCGTGCGGGGGGCGCTCATGCGAACTCGGCGGCGATGCGCTGCCGCCACGTCTCGTAGGCGGGCACCGGACCGTCCGGCCCCTGGACGGCCCGCCCGGGGTCGTCCGGCAGCCGCTCGGCGCAGACCAGCGCGGCCCGCTCCGGCGTCGTCCCGCAGAACACCTCGGTGGCCATCGCGACGTGCGGCACCATCAGGTCGGCGCGGAGCCGGGCCTCGGCGCCGAACGCGCTGCCCTGCGCGAGCATCGGCCGGTGCTCCCCGGCGCGGGCGAGCAGCCCGGCCAGCTCCTTCTCCTCCGCGCCGCCCGCGTAGGTGGCGGCGAGGCCGACGCCGCTGTACAGGTCGGCGCGGCGGTGCTCGGGGAAGTCCTCGACGGTGTCGGCCACGAGTTCGGCGTCGGTGCCGCACACGAACCACAGGGCGCGGCCGACGCCCTGGTCGACGACCCGCGCCGGGTAGCCGTGCGGCCCCCCGCCGGGCCAGGTGAAGCCGTCGTCACGGAACCGCTGCCGCACGTACCGCTCGGTGTGGAAGTACGCCTGGTGGAAGCCGTAGCCGTCCAGGACGAGCCAGCGCAGCAGCGGGTCGGGGGCGTGCAGCGTCCCCCACCGGAACCGGGGCAGCCGGGCCATCGCCCAGCCGATCCCCACGTAGGCCATGTAGACGTGCGGCGCGGCGGGGCCGGCGAGGAACCTCGCGGTCCGGCCCCCGCCGCCGCCCGGCAGCCCGTCCAGGACGGCGAGGGCCATCGTCGCCCCCTCGTAGGCGAACCCGCGGAAGCGGGTCGGCACCCGGTCCAGCCGCGCGGCGGCGGCCTCGGGCGCGGGGGCGAGCATCGCGGCCTCGTAGCCGTCCACGAAGGTGCCGCCGATCGTCTCCAGCAGCCCCCGCGCGTCGGGGTTCTTCACATGGAAGCCGCGGACGTCCAGATGCGTCTCGGATTTCTTCGGTGTGAGAATTCGACTGCGGAGCCTGCGCCATTGATTCGCCAAGATGTGCTCCCGGATTCGGTGCCCGGTCGGGTCTTCCTCTGGTACGAATCTGCCGCGCCGGGCACCGGGCGGCCACTTCGCCCGTGCTTCGGAAAGGGCCCCGCACGATCGGAGAGGCCCCGGCGGGGAGGGAAAGAGAAAGAAAGGCACGCGAAAAGAACCGGAAACGCGTCCCCGCCGCCGTCCGGGACGGCGGCGGGAGACGTTTTCCGGTTCGGCTCGCGGACGGTGCGCGTCAGCCGGGCGCGGTGGCGCGGCCCCCCGAGGCCGGGCGCACGAGCACGGTCACGCCGGTGCGCTCACGCGAGCACGGTCATGCGGGCGCTGTCGCCGACGGCCCGGACGC
>NZ_QURH01000734.1 GCF_003428695.1 Actinomadura logoneensis
CGACGAGCCCGCGCCCGAGCCGCCGGTGCTGCTCGCCGGGCCCGCCGAGTTCCTGGCGGCGGCGGTGGTGCCGAGCCTCGGGCCGCTGGTCCGCCGCGGCGTCCGGCTGCGGATCACCACGGGGGTCTCGGACGAGCTGCTCGCCGGGCTGCGCGCGGGGCGGTTCGACCTGGTGGTGTCGACGATCCGGCCGCGCGGCCGGGCGCTGCTCGCCGAGCCGTTCGCGGACGAGACGTTCGTGCTGGTCGCCGCGCCGTCCTGGACCGAGCGGATCGGGCCGGACCGGGTCGCGGCGGACGGCCCGGCGGCGCTCGCGGACGTCCCGCTGCTGTCCTACGCCGACGACCTGCCGATCCTGCGCCGGTACTGGCGGCACGTCTTCGACACCCGGCTGACGGCCGAGCCCGCCGTGGTCGTCCCGGACCTGCGGGCGGTCAAGGCCGCCGCGGTCGCGGGCGTCGGCGTGACCGTCCTGCCGCGCTACCTCTGCCACGCCGAGCTCGCCGACGGCTCGCTGCGGACGCTGCTGGACCCGGCGGACCCGCCGATCAACACGGCGTTCCTCGTCCAGCGCGCCGGGGCCCTGCCGTCGCCGCACGTCGGGCTCGTCCGGGAGCACCTGCGGAGCGTCGCCGACCGGTCCTGCTGACCCCGGGGCGGCCCCGTCCCGAGCCATCGCCTCACCAGCCGAGCCATCGGTTCACCAATGGACGGCATAGAAGTGTCTATTGGTAGGGCCGGGATACGCCCGGCTACGCTCCGGTCCGGTGACCGAACCGACGGTTCGGGCACATCCTGGACGCCGACCCTTTCCTGGAGCGCAGCGATGGCGAAGATCCTGTTCGTGATGACCGGCAGCGACCACTGGACGCTGGCGGACGGCACCCGGCACCCGACCGGGTTCTGGGCCGAGGAGGCGGCCGTGCCGCACGAGGCCTTCACCGCGGCCGGGCACACGGTCACCGTGGCGACGCCCGGCGGCGCCGTCCCGCCCGTGGACGCGGGCAGCCTGGCCCCGGAGGCCAACGGCGGCCCGGAGGGCGCCCGCCGGATCGCCGCGGTCGTGGAGCGCGAGGAGTTCCGCGCCCCGGTCAAGCTGGAGGACGTCCGGCTCGCCGACTTCGACGCCGTCTTCTACCCCGGCGGCCACGGCCCCATGGAGGACCTGGCCGTCGACGCCGCCTCGGGGCGGCTGCTCACCGAGGCGCTGGACGCCGGAACGCCGCTCGGCGTCGTCTGCCACGCGCCCGCCGCGCTGCTCGCCGCGACCCGGCCGGACGGCACCAACGCCTTCGCCGGGTACCGCGTGACCGCGTTCACCAACGCCGAGGAGTCCCTGGCCGGGTTCGCGGACCGGGCGAAGTGGCTGCTCCAGGACCGGCTCGTCGAGGCCGGGCTGGACTTCCGGGAGGGCGAGCCCTGGGCCCCGCACGTCGAGACCGACCGCAACCTGATCACCGGCCAGAACCCGGCCTCGTCCGGGCCGCTCGCCGCCGAACTGCTCACGCGGCTGGCCTGACCGGCCGCTTCCCGCTCCCGTCCCGTCTGGAGATTCCCGCCATGTCCTACACCAGCCGCGAATGGCGGCTCGTCGCCCGCCCGGTGGGCGAGCCGAAGCCGTCCGACGTCGCATTCACGACCGTGACCCTGCCCGACCCGGAGGACGGGCAGGTCGTCGTCCGCAACGACTTCGTCTCCGTCGACCCGTACATGCGGGGCCGGATGAACGACGTGCCGTCCTACGTCCCGCCGTTCGTGCTGGACGAGCCGATGACCGGCGCGGCGGTCGGCACGGTCGTCGCGTCCGGCGCGCCGGAGGTCCCGGTCGGGACGACCGTCACGCACTTCCTCGGCTGGCGGGACCACGCCCTGCTGCCCGCGACGGCCGTCCGGGCCGTGGACCCCGCGCTCGCCCCGCCCCAGGCGTACCTGGGCGTCCTCGGCTCGACCGGCCTGACCGCCTACGCGGGGCTCACCGAGATCGCGCCGGTCAAGGAGGGCGACACGGTGTTCGTGTCCGGCGCGGCGGGCGCGGTCGGCTCGGTGGCCGGGCAGATCGCGCGGCGGCTCGGCGCGGCGCGGGTGGTCGGCTCGGCGGGCGGCCCGGAGAAGGTCCGCCGCCTCACCGAGACGTTCGGCTTCGACGCCGGGATCGACTACCGGCAGGGCGACCTGCCCGGTCAGCTCGCCCACGCCGCGCCGGACGGGGTGGACGTCTACTTCGACAACGTCGGCGGCGACCACCTCGAGGCGGCCATCGGGGCGATGAACACCTTCGGCCGGATCGCGCTGTGCGGGGCGATCTCCGCCTACAACACGACCGAGCTCCCGCCCGGTCCGCGCAACCTGCCGCTCGCCGTCGGCAAGCGGCTCACGCTGCGCGGGATGATCGTCAGCGACCACCTGGCGCTCGCGCCCGCCTACGCGGCGCGGGCGGCGGGCTGGCTGCGGGACGGCTCGCTCGTCGCCGAGGAGACCGTGGTCGACGGCATCGAGAACGCCTTCGAGGCGTTCCAGGCGATGATGCGCGGCGCGAACACCGGGAAGATGCTCGTCCGGATCGTCCACGACTGAGCGGCACCGCCGCCGACCGGTGGCGGGGGAGCGGCCGGGCCCGTGCGGGGTCCGGCCGCTCTTCGCTCACTGCCAGATCTCGGTGATGGGGGTGGCGGTGGCGGCACTGCCGGCGTGGGCCGTGCCGTTCATGTCCTCCAGGGTGCGCAGGACGTTGAAGTGGTTGTACCGGGTCGCGTAGGCGCCGGTCTTCACGTGCGCGCCGTACCAGATGGTCGGGATGCGGTTGCCGGACAGGCTGTTGTCCTCGTCGAACGTGACGAGCAGGACGCTGTTGTGGGTCTTGGCCCACTGCGCGTACGCGTCGAACCTGGTCTTCAGCCAGGTGTCGCCCGTCGAGACCGAGCAGTCGTGCATGTCGTTGCACAGGTTCGGGACGACGAACGAGACGTTCGGCAGGGTCGTGTAGTCGGTCGGGAACTGCGCGAACGTGTAGCCGGACGAGGCGGGCACGTTGCTGAACGAGAACCAGGGGTTGTGCTTGCGCGCGTACTTGCCCGCGCTGTCGGAGCAGGTGGTCGATCCCTGGGACGGAAGGCCCTCGTTGTAGCTGGCCCAGGTCCGTCCGGCCGCGGCGAGCTCGGCGGCCAGGTTGGCGGTGGAGTAGGGCGAGCCGGGCGGCGGGCAGGTGTCGTTCGTGACGCCCTGCGTGCTGCCGGAGAACAGGTCGAAGTAGTTGGGCTGGCTCGGGTGGGTCAGGGCGTAGGACTGGGTGAGGTTCGCGCCGCCGTTGGCCAGGGACGTGATGTAGGGAGCGCTGGAGCTGCCCACGACCTGCGAGTACGAGTGGTTCTCGAAGACGACGACCACGGTGTGGTCGGGCGTCGGCACGGCCGCGGCGTGTGCCGCGCCGCCGGGCGCGCCGGCCAGTCCCGCCGCGCCC
>NZ_QURH01000735.1 GCF_003428695.1 Actinomadura logoneensis
CTCGGGGCGCGCCTGTCGGCCGCGCGGGCGCGGGCCGCCGTGGAGCGCGTGCGGCGCGAGGAGCGCCTGGCGCTCGCCCGCGAGATGCACGACGACGTCGCCCACCACATCGCGAGCATGCTGATCCAGACGCAGGCGGCGCAGGTCGTCGCGCGGCGGCGGCCCGAGGACATACCGCGCACGCTCACCGGCATCGAGACCGCCGGGGCGGACGCCCTGGCCGCGATGCGCCGCGCCGTCGCGCTCCTGCGCGACACCGGCGACGCGGGAGGGGCCGGGGGCGCCGCTGACGCCGCGCCCGTCTCGTCCGGCCCCGAGCGCCTGGACGACCTGGTGCGCCGGTTCGGCCGGACCGGCCCCACGGTCCGCCTCGTCCTCCCCGACGCCGCCCCCGGCCCGTCGCGCGGCTCCGACCGGCCGGGTGCCGATCGGTCCGGAGCCGAATCCGGCGGGATGGAGTGGCCGCCGGGCGACTGGCCGCCCGAGGTGACCGGCACCGTCTACCGGGTCGTCCAGGAGTCGCTGACGAACGTCGCGCGCCACGCGCCGCGGGCCGGTTCGGTCGCGGTCCGCGTGGGCCGGGACGACGCGGGCGTCACGGTCGAGGTCGTCGACGACGCGCCGCCGACGCGGCCCGGTGTCCGGGGCGGGTTCGGGCTGCTCGGGATGCGCGAGCGCGTGGAGGCCCTCGGCGGGACGCTCGAGGCCGGTCCGGGCGAGGACGGCGGCTGGACGGTCCGCGCCGTCCTGCCCGTCCCGCCGGGGAGGGCCGGGCGGTGACCGTACGGGTCCTGATCGCCGACGACCAGGCGATGATCCGCGGCGGACTGCGGCTGATCCTGGAGGACGCGCCCGGCATCGAGGTGGTCGCCGAGGCCGCGGACGGCGTCGAGGCGGTCGAGGCCGCCCGCCGGCTGCGCCCGGACGTCTGCCTGGTGGACATCCGGATGCCCCGCCTGGACGGCATCGAGGTCACCCGCGCCCTGGCCGGGCCGGGCGTCGCCGACCCGCTGCGCGTCGTCGTGGTCACCACGTTCGACCTGGACGAGTACGTCTACGGCGCGCTGCGTGGCGGGGCGGTCGGGTTCGTCCTCAAGGGCGCCGGCCCCACGCTGCTCGTGGAGGCCGTCCGCGCCGCCGTCGCGGGCGAGGCGCTGGTCTCGCCGTCGGTCACCGTCCGGCTGCTGCGGCACCTGGCCGAGGGGACGGCGCCCGACCGCCCCGCGCCGCCGCTGAGCGACCGCGAACTGGAGGTCGTCCGGGTCGTGGCGCGCGGACGCACCAACCAGGAGGTCGCGGCCGAGCTGTTCATCTCGCTGAGCACCGTGAAGGGGCACCTGGCGAGCGTCCAGTCCAAGCTCGGGCTGCGCAACCGCGTCGAGATCGTCGCGTGGGCGTGGGAGAACCGGCTCGTCGGGGGCGGCTGACCGGGACCGGCCGAAAGTACCGCCGCGGCGGCGCCGAAGCGTGCTTTGGGCCGATGGCCGGGACGGCGCGTCCGCCCAGGATCGGTGCATGCCTCACGAGCACTCCCGTCCCTCCCTGCTGAGCGCCGAGGGACTGACCAAACGCTACGGCCGCCGGCGGCGCCCCGCCCTGGACGGCGTGGACCTGGCGGTCCCGGCGGACCGCGTCGTCGGCCTGGTCGGCCCGAACGGCGCGGGCAAGTCGACCCTGCTGCACCTGGCCTGCGGGCTGACCGAGCCGACGTCCGGCGGCCTGCGCGTCCTCGGCCGCCGTCCGGCGGCGGACGCGGCGCACCTGGCGCGGGTCGGCTTCATGGCGCAGGACGCGCCCGTCTACCGGTCCTTCACCGTCGCCGAGCACCTGCGGCTCGGCGCGAGGCTCAACCCGCGCTGGGACATGGCCTTCGCCGAGCGGCGCGTCCGCGAGTCCGGGCTCGACCCGGACCAGCGGGCGGGCGGCCTCTCCGGCGGCCAGCGCGCCCAGCTCGCCTTGACGATCGCCGCCGCCAAGCGCCCCGACCTGCTCATCTTCGACGAGCCCGCCGCCGCGCTCGACCCGCTGGCCCGGCAGGGCTTCCTGCAGAGCCTCACGAGCTTCGTGGCCGACCTGGACGCCGGCGCGATCCTCTCCTCGCACCTGCTGGCCGACGTCGAGAAGGTCTGCGACCACCTGGTGGTGCTGTGCGACGCCCGCGTGCAGGTGGCGGGCGACGTCCGGGACCTCCTGGCGGCCCACCGCAGGCTGCCGGCGGCCGAGGTCCCCGCGGGCGCGGAGCTCATCGACCAGGGCGTGGCCCGCTTCGCCGCGCCGCCGCCTCCGGGGTACGCGCCGGTCACCCTCGAGGAGCTCGTCCTCGCCTACATGACGCGCGCCGAGCGGCGCCCCGTCCGCGCCGTCCAGGAGGTCGCGCGATGATCTGGCTGAGCTGGCGCCAGTTCCGCTGGCAGGCCCTCGTCGCCGCCGTCGCCCTCGTCCTGGTGGCCGCCTACGCGCTCTACCTGGGCAGCGACGTCCGCGACGCCTTCGCGGCGGCCCGCTCGAACTGCGGGACGGGCACGTCCTGCCCCCAGGCCATGGCCGAGTTGAAGGCCCACTACCGCGAGACCATGCTCTTCCTCGCCGCCGCGCTCGGCCTCGCCCTGGCCCTGCTCGGAACCTTCTGGGGCGCTCCGCTGGTGGCCCGCGAGCTGGAGGCGGGCACCCACCGCCTGGTCTGGAACCAGAGCGTCACCCGCCGCCGCTGGCTCGCGACGAAGCTGCTGGTCACGGCCCTCACGGCGATGGCCGTCACGGGGGTCGCCAGCGCCCTGCTCACCTGGGCGGCGCGTCCGGTGGACGAGGCGAGCGCGAACCGCTTCGACACCATCCTCTTCGGCTCCCGCAACCTCGCCCCGGTCGGCTACGCGCTCTTCGCCGTCACCCTGGGCACGGTCATCGGGCTGGTGGTCCGCCGCACGCTGCCCGCGATCGGGGTGACGATGGCCGCCTTCATCGCGGTCCAGTTCCTCGTCCCGAACCTGGTCCGCCCGCACCTCATGCCGCCGGAGACCGCGACGATGGCGATGTCCGCGGACGCCATCAACCGGGCCAGGAACCTGGGCAGCATCACCGGCGGCTCCGTCATCGGCGGCGTCACCCTCCCGGACGAGCCCGATGCGTGGATCAGCTCCACCAGTCCGCTGCTGACCGCCGACGGCCGTCCGCTGAGCTCCGCCCGGTTCGACGCCTGCCTGAACTCCCCGCCCCGGACGGGCGTCCGCGGCACCTTCGGCGACACCGCCGTCTGCCTGGGCAAGCTCGATCTCCACCTGCGCATCACGTACCAGCCGGGCACCCGCTACTGGGCCTTCCAGCTCCTGGAGACCGGCTTCTACGTGCTGCTCAGCGCGCTGCTGGCCGCCTTCGCCCTCTGGCGGATCCGTCACCGCCTGACCTAGGGCCGTTTTCCTTGGTCCGCCCGCCGGACGCCGCCGTGTCTCGGCGGCGTCCGGCGGTGC
>NZ_QURH01000736.1 GCF_003428695.1 Actinomadura logoneensis
CCCGCCCCGGCGCCGGTGTTGCCGGCCGGGCCGTGGCGGGCGTCCTCGCCCGCCGCCCGCTCGTCGCGGGCCGTCGTCCCGCTCCCGGTCTCGTGGCCGCTCCCGGTCCCGGCCTCGGTCTTGTTCCCGGCCTCAGTCTCGGGCTCGGTCTTGTTCCCGGTCCCGGTCTCGCTCCCGGGCTCGGCGGGGGGACGCGTCGCGGCGGACGCGCCCGGGCCGTTCAGCGCGGCGGCGATCGTCTCGGCGGTGCGCAGGCCGATGCCCGGCACCTCGGCGATCTGCTCCGGCGTCGCCTCCTTCAGGCGCTTGACCGAGCCGAAGTGCTTCACCAGCGCGGTGCGGCGCGCCGGGCCGAGCCCAGGCACGGTGTCGAGTTCGCTGACGGTCATCGACTTCGACCGCTTCTGCCGGTGGAAGGTGATGGCGAAGCGGTGCGCCTCGTCCCGGATGCGCTGGACCAGGAACATGCTCTCGCTGTTGCGCGGCAGGATCACCGGGTCGTCGTCGCCGGGGAGCCACAGCTCCTCCAGCCGCTTGGCGATGCCGACCACGGCGATGTCGTCCACGCCGAGCTCGTCCAGGGCGCGCTGGGCGGCGGCGACCTGCGGCGGGCCGCCGTCCACCAGCACCAGGTTCGGCGGGTAGGCGAACCGGCGCGGACGGCCGGTCTCCGGGTCGATCGGGCCGTGCGCGGCGGGTTCGCCGGACGCGCCGGGTTCGCCGGGCGCGCCGTCCGCCGGAACGCCGCCGTCCCCGTCCTCGGGGAGCACGCCCGGCTCGCCGGTCTTCTCGCTCTCGGCCAGGTAGCGGCGGAACCGCCGGGTGATCACCTCGTGGATGGACCGGACGTCGTCCTGCCCCTCCACCGCCTTGATCGTGAACCGGCGGTACTCGCTCTTGCGGGCCAGGCCGTCCTCGAACACGACCATGGACGCCACCACGTTGGTGCCCTGCAGGTTCGACACGTCGTAGCACTCGATGCGCAGCGGGGCCTCGTCGAGCTCCAGCGCGTCCTGCAGCTCGCGCAGCGCGAGGCTGCGGGTGGTCAGGTCGCTGGCGCGGCGCGTCTTGTGCTGCTTGAGCGCCTCGCGCGCGTTGCGGTGGACGGTCTCCAGCAGCGCCTTCTTGTCGCCGCGCTGCGGCACGCGCAGCCGCACGGGCCCGCCGCGCGCCTCGGCCAGCAGCTCGGTCATGGCCTCGGCGTCCGGCGGGAGCGCGGGGACGTACACCTCGCGCGGCACCGCGTCGCTGTCGCCGTAGATCTGGATGAGGAACTGCTCGACCAGGTCGGGGGTGGTGACCGCCTCGACCTTGTCGACCACCCAGCCGCGCTGCCCGCGGATGCGCCCGCCGCGCACGTAGAACACCTGGACGGCGGCCTCCAGCTCGTCCTCGGCGAAGGCGATCATGTCCAGGTCGGTGCCGTCGGCCAGCACGACGGTCTGCTTCTCCAGCGCCCGTTCGAGCGCGCGGATGTCGTCGCGGAGGCGGGCGGCCCGCTCGTAGGCCATGGACGCGGCGGCCTCGCGCATGTCGCGTTCGAGGCGCTTGATGTAGCGGCCGGTGTTGCCCGCCATGAAGTCGCAGAAGTCCTCGGCGAGGGCGTGGTGCTCCTCGGGGGTGACGCGGCCCACGCACGGCGCGGAGCACTTGTCGATGTAGCCGAGCAGGCACGGCCGGTCGAGCTGGTGCTGCCGCTTGAACACCCCGGCCGAGCAGGTGCGGACGGGGAACACGCGCAGCAGCTGGTCGACCGTCTCGCGGATGGCCCAGGCGTGCGAGTACGGGCCGAAGTAGCGCACGCCCTTGCGCTTGGCGCCCCGCATGACCTGGACGCGCGGGAACTCCTCGTTGAGGGTGACCGCGAGGTAGGGGTAGGACTTGTCGTCGCGGTACTTGACGTTGAACCGGGGGTCGAACTCCTTGATCCAGCTGTACTCCAGCTGGAGCGCCTCGACCTCGGTGGACACCACGGTCCAGTCGACGCGGGCGGCGGTGCGCACCATCGTCTGGGTGCGCGGGTGCAGGGTGGCGAAGTCGGCGAAGTAGGAGCCGAGCCGCGAGCGCAGGCTCTTGGCCTTGCCCACGTAGATCACCCGGCCGTGCTCGTCACGGAACCGGTACACGCCGGGTTCGTCGGGGATCGTCCCCGGTGCTGGTCGATAGGTCGCCGGATCTGCCACGCTGAAAGCCTAGTCGGCGGCACCGACAACGGCGCCCCGCGCGGCCTCCCCGGGTGATCCAGATCTCGTTCGGGGCGTCCGGCACGGGATACAGGTCCCCGAAGCGACCATCGCTTTCGACCTAAAAGGGGGGATTTGGACGTGTCGGCGCTCTGGGCGCTGATCATTCCCGTGATCGCCGTCGCCCTGTCGGTGGGCGTCGTGGAGGGGGCCCGCCGGCTGCTCGCCGGGCGGCTGTCGGAACGCTGGCCGGCCGCCGGGCAGGCGGCCCGCCGCTGCACGGCGCCCGCGTTCACCTTCGCCGCCGCCGTCAGCGCCTACGGCGCCGTCCCGTACGGAGACCTGCCGCACCGGCTGGGCGCGGACCTGCGGCATCTGCTGCACATCGCGGCCACCGGCGCGACCGCCTGGCTGATCCTGCGGATCTTCTACGCGCTGACCGACCCGCCGCTCGACCGGCTGACCCGGGTCTCGGGCGAACGCAACCGCCGGGCCCGCCGCACCCGCACGCAGATGCTGCTGCTCCGCCGGATCGGCGCGGTGACGCTGGGGATCGTCGCGGCGTCCGTGGCGCTGTTCACGTTCCCGGCCGTCCGGGCGGTCGGCGCGGGCGTGCTGGCCTCGGCGGGCGTCGCCGGGCTGGTCGTCGGCATCGCCGCCCGGCCCACCCTCGGCAACCTGCTCGCCGGACTGCAGCTGGCGTTCAGCGACGCGCTGCGGCTGGACGACGTGGTCGTCGTCGAGGGCCAGTGGGGACGGATCGAGGAGCTGACCCTCTCCTACGTCGTGGTGCGGCTGTGGGACGAGCGGCGGCTGATCCTGCCGGTCTCGTACTTCATCGAGCAGCCCTTCGAGAACTGGACGCGGCACACCAGCCGGGTGATCGGCGCGGTGCTGCTGCGGGTGGACTGGAGCGTCCCCGTCGAGGAGCTGCGCACCGTCCTGCACGACTACCTGCGCGAGCACCCGCTGTGGGACCAGCGCGACTGGGTGCTCCAGCTCACCGACGTCCTGCCGAACGGCCTGGTCGAGATGCGCGCGCTGATGAGCGCCGCCGACTCGGCCAGCGCGTGGGACCTGCGCTGCGACGTCCGCGAGCACCTGATCGGATACCTGCGCGAGCACCATCCCGAGGCGCTCCCCCGGTTCCGCGCGGAGATCCCCGAGGAGACCCACGTCCGGGAGGGCGAGGGCCCGGCCGAGCCGGCGAGCGACGCGCTGCGCGAGAGCGAGTCGTCCGGGGCCCCGGCCGTCGGCCCGGACGCCGCGCCGGGGGAGGGCGGCCCGCGGGGAGCGG
>NZ_QURH01000737.1 GCF_003428695.1 Actinomadura logoneensis
CCCCGCCCACCGCGCCGCCCGCGGGCCCCACCGCTCCCCCGGCCGCAGGCCCCACCGCTCCCCCGGCCGCGGGCCCCACCGCTCCGCCGTCTGCGGGCTGACCAGCGACGATGCCGTAACACTTCACAGACTGGCCGTATGTGGCCACTCTTGGTAATCGATCGGTCACGCTTGGTAAGAAGTGTGCGTACGACCCTTCATGGGAGGAGCGACATGCTCACCAAGCTCATATTCACCACGGCAGCCGCCGGCGCACTGGTCGCAGGACTGACCACCGCTCCCGCGCTCGCCGCCGGGCCGTCGCCGGCCAGGCACGACACCACCCAGGCCTCGACCGAGTCGAACGCGGCCCAGGCGCGCGTCCCGAGCAACCGGTGCTGGCGGTACTACTGGTGCCACCGGTACTACCACCACCATCATCACCACTACTACCGCCACCACCACCATCACCACTACGGTGAGTACGGCGGCGAATACGGCGGGTACAGGTACTGACCTTCCGCTGTACGCCCCGTCCTTCCCCGGAGATCACCTCCCGGGAAGGACGGGGCCTTCTCATGTCCGGAGCCGGCCCGGAGGGCGGGGCCGGGCGCGAGCGGAGAGTTCCGCCGGTGTTCATCCGCCGTTCAGGGGCCTCAGCAGCTCCGACCAGAGATGGGACGGCTCCCCGGCGGACTCCAGCCGCCGCCGGACGGCCTCGATCCGGTTCCGGGTCGGCAGCGTCAGCCACACCAGGAGCGGGTAGCCGACGGCGAACGCGAAGACGAAGATCCACACGGTGTTCCCGATCATCGCCAGCGGGAGGCCGACCAGGATCGTCCCCTCGGTCAGCGCGTAGCGGAACATGATCGCCTGGCGGAACCGGCCGCCCGCCAGACGGGCCGCCTCCTCGGCGTCCCGCCCGGGCTCCAGGGGGCGCGGGGCGCGCGGGCCGAGCACGACGGCCGCGACGGCCGCGACCAGGACCGGCAGGAGCAGCAGGCCCGCGACGACGCCGCCCGGCCCGTCCGGCCCGGACCGGACGATCAGCGGGCTGATCGCCAGGATCAGCACCGGGGCCGTCAGCAGCACCGACACCAGCAGCCGCAACTGCCCGAGGACGGTCGCCGGCGGACGCATGGACGCCAGGTATCCGGGGTCGTCCGACGCCCCGGCCTCGAAGGACCCGTACCCACCGGACGCGGGGAACCGCGAGTTCGCCATGAGCGGGCACTCTAGTCCCGGAACGCCCCGGAAAAGCCCGGTAGGCCCCGACTTTCAGCCGGGTCTCAGGTGGCCGAGACCGCGCCCGCCGCGAGCAGGCCGATGAGGATGCCGCCCAGCGCCACCCGGTAGTAGACGAAGACCATCATCGAGTGCCGGGTCAGGTACTTCAGCAGCCAGGCGATGCAGGCGTAGCCGACCACGAACGACACGACGGTCGCGATGATCGTCGGCGCCCAGGCGAGCCCCCCGTCGAACGCCTTGCGCAGCTCGAACAGGCCGGACAGCACCACCGCCGGGACCGACAGCAGGAAGGAGTACCGGGCCGCCGCCTCGCGGGTGTAGCCGAGGAACAGCGCGCCGGTCATGGTGGACCCCGACCGGGACGACCCGGGGATCAGCGACAGGCACTGGAACGCGCCGATGACCAGGCCGTCCCGCAGGTTCAGGTCGGCGACCTCGCGCTTGCGGGCCCCCGCCCACTCGGCGACCATCAGCACCAGGCCCATGATGATCAGCGAGGACGCGTTCAGCCACAGGTTCCGCGCGCCCTTCTCCACGAAGTCCTTGGTGGCCAGGCCGACCACCGAGATGGGGATGGTGCCGAGGCCGATGTACCAGCCCATCCGCGCGTCCGCCGTCGGCCGCAGCGCGGGCGTCCACAGGCTCTTCGTCCAGGTGGTGATGATGTTCACCAGGTCGCGCCAGAAGTAGATGATGACCGCGGCCATGGTGCCGAGCTGGATCACCGCGGTGAAGGCGGCGCCCGGGTCGTCCCAGCCGACCAGCTTGGGGACGATCAGCAGGTGGCCGGAGCTGGAGATCGGCAGGAACTCGGTCAGGCCCTGGACGATGCCGAGCACGGTCGCTTCGACGACGTTCACGGTGGCTGCTTTCCCCTCGGGACGGGCGCGGGACGGCGGTCTGCCGGCACCGGACGGCGGGTCGGCCGGGTCCGGGACGGGACCCCCGGGCCCGGCGGGCGGGCCCCACCGAAGGGTAGCGGTCGCCCGGACCGCCCCGGCCGGTCCGGCCCGGCCGGTCCGCCGCCGGAGCGGCTACCCTCACCCTTCATGAAGGAGCGTCACGTCGGGCGGAGCGGCCTCGTCGTCTCCCGGCTCGGGCTGGGCACCATGACCTGGGGGCAGGACACCGAGCCCGACGACGCCGCGGCGCAGCTGTCGGCGTTCGCGGACGCCGGGGGCACGCTGGTCGACACCGCCGACGTCTACAGCGACGGCGACGCCGAGCGGATCCTCGGCCACCTCATGCGCGAGACCGTCGACCGCGAGGACCTGGTCGTGTCGACCAAGGCCGCGATCCGCCCGGACGGGCGCTACGACGGCTCCCGGCGGCACCTGCTGTCGGCGCTGGACGCGTCCCTGGACCGCCTCGGCGTCGAGTACGTGGACCTGTGGCAGCTGCACGTGCACGACCCGGCGACGCCTCTGGAGGAGACGCTCAGCGCCCTGGACGAGGCGGTCGCCTCCGGACGCGCGCGGTACGTCGGGGTGGCGAACTTCACCGGCTGGCAGGCCGCCAAGGCCGCGACGTGGCAGCGCGCCTGGCCGGGCCGGGCGCCGGTGGTCGCCGTCCAGGCCGAGTACTCGCTGCTGTGCCGCGACCCCGAGCGCGAGCTGATCCCCGCCCTGCTGGACGCCGAGGCGGGACTGCTGCCGTGGTCGCCGCTCGGCCGGGGCGTGCTCACCGGCAAGTACCGGACCGGCATCCCGAGCGGGTCGCGCGCGGCGACGGCGCACTTCGCCGAGTTCGTCCGGCCGTTCCTGGACGAGGAGTGCGGCCGGATCGTGGAGTCGGTGGTGACCGCCGCCGAGGGCCTCGGCACCACGCCGCTCGCGGTCGCGCTGGCCTGGGTCCGGGACCGTCCGGGCGTCGCCGCGCCGATCGTGGGGGCCCGCACGTCCGCGCAGCTCGTCCAGGCGCTGACGAGCGAGGCGCTGACGCTGCCCGACGAGATCCGCCGCGCGCTGGACGACGTCTCGGACATGTCCGCCCAGCACTGACCCGCACCGCCGGTGCCGCACCGTACCGACCCGCCGGGCCGTCCCGTCCGCGCCGGGCCGCCGGGCGGGTGGTGGCCGCGTGGCTCGGTTCGCGCGGACGGGCCGGGCGTGGCACGCTCGGAACGTCCAGGACCGCGACCGTGACCCGCGTCGCCGACCGCCCTCTGACCAGCCATCCGGGAAGACCGTGACCGAGACCTCCGCCGACAGCTCCGCCGACGACCGCCCCGGCGCGGGCGGCTCCGGGACCGCGCCGGCCGCCGCCGGCCC
>NZ_QURH01000738.1 GCF_003428695.1 Actinomadura logoneensis
GCGGCGCTCGCGGCGGCGGCCCTGGTCGCCGGGATCGCCCCGGCCGCGCACGCGGCCCCGGCCGGGCGCGGCGACGAACGGCTCGCGCGGCAGATGGTCCGCGAGGTGACCGCGGACAACGCCTGGCGGCACCTCCAGGCGTTCCAGCGCATCGCCGACCGGAACAACGGGATCCGGGCGTCCGGCACGAACGGGCACCTGGAGTCCGCCGCGTACGTGGAGGGCAGGCTGCGCGCCGCCGGGTACCGCACGACCCGGCAGCCGTTCACCCACGCCGACTTCGACTTCCTCGCCTCCTCGGGACGCGTCGTCGCGCCGTCCGCCCGGACGCTGCACCCGCTCGTCGCCCGCTTCTCGGCGAACACGCCGGCTGGCGGCCTCACCGCGCGGCTGGCGGTCGTCCCGACCGGGACGGACGCCACGCCCGGCTGCGAGGCGTCCGACTACGCGGGCGCCGACTACCGCGGCGCGATCGCGCTGATCGCGGCCGGCGGCTGCACCAACACCGTCAAGCAGAGGACGGCCGCCGAGGCGGGAGCCGCCGCCGCGCTGATCAACACCAACAACCCCAATCCGGACATGATCCTGCGGACGCGGCTCACCGCCGCGGACGTGAGGATCCCGGTCGCGTCGATCGGCCGCGGCGAGGCCGAGGCGCTCGCCGCCGACGCGGCCCGCGGCCCGGTCACCCTCACCGTGGACCTGCGCGGCCGGGCCAGGACCGTGACCACCTTCAACGTGATCGCCGAGACCCCGACCGGACGCGCCGACAACGTCGTCATGCTCGGCGCGCACCTCGACGGCGTTACCGAGGGCCCCGGCATCAACGACAACGGCTCGTCCAGCGCCATGGAGCTGGAGACCGCCCTCCAGCTCGCGCGGCACTTCAAGCAGGTGCGCAACAAGGTCCGCTTCGCCTGGTGGGGCGCCGAGGAGCACGGCGACCTCGGCTCCGGCGCCTACGTGGCGGCGCTGACCGAACGGGAGAAGGCCGACCTCGCCCTCTACCTCAACTTCGACATGATCGGCTCGCCGAACTACGCCCGGATGGTCTACGACGGCGACGACAGCGACCACGAGGGCGCCGGCCCCGGCCCGGAGGGCTCGGCGCAGATCGAGAAGGTGCTCACCGACTTCCACGGCTCGCGCGGCCTGCCGACCGTCGGCCGCGACTTCGACGGACGCTCCGACTACGGGCCGTTCATCGCCGCGGGCATCCCGGCGGGCGGCGAGACCAGCGGCTCCAACCTCATCAAGACCGAGCAGTGGGCCCGGCTGTTCGGCGGCAGGGCCGGGCAGTCGCTCGACTGGTGCTACCACCAGGCGTGCGACGACCTGCGCAACGTGAACCGGACGATCTTCGGGCAGCTCGGCGCGGGCATGGCCTGGGCGACCGGCCGGTTCGCCCTCAGCACTGGCGGCGTCGTCCCGGACGACCCGGCCGAGCGGGCCCGGCAGCGCGCCGCCGCCAAGCACGGCCTCGCCCGTCCGGCCGCCGACACCGAGTGACCTCCCCGGCCACCTGACCCGCCCGCACCGCTGGGGCGAACCGTCCACGTGACCGCTGGAGACCGCGCGGCCCCGCCCGTCCACTCCGGACGTGCGGGGTCGCCGGCGCGCGGGTCCGCGCGCAGGTCGGAGGCCGCCTCGGTGGGCGGACGGGTCTCACAACCTGGACGTCCGGCCCGAGCGCGCCCGGCGACTCAATAGGATCGTGGGCATGCTGCGCTGGTTGACCGCGGGCGAGTCCCATGGCCCGGCCCTCACCGCGATCGTGGAGGGCCTTCCGGCCGGCGTGCGCGTGACCTCGGCGGACATCGCCGAGGAACTGCGCCGCCGGCGGCTCGGGCATGGGCGGGGCGCCCGGATGAAGTTCGAGCAGGACCAGGTGTCGATCCTCGGCGGCGTCCGGCACGGCTGTACGCTCGGCGGCCCGGTCGCCGTGCAGGTGGGCAACACCGAGTGGCCCAAGTGGGAGACCGTGATGTCCGCCGACCCGGTGGACCCGGACGTCCTGGCGGCCCAGGCGCGCAACGCGCCGCTCACCCAGCCCCGGCCCGGCCACGCCGACCTCGCGGGCATCCAGAAGTACGGCTTCGACGACGCCCGGCCCGTCCTGGAGCGCGCGAGCGCCCGCGAGACCGCGGCCCGCGTCGCGCTCGGCACGGTCGCCAAGGCGTTCCTCAAGCAGGCCCTCGGCGTCGACATCGTGAGCCACGTCGTCTCGCTGGGCGAGATCGAGGCCCCGGACGGCGCCGTCCCCGGCCCCGGCGACCTCGCCGCCGTGGACGCGTCGCCCGTCCGCTGCCTCGACGCCGACGCGTCCGCCCGGATGGTGGCGCACATCGACGAGCTGAAGCGGCAGGGCGACACCCTCGGCGGCGTCGTCGAGGTGCTCGCCTACGGCCTGCCGCCGGGTCTCGGCAGCCACGTCCACTGGGACCGGCGGCTCGACGCGCGCCTCGCCGGCATCCTCATGGGCATCCAGGCGATCAAGGGCGTCGCGGTCGGCGACGGCTTCGAGACCGCCCGGCGGCCCGGCTCCCGCGCCCACGACGAGATCGACAGCACCGCGGACGGCGTCCGCCGCCGCACCAACCGCGCGGGCGGGATCGAGGGCGGCATGACGACCGGCGAGCCGCTGCGCGTGCGCGCCGCGATGAAGCCGATCTCGACCGTCCCGCGCCGCCTCGACACCGTGGACGTCGCCACCGGCGAGCCCGCCAAGGCGATCAACCAGCGCTCCGACGTGACCGCCGTCCCGGCCGCCGGGGTGGTCGCCGAGGCGATGGTCGCGCTCGTCCTCGCGGACGCCGCGCTGGAGAAGTTCGGCGGCGACTCGGTCGAGGAGACCGCCCGCAACCTGTCCGGATACCTGTCCTCCCTCACCGTCAAGTAGAGGAAACGATGGCCCGTCCCAAGGCCGTGATCATCGGCCCGCCCGGCTCCGGCAAGTCCACCGTCGGCGCCGCCCTCGCCGACCGCCTCGGCGTCCCGCTGCGCGACACCGACGCCGACGTGGAGCGCGCGGCGGGCAAGCCGATCGGCGAGATCTTCGTGGACGACGGCGAGGAGCGCTTCCGCGAGCTCGAACGCGCCGCCGTCGCCGCGGCGGTCGCCGAGCACGAGGGCGTCGTGGCGCTCGGCGGCGGCGCGATCCTCGCCGCCGAGACGCAGCGGCTCCTGGAGGAGGGCCAGACGGTCGTCTACCTGGAGGTCGGCCTGGGCGAGGCGGTCAAGCGCGTCGGCCTCAACCAGGCGCGTCCGCTGCTCGTGCTGAACCCGCGCAGCCAGCTCCGGAAGATGCTGGCCGAACGGCTCCCGATCTACGAGCGGCTCGGCACCGTCCGGGTGAAGACCGACGACCGCACCCCCGAGGAGGTCGTGGAGGAGATCGTCGCCGCGCTGGAGGCCGCCGAGTGAGCCCGGCGGCCCAGGACGGCGAGACCCCCGCGGCCCGGGACGGCGCGGCGGGGCCCGGCGGGACGCCCGCGACGCGGGACGGCGGCAC
>NZ_QURH01000739.1 GCF_003428695.1 Actinomadura logoneensis
CGCTCGGCGGCCGAGGCGGCCCGCCACGGCATGGCGTCCCCGGACTTCAAGCCGCGCGCCCAGGGGGCGGTCGCCGCCGCGGCGTACCTGACGGTCCGGAGGTGGAGGCGCAGCCGCCGCGCGGCGCGGCGCGCCCAGCGCAGCCAGGCCACGGTGCTCTGACGACGGGAACGAGCGGAAGATCGTGATGAGTGAACGCGGCAGGACGGAAGAGCCCGACGCGCCGGACGGCCCGACCGAGCTGGCACCCGGCTCCTGGTGGGGCGCGGTCAAGCGCACCGTCGCCGAGTACAAGAACGACAACCTGGGCGACTGGGCCGCCGCGCTCACCTACTACAGCGTGCTGTCCATCTTCCCGGCCATGCTCGTGGTGGTCTCGTTGATCGGACTGGCGGGCGAGTCGGTCTCCCAGGACCTGATCAAGAACGTCGGGAGCATGGCGCCGGGCTCGGTGAAACAGGTCCTCACCGACGCCATCACCCAGTTGCAGCGCGGACGCGCCGGCGCGAGCGTGGCCGCCCTCGTGGGCCTCGTCGCCGCGCTCTGGTCGGCGTCCGGGTACGTGGGGGCGTTCATGCGCGCCAGCAACGCCGTCTACGACGTCCCCGAGGGGCGGCCGATCTGGAAGACCCTGCCGCTGCGGATGGGCATCACCGTCGTCACGCTGGTGCTGCTCTCGGTGTCGGTGATGGCCGTGGTGATCACCGGTCCGCTGGCCCGCAAGGCCGGAGACATGATCGGCCTGGAGTCCGCCGCCGTCACCGCGTGGGACATCGCCAAATGGCCGATCCTGCTGCTGGTGGTCAGCTTCCTGTTCGCGCTGCTGTACTGGGCGTCCCCCAACGCCAAGCAGGGGTTCCGCTGGGTCAGCCCCGGCAGCGTCCTGGCGCTGCTGATCTGGCTGGCGGCCTCGGCCGTGTTCGCGTTCTACGCCGCGAACTTCAGCTCCTACAACAAGACCTACGGCAGCCTCGCCGGGATCATCATCTTCCTGGTCTGGCTCTGGATCACCAACACCGCGATCCTGCTGGGCGCCGAACTCAACGCCGAACTCGAACGCGGCCGGGCCATCGCCGCGGGCACCCCCGCGACCCAGGAGCCGTACGTCGAACCCCGCGACACCCGCGCCTTCGACGAAGCCGACCGCGACGCCCTGAACGCCGCCGAGCACCCCGATCACCCGGAGCGCCCCGATCGCCCGGAGCACGCTGGTCACCCAGAGCGTCCCGATCGCCCCGAAGACTCCGAACGCGCTCGGCCCTGAGCGCTCCGCCCGGCAGAGCCCGGTCGTCAGCCGCTGACCTGGGCGGTGTCGTCGAGCCAGTGCCGTGCCACGTCGACGCGTCGCGCTGGTGCCTCGTATAAACGGACCTACCCGCAGGAGGTTGGCGAGGCCCCGCGCGTCCCCGAGGCCACCAGCGGCAGGACTGCCGGACTGATATAGGCAGCCTTGCCATGAAATCCCCCTGAGCATCGCTCCGTGCTTGTTCGGGGCGGCACTGGGGCAGCAGGCCTGGACATCCCGGACCGACCGGACCGACCGTGGCCTTCAACAATTCGGCGAGCACGACGGGCTTCTACACGGTCTACGCCGTCTGTCTTCCCGTGACGTGAACGGGCCGACGGTGCTTCGTTCTCCGTCCCATTCACCCGGTAATGGGCGGAGCAAAGGCGTCACCGAGGGGGGAGGCTGATGGAACGCCGATCGGAGACTTAAGAGGATCTGAAGAGCGCCTTCGGCGGGAGAAGGTCGGCCTAACGTCTGCGGCGTCCCGATGATTCTTCCTCCGAGGAGCCCCATGTGAAGCACACCCCCCGCATCGTCACGGGCCTTGCCGCCGTGGGGGCCGCGCTGGCCGCCACGGCGGTGCCCGCGTCGGCCCACGGTTCGATGCAGTTCCCGCTCAGCCGCGTCCTGACCTGCTACAAGGAAGGGCCGGAGGCGCCGAGGACGGCGGCGTGCAAGGCCGCCATCAGGGCCAGCGGCAAGCAGGCGTTCTACGACTGGAACGGCGTCCGGCTCGCCGACGTCGCCGGACGGCACCGCCGGCGGATCCCCGACGGCAGGCTGTGCAGCGCCGGGAACCCGACCTTCCGGGGCCTGGACCTGCCGCGCTCCGACTGGCCCGCCACCCGCGTGAAGTCCGGCGCACGGCTCGACCTCCGCTTCGCGGTGACCGCGCCGCACAAGGGCGCGTTCCAGCTGTTCATCACCAAGAACGGCTACGACCCGGCGAAGCCGTTGAAGTGGGCCGACCTGGATGCCAAGCCGTTCCTGACGAAGAACAACCCGAGAGCGGTGAACGGGCTCTACGACCTCACCGCGACCATCCCCGCGGGCAAGAAGGGCCGCCACCTGATCTACGCGATCTGGCAGCGCTCGGACAGTCCCGAAGCCTTCTACAGCTGCTCCGACGTCGTCATCGGCAACACGTCCGCGAGCCCGGGCTCGCTGGGGACCAAGTCCCTGGCCACCTCAGGCGGCGGCCACGGCGGCCACGACCACGGCGGCACCACACCCGGCGGTCAGGGGCACGGCGCCGCCGTTCCGAAGGGGCACGCCCACGGCGGCGCGAGCCCGACGTCGCTGCACGTCGTCCGGACGGCCAGCGACGAGCCCGCCGGCGGCGGTCTGTTCGGCGCCGGACTGATCTGCGGCACGGTCGGTCTGACCCTGGGCGGTGTGGCAGGACTGCTCCTCACCGCCCGCCGCCGACGCCAAGAGAACGACCTGTAACCCGGTCGCGGCGACGCCCACCGTCCTGAGCGCGGACGCTCAGGACGGTGGGCGAACTCATGCACCGGCGAGGCCGGACGGCGAGACGACGCCCACGATCCGCTCCCGGAACCGGCCCTAATGCCGGAACCAGTGGCCCGGCCCCCGAAGCTGCCGCTGGTGCGGAGCGCGGGGCTGCTGTGGCCGGAACCGGGCCGGCTGGGACGGCCGAGGAGCGGCCGAAGTCCCACGGCGGGGCGGTGGAGCGTCCGCCCAGCCCGCTGGAGGCGCAGGACGAGGCGGAGCGCCGTCACGGCGAGGCCGTGACGCTTCACCGCGAGGTCGTGGGGCATCGCCGTGTTGGGGCGGAGGCAGTGGGCGAGGGGCGGGCCGAGGGGCGGGCCGAGGTGCAGGCCGAGGCGGTCCCGGTTCGATCCGATCGGGAACGCGGCCACCTGCGGGCAGGACGGGGCGAGGCGCAGGCCCGTACAGCTCCTGCTCGATCCGGCCACGCTCGGCCCGGCGTGCGGGGGACCGCTGGTCGGGGGAGCGGTGACCGGGACGCGACGACCCGCCGAAGCGATGAGAGGTGGTCTGCGTAGCACGCAGGTAGGAGACGACACAAGCGACGATCGCGCCGCCCGCGAGACCCACGATCGCGTGCTGCGGGAGCCGACTGGACACGGACGCGCCGGGGTCGGCGTTGTCCACGAACTGCACGCCGCTGTTGGCGTTGGCGCGGGCGGACAGGACGCCGCTCTCCTGGGATTGGAGTTTGGCGAGGTTGGCTGCCAGGACGCGTCCTTCGC
>NZ_QURH01000743.1 GCF_003428695.1 Actinomadura logoneensis
CGCCTCCCCACGTTCCCGGCGCGGGTGAGCCGGGCGCGGAGGCGGCGGCGTTCGGCTCGGTCGGCGCACCTCCCGGCCCGGGCTCCGCGCCCGGTGGCGTCCCCGGCTCCGCTTTCGGCGGGGCTCCCGACGGCATGGCTGGGCCGGGCGCGGCTCCGCCGACCGCGTTGAATCCGAGTGAGGGCGGTGTGCCCGGTGCCGCTCCTCCCACCGTGCTGAACCCCGGTTCCGCGGGGTCGGGCGGTGAGGGGCAGGCAGGCGGCTGGGCTGCGCCGGGTGCGGGGTACCCGCCTGCCGGGCCCGGGATCGGCGGAGCTCCTGGCGGGGCGTCCGGTGGAGGGTTCCAGCAGGGTGTGACGACGGCGGATCCGGCGTACCGGGTGCCGCCTTCCGGGCCTGCGGCTCCGCCGGCCGGTGGCTGGGCCGGGTCGTCGGCCGATCCGGAGGCGACGCAGTTCGACCCGGGCGCGGGCCGTTCAGCCGGCACGCCCAGTGCGGACGTGCGGGGCGGTGCTTTCCGTCCGTCGGACGCGACGACGGCGGACGCGTCCCACGCTTCGCCCTCGTCGCCCGCTTCGCTTGCCTCGCCCTCGTCGCCCTCGTCGTCCGCTTCGCCGTCCGCAGGAGCGCCGTACCCCGGTGCGGTGCCGTCTCCGGGTGGCGCGCCGTCCGCCGGGGCCGCGGCGCCGGGGGCCGTGTGGCCGGTGGACGCGACGACGGCCGATGCGGGCGCGCAGCCGGTGCTGCCGCCGCCGCCCGCGCCGGTGGCCGAGCCGCCTCCCCCGGTCCCGCAGGCTCCGGCTCCGCCGCAGGGGCCGCAGGTCGCCGAGGCGTACGGGATCCGGTTCCTGTGCGGGGCCGACGACATCGAGCGTGTGGTGACGGAGGTGCGGCGGCGCGGCAAGTGGGCGCGGCGGTTGCGCGGCCAGGAGGTGTCGAGCGCGTCGGCGCCGGGGCTGCTGCTGATCGGGGAGCCGTCGAGCGGGCAGCGGCGGCTGGCGCGGATGGCGGCGCGGGCGCTGGCGGAGGTCGAGGCGGGCAGCGGCGAGGTCCGCGCGGTCCATGCCGAGGAGGTGGCGGCTGCGGGTCCGGAGGGCTTGGCGGACCTGCTCGCGAGCCACGCGGGGCATGTGCTGCTGCTGAACGGCCTGGACGCGCTGGTGCTGGACGACCCGCGCGGTCCGGGCTACTCGGCGGCGCTGGCGCGCGCCCGGCTCGAGGGCGTCAGCGAGACGGCGCTGGTCGGGACGTGCGCGCCGGCGCGGGTGGGTGAGCTGTCGGCGGCGGCGCCCGAGCTGGTGACGGACCTGCGGGCGGTGCGGCTGCCGGACCTGTCGCAGCCGCGTGAGCGTGAGGCGCTTTTGCGGCTGCTGGCCGAGGAGCGGCGGCTGCGGGTCGGTGAGGACGCGTGGCCGGTGGTGCGGCGCGACCTGTCGGCGCTGCAGGGCCGGGGCCGGGTGACCGGGGCGCGTCTGGTGGAGGCGTACCTGGACCGTGCGGCGACCCACCATCTCGGTCGCGCGGCGGCCACCCAGGCGATCAGCGACTCGGGTTCCCTGACGCTGAACGCGGCCGACTTCGAGGGCGTCGCCGACACCCTCACCAACCCCTGAGACCGCCCTCGGCCGGAACGCCGTGATTCTCCCGAGATCCCCGTGGATCTCGGGAAATCCCGTGCACGCCCGGGGAACCCTGGCCCGGCCCCGCCCCGTCCGCACAGCGTGTATGCAGCTCAGGGCATATGCAGCTGTCACGCGGATGCCACGTCAGGGGTGGGACGGAGGCACGGCAAGAAGGGATCACATCCCGTTCCCGACGTCCGTGAGGCGGCTGCGGTCGCCAGGCGCGGGGGCGCAGGGGTCGGTGCGGTCGCCAGGGGCGGGGGCCGGTCAGCGGCGGATGAGGCCGAGGTCGGTGGCGGTGGCGACGGCCGCGGTGCGTGAGTCGACGTCGAGTTTGGCGTAGATGCGGGCCAGGTGGGATTTGACGGTGCCCTCGGTGAGGTGGAGGCGGTCGCCGACGGCCTGGTTGGACAGGCCGTCGGCGACCAGGGTGAGGACCTGGGTTTCGCGCGGGGTCAGGCTGGCGCCGGGCGTGCGCAGCCGGTTCATCAGCCGGTCGGCGACCGTGGGGGCCAGGGTGGTGCGTCCGGCGGCGGCGGTGCGGACGGCGGCGGCCAGGTCCTCGGGCGGGGCGTCCTTGAGGAGGTAGCCGGTGGCGCCGGCCTCGATGGCGGGCAGGGTGTCGGCGTCGGAGTCGTAGGTGGTGACGATGAGGACGCGGGGGGCTCCGGGCCGGGCGGTGATCTGGGCGGTGGCCTCGGCGCCGCCCATGGTGCCCCTGCCGAACCGCAGGTCCATGAGCACCACGTCGATGTCGCCCCGGGCGGCTCGGGTGACGGCCTCCTGGGCGGTGGCGGCCTCGGCGACCACGGCCAGGCCGGGTTCGGTCTCCAGGACGGCGCGCAGTCCGGCGCGCACCACGGGGTGGTCGTCGGCCAGCAGCAGGCGGATGGGCGCGTCGGTCATGGGTGGGCCTCGGGTTCGGTCGGGGTGGGTGGGGCGGCGGGGAGCCGGGCGGTGAGGGTGGTGCCGTGGCCGGGGGCGGAGGCGACGGTGAGGGTGCCGCCGAGGGCGTGGGCGCGGGCGCGCATGGCGGCCAGGCCGAACCCGCCGGTCTCGGGGTCGGGGGCGGGCAGGCGGGCGGGGTCGAAGCCGCGTCCGTCGTCGGCGATGTCGAGGACGACGTGGTCGTCCCGGCGGCCGAGGGTGATGTCGGCGGTGGTGGCGTCGGCGTGGCGGACGGTGTTGGCCAGGGCGGACTGGGCGATGCGCAGCAGCGCGACCTCGTGGGCGGTGGCGAGCGGGGCGGGGTCGCCGGTGAGGTGGAAGCGCGCGGTGAGCCGGTGCCGAGCCGAGGTGGTGGCGCACAGGCGTTGCAGGGCGCCGGCCAGCGTGGTGCCCTCGAGCGCGGGCGGGGTGAGGGCGGCGACGAAGCGGCGGGCCTCGGTGAGGTTGTCGACGGCGGCCTGGCGGGCGGCCTGGACGTGGCGGGCGGCGGTGTCGGGGGTGCCGGGGAGGGCGCGTTCGGCGGCGCGCAGCAGCAGCTGGATGCTGGACAGGCCCTGGGCCAGGGTGTCGTGGATCTCGCGGGCCAGCCGTTCGCGTTCGGCCGCGACGCCGGCGGTGTGCTGGGCGGCGGCCAGGTCGGCCCGGGTGGCGGTGAGTTCCTCGATCAACCGCCGGCGCTGCTCGCTCTCCCGGTACAGGGCCTGGTACCCCCAGACCACCGCGACCGCGACGGCGGCCCCGAGCGTGGGGCCGACGGCGACGGCGGGACCGGCCGAGCCGGTGTGGACGGCGAACCCGGCGCAGGCCGCCGCGGCGGTGGCGATGACGGCGGCCAGGCCGGCACGGCGCGGCAGCAGGTGGAGCTGGAGGAAGTACAGCGGGAAGGCCACCCAGACGGCCTCGGGCGCCAGGGCCAGCAGGACCAGCCACGCGGTGCCCACCGCCGCCAGCCACCAGGC
>NZ_QURH01000740.1 GCF_003428695.1 Actinomadura logoneensis
GCGGGGCAGCGGGTGCGCGGCGTGTGCGCGGCAACGGGGGCGGGGCCTGCCGGGGTCGCCGGGACGCGGGCGTCGCCGGGGACCCACGGTATCGGACCGGCCCGCGCCCGCTGGGCAACGGGGCCGAATCCGGGCAAGATCGAATCGCGCAGGGCTGGTACGCGGGTGCCGTCCATGCGGATACTGTGAGATCGGTGCCTCAGCGATCAGGGGGAAGGGCATGGAGGACATCGGCTTCATGTGCGCCCGGTGCGGTGGGGAGGTGCATGACGTCACCCACAACCGCGAGGGCGCGCTCGACACCGTCGGATACCGGCACAACCGCCGCGTGGAACCGTGGGACCACGCGCTCGAGCTGGCCGTGGGCACGGCCGCCCCGCCCGATCCGACCTGCGACTTCTGCGCCGCCCCGGATCCCAGCTGGCTCTACTACCCCACGCTCGACCCCGAGGCCACCGACATGTTCGAGGTGGAGCTCGACACCACGCACCTGTCGGACGACGACACCGCCGTGGCCGTGCTGAACATGCTGTATCCGTGGCTCGCCTGCGACACCTGCTCGGTGCTCGTCGCCGACCGCAACATCGACCTGCTCATCGAGCGGGCGCTCGAGCGCTGCCCGGTCCCCGACGACGGTCCGGTGGACGAGGAGACCGTCCGGGCACGGCTGAACGGGTCGCTGTCGGTGTTCTTCTCCACCCGTCCAGGCCGTCCGCAGCCCTCCCGCGCCATCTGAGCCGCAGCCCTCTCGGGTCCCCCGAACCTCCCTCTGCCGCCACCCCGATTTCCCCGCTCACGAAGCTTTCGAGGTCCGCTGGACGCCGGTTCTCGCGGTCGATCGGCCGGGCGCGGACCGCCCAGCCCGCCCCTTCCGCACACTTTGACCAGATCTGGGAACTTTAGTGACCCCCGGCTAGGATTCGACCGTTCCAAGTCGATCTCTCGCGCGGGGGTTACCCACATGCTGGTGGAGGCACGGTTCCACGGTCCGGACAACTCGGGCAACGGCGGCTACGTCGCCGGACTGCTGGCCTCCGAGGTCGCCGGGGACGCGGCCCCGGACGGCGTCCGGGTCGCGCTGCGCCTGCCGCCGCCCCTGGAGACCCCGCTGCGCGTCGCCGACGAGGACGGCGCGCGGGGGCACCTGACGCTGTGGGACGGCGAGCGCCTGGTCGCCGAGGCCCGCGCGGACGGCTTCGGCGCCGACCCCGTCCCGGCGGTCGCCCCGGACGCCGCCGCCCGCGCCGCCGAGAAGTTCAACCCGGGCGGCGACCACCCGTTCCCGGGCTGCTTCGTGTGCGGGCCGGACCGCGCGCCCGGCGACGGGATGCGCCTCGCGCCCGGCCCGGTGGACGGCCTGGACGGCACGGTCGCCTGCCCGTGGACGCCCTGGGACGCCCCGACCACCGCCCTGGTGTGGGCCGCGCTCGACTGCCCGGGCGGCTGGGCGTTCGACCCGGCGGGCAGCCGCCCGGCGGTGCTCGGGACCATGACCGCGCGGGTGCACGACCTGCCCGAGGCGGGCGAGCCGTGCGTGGCGGTGGGCGTCGCGCGCCGCCGCGAGGGCCGCAAGATGTTCGCGGGCAGCGCGGTGTACGGCGCGGACGGGCGGCTGATCGGCCGGGCCGAGCAGATCTGGATCGAGGTCGATCCGGACCGTTTCCGCGCGTAGGCATTCGCCGGAAATAAGGCGAATAATCCTGGATTGCGCCCATGATCCGGCAGCGGATGCCGCCTCATTCAGACGGATCGCTGCCGGAAATGTGTCGCGTGGCACGGAGCAGGGCAGGGACAATCGCGTTGAATTCTGAGCATCTGCGGCCAGTGGAGGTCGGGCCGGATGACCGGAAACGCAGTTCTCGTCCTCGCCGTGGCGGGCCTCGCCGTCTACATGGGGATGACCTGGGAGCGCGCCCGGCGCGCGATGTTCGATGTGAGGCAGAGCCGGCGGCGCGTGACCAGCCTGCGCGCCACCGCCAGCAGGGAGCGCGGCCACGCCGTCTGGATCGTGGCCTGCACCGCGCTGGTGCTCGTCGTGATCGTCCGCTATCTGTGACCGGAAGCCGAACGGTGCCGGGCGCGACGCGTCCGGCACCGTTCGCGTTCCCGCGTCAGGGGCGCGTCACGGCCCGGTGAAGAGCGGGTCCTCGCGGTCGTCGGGGCCGCGGCGGTGGCCGTTCATCCCGGACCCGTTGGCACTGCCGTGGGCACCGTTGTCGGCGCCTCCGTTGACGTGGCCGTGCGTGCCGCCGTTGCCGTTGGCGAAGTCGCCGCCGTTGGCGTTGCCGTTCAGGCCGGACGGACCGGGCATCTGACCGGCGGGGCCGCCGCCCTGCGCACCCGCGCCCACGAACGGGGTGCCGCCGGTGATCGAGGACGGTATGCCCACCGGCCCCGGCACTGCGGGCGGGATCGGAGCCGCCAGCGGCATGCCCGGACCGCCGTCCACCGCCGGGTGACCACCCGTGCGTTCAGAGGCGGACGGATAACCGCCCGTGCGTTCGGGGGCGGACGGATAACCGCCCGTGCCCTCGGCGGACGGGTAGTCGGCGGGCGCATACGGCGTGCCGTGGCCGGGGACGACCGGCGGCACCGGCATGCCGTGCGGCGCGTGGACCGCCGGCGGCGCCCCGTCGGAGAGGCTGGGCAGGTCCGGGACGCCCGGCGCGCCCGTGGTGTTCGGCGACGCGCCGCCGGGCATCCGTCCGCCGGGCAGGTTCGACGACAGCGTGTTGTGCGTGAACTGGTCGATCTGGCGGCGCGCGCGGTCGGCCTCTGCGCGGGCGGCGTCGCGCTCCTCGGCGAGCGCGGCCAGCGCGGCCTGCTGCTCGGCGACCGACTGGGACAGCTGCCGGATCTGCAGCGCGTGCTCGTTCAGCTTGCCGAGCAGTTCGTCGCGCTCGGCGACCGCCTGGACGGCCTGCTCGCGCGCGGCGTCGCGCTCCTTCACGGCGTCCTCGGCGAGGGCCTTGGCGCGGGCGGCCTCGGCCTCGGCCTCCGAGCGGGCGCGCTGCGCGGCGGTGCGCTCGGCCTCGGCCTTGCTCGCGGCCTGCATCGCGCGCTGCCGCTGCGCCTCGGTGTCGCGCATGGAGTTGCGGAGGTCCTCCGCGCCCTGCTTGGCGACGGCGGCCTCGACGCGGTGCCGCTCGGCGACGCCCTCGGCCTCCGCGACCCTGGCGTGCTGGGCGACCAGGTCGGCACGGGTGCTCTCGAGCGCGGCGAGCAGTTCGGTCTCGCGGGCGGCGATGCGGTCGCGCTCGCTCTCGGCGGCGAGCTTGGCGGTCACCGCCTGCTGCGCCATCTCGTGCGCCTCCTCCCAGGCCTTCTGGGCGGCGTCCCGCTTGGCGGTGGCCTTCTTGGCCTCCTCGCGGGCGCGGGCGGCGTCCTTCTCGGCGGCGTCGGCGCGCTGGCGGGCGCCGTCGGCCTCGGAGCGGGCCTCGTCGGCCCGGCGCTGGGAGGCGTCCCGCTCGCTCTGCGCGACCGACAGCTCGCGCGCGGCCTCGGCGCGGACCTCGGCGACGCGGCGCTCGACCCC
>NZ_QURH01000742.1 GCF_003428695.1 Actinomadura logoneensis
CGCAGCGCGGCCAGCGCGACCGCGACGGGCAACGCGCCCGCCGCGACGAGCGCGGTCGTCGCGAGCACCCGCGCCGCCCGGCCGGTGAGGGCCAGCGCATCGGCCGTCCGCCGTCCACCGGGCAGGTCAGCCACCGGCGATCCCCGGAATCTCGATCGCCCGCAGTTGCAGCGTGGTGTAGTCGCAGTACCAGATCCGGGTGCCGTCCCAGGCGATCCCGGTCGGGTTCCCGGCGACCGACACCGACGCCACCTCGACGCCGCGCGCCAGGTCCAGGAGGTTGATCGTCGCGCCCCGGTAGTCGGAGTAGACGAGGAAGCCGTCGGACATGGTGATGCCCGCGACCGGCCGCCGGACCTGGTAGGACGCCAGCAGCCGCAGGTCGTCCGGGTCCCGCAGGTCGATCTGGCGCAGGTCCTCGTAGCCGAGCCACAGCCCGTGCCGGGTCGCCTCCAGCCCGCACAGCACGTGGCCGGGGCGCGGGTTCGGCCGCTCCCCCAGCACCTCGCCCGCGTGCCGGTCGAGGACCCGCAGGTCCCGGTCAGGTCCGGCGACCTGCACCAGGTCGCCGTCCAGCGTCGTCAGGTCGGTGCGGACGCCGGCGCACGGCACCCGGTGCCGCACCTCGCCGGTCGCCGGGTCCAGCGCCATGATCTGGTTCGAGACGGCCTCGGAGAACCACAGGTCCTGCCCGGTCCAGGTCAGGCCGCACAGCTTAAAGGCGCGCACCGGGATGTCCCGGACCGTGCCCGCCGCGAACGGCATCGTCATCTCCCCTTCCGCAGGCCGCACTCCAGCCGCCACCGGCCGACGTCGCGGACGTCCGGCGGCGGCACGAGCCGGACCCGGAGCATGTCCCCCGCCGCCACGGGCGTGTGCCGCAGCGGCCACACCCACACCGCCCAGTTGCAGCCGGGATAGGACGGCAGGTTGGACAGCGTGACCCCCTTGGCGAGGGTCGCGGTGAAGTACCCGACGACGGCGTGCAGCCGTCCGGGCCTGGTGATGGTCAGCGACCGCCGGGCGGCCACGCCGGACGCGCCGCCGGGGCGCTGGTCGGCCACCGCCGCGGGGCGGCTCAGCAGCGTCGGCGGACGCTGGAAGAAGTGCAGCTGCGCGGCGGGTTCGGCGGCCTCCTGGACGGCGTCCAGGCTGTAGCCGTAGAAGTCGCCGTTCCACAGTCCCCAGCCCTCGCCGTCGAACTGGACGGCCGCCAGCCGCGTCACCAGCCGGTGCGGGACGGTCCGTCCGCCCGGCGCGAGGTTCGCGGCGTTGAACGCGCCGAGCACCTCCATCATCTGCTCCTCGGGGCCGAGGTTGCCCATCATCTCCGAGACGACCACGTCGGCCCGCTCGGGCAGCCGCACGGTCCGCGCGTCGCCGCGCACGACCGTCAGCCGCCCGCGCAGCCCGTTGCGTCCGGCGATCTCCGCGGCGATGGCGGCCGTCTCGGGGTCGGCCTCGACCGCGTAGACGTGGGCGGCGCCGTGGCGCAGCGCCAGCAGCGACAACGCGAGGGTGCCCGCGCCGACGTCGGCCACCACGCCGCCACGGACGGACGCGGCCAGCGCCCGGTCGTAGGCGTCCAGCCGGGGCCGGTCGGCGAGCATGGCCTGGTGCATGAGCACGAGGCGCTGGTCCACGGACGGTCCTCCCCGGGGCATGGCCCGGAAGCACGCTCCCGGGCGGTACGGATACAGAGGCCGGAGGGGCAGTCGGTCACACGGCCGGGAACGCCGGCCGTCCGCCGTCGCGGACGCCGCCGACGGGCGGACGCGTGTCCCTCCCGGGCACCATCGGCCCGGGAGGGACGCACCCGCTCGCCGCCGGGACGTCCGCCCGTTCCGGCTCCGGCCGCCGTTCGGCACGGCGGCCGGACGGGTCAGATGTTGACCGCCGCCGTCTCGCCGACGTGCGCGTCGCGCATGACGAGCCGCAGGCCGGTCAGCCGCGCCCGGACGTCGCCGGACTCGCCGACGAGCGCCGCGTCGGCGCCCACCATGCCCAGCTCGGCGCCCGTCGGCTCGAGGTCGGACAGCTTGCCGGTGACGTGCACGGCGTTGGCCGCGTACAGGTTGGCCTCCGGCGTGACGAGCTCGAACTCGCCGTCGATGTGCAGGTCGGCCGGGTAGCGGACGCGGCTGAGGCTGTCCTCGGTGCCTTCACCGAGGGTGCCGCCGGACGGCCGCGGCCAGCTGGCCCGCAGCATGACCCGGCCGCCGAGCAGGTCGCTGTGGCCGGTCACCGCGACCCGGGCCATCTGCGCCAGCACGCCCGCGCCGTCGTGCTTCTCCGGCCCGAACAGCAGGATCTCGGTGCCGGCGGCCTTGCGGTAGTCGCCCGCGAGGTCGATGGTCTCGGTCCGGCCGTCCTTCTCGATCCGGACCGAGCCCTCCAGCGAGACCTGCATGATCATGGACGGGTCGACCAGCATCGACATGCACGGTCCGGCGCTCTCGGCGAAGAACACCGTGGGGGTGATGCCGACCGGCTCGTTCTCGTCGTTCGCCGGGTACCACGCCTCGGGGAGCGTGGTGCCGCGCACCACGTTCGGCGCCTGGACGACGTCGAACGGGCCGTCGCCTCGCGGCGAGCCCAGGTAGGGGCCGGTGAGCGGCTTCTTGTACGGCGGGATGCCGTCCACGACGCCGTAGATGTCGATGACGTTGCGGTGCGCCAGGCGCAGCGTGCTCGTCTCGAGGATGCCGAAGCGGCGGATGTAGAACTCGGCCGGGAAGTTCTTGCCCGGCACGATCTGCCGCACGTGGCCCGTGTTGGGCAGGAACGGGTTGGACAGGACCTGGATGCGGTCGTCCAGCTCGTAGCTGTAGCCCTTGATGCCGACCTCGGGCGCGCTGATCAGCTCGAGGCCGAGCTCGGCGTGGCCCTTGTCGTCGACCCGGTGCTCGAAGCCCGGCATCGGCCACTTGTTCAGCTGCACGAACCCCGAGAGGTTGATGGTCTCCCGGCGGCCCGCGTAGTAGTCGTCCCCGAACACGACCGTGGCCGCCGCGAGAATGTGCGGCCGGATCGGCTTGGGCTCGAGGTTGAGGGACTCGTACGTCTCACGGAGAGAACTCAAGCCAGACACCTCCAGCGTCTGATGAGATCGTCGTGCGGGTCCCGGTCGCGCGAGCCCGAGAACCCGTGATGGACGTCACTATAGCTTTTTGTAGTGACTGGTCAACCCTCACGCCGCCCACCCGTGCCGGGGCGGCGCCGCACCGGAACCGCGGGGCGACGTCCGCCGAGCTCCCCGGACAGCCGGGCCCGCACCTCACGCGCCTCGGCCGCACCACCCTGATCTGCCAGCTCATCGGGGTGAACCGCGTCCACCGCGGGATGTTTCTCCAGAGCCATACGACCCCCTTTCGGACCGACCGGGACGCTCACCCTCAGCGAAACACCGGTCCGCCGCCTTGCGGGCGGCACCTCCGCGAGTAACTTGAGAATCAGATAGTAAACCTGGCGTCAGTGCTCGCGTCGATGGGATGCACGAGATGTTCGAGAGGTTCACCGACCGCGCGCGGCGGGTTGTCGTTCTGGCTCAGGAAGAGGCCAGGATGCTCAACCACAAC
>NZ_QURH01000744.1 GCF_003428695.1 Actinomadura logoneensis
TCCGAGGCCGTCCGCGCGCGAGCCGGCCGTGCCGTGGGGGCAGGGCCGGCTCGCGGACGTCACCGGCGGGCGGTCCCGGTGGTCACCGGGACGCCGCCGCGCGGCGTCACCAGCCGCGGTGGGCGAACTTCTGGTCCTCGCCGAGGGAGGCGACGTTGATGCCGACCATGGCGTCGCCGAGGCCGCGGGAGACGCGGGCGATCACGTCGGGGTCGTCGTGGAAGGTGGTGGCCTTCACGATGGCCTCGGCGCGCTGGGCCGGGTTGCCGGACTTGAAGATGCCGGAGCCGACGAACACGCCCTCGGCGCCGAGCTGCATCATCATGGCGGCGTCGGCCGGGGTGGCGATGCCGCCCGCGGTGAACAGCACGACGGGCAGCTTGCCGGCCTGCGCGACCTCCTTGACCAGCTCGTACGGGGCCTGGAGCTCCTTGGCGGCCACGTACAGCTCGTCCTCGGGCATGTTCTGCAGGCGGCGGATCTCGGCGCGGATCTTGCGCATGTGCGTGGTGGCGTTGGAGACGTCGCCGGTGCCGGCCTCGCCCTTGGAGCGGATCATGGCCGCGCCCTCGGTGATGCGGCGCAGGGCCTCGCCGAGGTTGGTGGCGCCGCACACGAACGGGACGGTGAACGCCCACTTGTCGATGTGGTTGTCGTAGTCGGCCGGGGTGAGGACCTCGGACTCGTCGATGTAGTCGACGCCGAGCGACTGCAGCACCTGGGCCTCGACGAAGTGGCCGATGCGGGCCTTGGCCATGACCGGGATCGAGACGGCCTCGATGATGCCGTCGATCATGTCGGGGTCGCTCATCCGGGAGATGCCGCCCTCGGCGCGGATGTCGGCCGGGACGCGCTCGAGCGCCATCACGGCGACCGCGCCCGCGTCTTCGGCGATCTTGGCCTGGTCGGGCGTGACGACGTCCATGATCACGCCGCCCTTGAGCATTTCCGCCATGCCGCGCTTGACCCGGGCGGTGCCCGTGGCGGGGGCGGTGGTCTCAGGGGCGTTGCTGGGAGTGGACACGGGCATTCCTCACGTGGACGGACGACAAGTCTGATCACATGATATTGCCTGCTAGGGCAGCCTCTCGACCCGGCAGAGTGTCAGCGCCGCCGGGGCCCGCGTTACGGCGTGTACGGCAGCCATCCCGAGAACATGACTTACACCCTGTAAGGGCTCTAGGGCATATAGGGCTTGCCGTCGTTCACCAGCACGATCCAGACCTGTCCCGGCGCGAAGTTCAGCGGCTTGCCGTCGGCGGTCGTGAACGTGGTGCCCTTGTCCTCGCTGGGCCGCGACCATCTGGCCTCGTACGCCTTGCCGTCGCGGTAGACGGTGGCGGTGCCGGTCCCGGTGGTGTGGATCAGGGGCGTGTAGGCGCCGAGGAAGTCGTGGAACTGGGAGCGGGTCGTCTTCGCGCGCTGGACGACGACCGTCCGGCCTCCGACGCGTCCGCCGGCGGCGTCCATGTCGGGGCGGCCATGGAAGGAGGCCAGCCACCGCTTCTCCTTGGCCGACCAGGTGAACTCCATGTCGGCGGCGGGCCACTTCGCGGTGAAGGACGAGGTGGGCGTGCCGCCGTCGGGGGCGGGGCCGAAGCGGAACCCGACGTCCTTCGGGCCCTCGGCCTTGGGAGCCTGCTTCAGCAGGTCCTTCGGGTCGGCGTACAGGTTGTACGGGATCCGGCGGGAGTTGTCGCGGACGTAGGCGCGTCCGCCGTTGTCCTGCGAGATGTCGTACACCGGCGCCTTGCGGATGTACTTCTTCATCTTGCTCTGGACGCCGGAGAACGCGAACGCCGGGCGGCCGAACTGCGGGAGCAGGTGCAGGTCGGAGATGCGGGCGCTGCGGACGGGGCCCACCCGCGCGGGCAGGCGCGAGGAGAACACCGCCATCAGCCGGGTCTCGCCGCCCTCGACCTGCTCGACGTAGACGACGTCGGCGGCGGACACGCCGCTCTGCGGCATCGCCGGGGCGGTGTTCTCGATCTTCACGGCGAGGACCGGGTTGCGCAGGCCGGTCCCGCCGCCGTTGAGCGGGTGGTAGCCGAGGGCCGTCGGCGTGGCGGCGGCGCCGCCCTTCCCCGGGCGCGCGGGCGAGGACTTGTCCCCGCCTCCCCCGCCGCAGGCGGCGAGGCTTCCGCAGACCAGCACTCCGCCGAGGCCGGCGGCGGTCCACGTTCGCAGGGGCCGGTTGCGGACGAAACCCACGCGTTCTCCTCTTTTCGACGACGCGACCGGCCCCGAGGGTAGCCGACGGCCCGGGGCCCCGCCGCCGGAGCCCCGGACCGGCCGGTCAGGGGCCGGGCGGGGCGTCGTCGATCTCGAAGAAGTCCGGCCAGGCGGCCCGTCCGGCCAGCGGCAGCACCCTGACCAGCAGTTTCCGGCGGGCGGTGCGGGCGGACGCGACGGCGTCGTTGTAGAAGCTGCGGGCGTAGACGACCTTCGCCGAGGCCGCCGCCAGCTCGTCCAGAACGGCCGGGCCGTCCGGCCGGGCGGACACGTTCGCGGTGAAGTCCGGCTGGTCCACCACGGCGCGCAGGGCCCGCGACAGGTCGCTCTCGGCGAACTCGCGGGCCTCGGCGTCGGCGGTGCGGGCCTCGTGCGCCGCGGTCGCCAGGACCAGGCTGGTGGCCGGGTCCAGCAGCCGGGAGGCGGCCAGCTCCAGCGCGACGGCCGAGCGCCGGACGAGCGCGGCGTCCAGGGCCGCGCGGGCCGTCTCGACCCGGACGTGCAGCCGGTCCAGCCGGGTCGCGCGCCAGGAGACGTACGCGCCGAGGAGGAACAGCAGGGCGGTGACGAAGAGGGCGTCGTAGAACCAGTCGGGCAGCATCACGCGTCCTTGTCCTCAGTCGTCGGTCGCCGGTCGTCGGTCATCGGCCGGGGTCGTCGGCCGGGGTCATCGGTCGGCGGTCGCCGGCCGCGGTCGTCCCTCGTCTCACCGGTCCCGCCGCGTCCCCGCGGTGGGAGCGCGGCGCCGTGGTAGCGCCGTGCTACGTCCCGCGCCCGATCTCGACCACGGTGCGGCCGGGCAGGGTGACGGTCTCGTAGACCCGCAGGACGTCGCGGGCGACCGCCGACCAGTCGTAGCGGCGCACGGCGTCGCGCGCCTCGACCGACAGCTGCTTGCGGCGGGCCGGGTCGTCCAGCAGCTCGGCGGCGGACGCGGCCAGCGCCCCCGCGTCGCCGACCGGGAACAGCGCCCCGGCGCGCCCGCCGAGCAGCACCCGGTCGAACGCCTCGATGTCGCTGGCCAGGATGGGCGCGCCCGCCGACATGGCCTCGGCGAGGACGATCCCGAAGCTCTCGCCGCCCAGGTTGGGCGCGACGAACACGTCCACCGAGTGGTAGGCGCGGATCTTGTCCTCCTCGCTGACCATGCCGAGCACCACGACCCGGTCGCGCAGCGCGGCCGGGACGCGGCCGAGGACGTCGTCGGCGTCGCCGGGCCCGGCGATCAGCAGCCGCAGGCCGGGGCGCCGCGGGGCCAGGATCTCGAAGGCGCGCAGCAGCACCTGCAGGCCCTTGCGGGGCTCGTCCATGCGGCCGAGGAAGCCGAGCACGCCGCCGTCGGCCGCGCCCGCGCGCGGGGCGCCGGTGGCGTCGCGGCCGGGCC
>NZ_QURH01000745.1 GCF_003428695.1 Actinomadura logoneensis
CGCCGCCGCCACCGCCGCCTCCGCCACCGTTCCCGCCGGACGGGCCGGGGCTCGGCGGGGACGCGGGCGGGGCGTGCACGCCGCCGCCCGTGTCCGGGTGGGTGATCGCGAAGTTGTACCGCCGGGACAGCATGCCGATCTGGTCGGCGGCCCACTGCCCGACCTGCTCGGCCTGCCGGTACCCGGCCGCCGACACGCCGGGCGGCGGACGGTGCCCCGCGAGCCAGCCGCGGATCGCGGTGTTCGCCTGCTGCACCTGGCGGAGCAGCTGGTCCAGCGCGGGCGGATCGATGCCCCGGAAGTCGCCGTCGCGGCTGGCCGGGCCGGTGCGCATCTCAGCGGTCATCGCCCCTCCGGGTGCTGCTGTCCAGTCCGTCGCGCCGTCGCGCCGGGGTCCGGTTCCCCAGAATCACACTCGCAACAGGCGATGTCGAGTGCCGGACGGTCACGGTCAGGCCGTACGGCATGTCCCCAGGGGCACCGGCAGTGCCCCCGGCGGCGGATGGGGCGCGCCGGCCGGAGTGCCGTAGCGCTGTGCCGTGCCGCTGTGCCGTACCGCTGTGCCGTACCGCTGTGCCGTGCCGTCCGGCAGGGGGACGGTCAGGCGCCGTCGAGCGCCTGACGCACCGACTGCGGGTCGCGCGCCACCAGCGCGGCGGTGTCCGTGACGATGATCGGGCGCTGGATGAGCACCGGGTTGGCGACCATGACCTCGATCCACTTCGCCCGGTCGTGCGGCAGGTTCCGCAGGTCCAGCTCCTTGGCGACCGGCTCGCCGAGCCGCGCGACGTCCCAGGGCTCGGCGCCGATCGCGGTGAGCGTCCGGTCGAACTCCTCGGCCGTCGGCGGCTGGTCCAGGTAGCGGCGCTCGGTGTAGGCGACGCCGGCCTCGTCCAAGGCGGCCTTCGCGGCGCGGCTCTTGGAGCAGCGCGGGTTGTGCCAGATCTCCATGCCCCTACTCTCCCACCTCGGCCGGGTCGCCCCCGGTGATGCGGAGCAGTTCCGCGTACGAGGTCGGGAAGACGGTGTGCGGGTGCCCGCCGGCGGCCCAGACCCGGTCGTACTTGTCCAACCAGACGTCCACGAGGGTGCGGATCGGGGCGGGGTGCCCGGCGGGCGCCACCCCGCCGATCGGCTGCCCGGTGTGCTCCCGGACGAACTCGGGCGTCGCCCGGCGGACCTTCTGCGCGCCCACCAGGGCGGCGACGCGCGCGGTGTCCACCCGGTGCGCGCCGCTGGTCAGCACGAGCAGCGGCGCGCCGTCCGCGTCGAACACCAGGCTGTTGGCGATCGCGCCGACCTCGCAGCCGAGCTGCTCGGCGGCGGCCTGGGCGGTACGGGCGGAGTCGGGCAGTTCGATGATCTCGCCGTCGGCGCCCTGCTCGCGCAGGACGGCGGCGACACGCTCGGCGTTGGGGTGCATGGACGGCACCCTAAGCCGTCCGCCCCGCCCGCCGCTCCCGGCTTTTCCGTCCGTTTCGGAGCCGGAGCCCGGAGCCGGGAGCGGGGGAGCCGGGGGACGGAGGCGGCGACGGGGAGGGGGAGCGGGGCGGACGGCGGGTCACGCGGCGGCGGAGAACAGCAGCGCCGCGGTCACGCGGCGGCGGAGACGGCGCGGGCGGTGTCCACGACGTGGTCGACGAAGCCGTACGCGCGCGCCTCCTCGGCGGTGAAGAAGCGGTCGCGGTCGGAGTCGGCCTCGATCCGCTCGACGGTCTGCCCGGTGTGCGCGGCGATCAGCTGCTGCATCTGCCGCTTGGTGGCCAGCATGTTCTCCGTCTGGATGCGGATGTCGGTCGCCGTGCCGCCGATCCCGCCGGACGGCTGGTGCATGAGGATCCGGGTGTGCGGCAGCGCGTACCGCTTGCCCGGCGCGCCCGCGCACAGCAGGAACTGCCCCATCGACGCGGTGAACCCCAGCGACAGCGTCGCCACGTCGTTCGGGACGAACTGCATGATGTCGTAGATGGCCATCCCGGCGGTCACGGACCCGCCCGGGGAGTTGATGTACAGGTGGATGTCGCGGTGCCGGTCTTCAGCCGACAGCAGAAGGATCTCGGCGCAGAGCCGGTTGGCGATCTCGTCGTCCACCTGTTGGCCGAGGAACACGATCCGCTCGCGGAGCAGGCGCTGGAAGACGTCCTCGGAGGGTTGACGCGGTTCGTTGCTCATGCCTCCGAGGTAACCGGCGCGCCTCCCGCGGCGTCCAACAAGACTTCCGGCGCTTTGACAAGCCGCGCTTGTCAATCCCAGGCTTGGGCCGTGGACGTGGACGTTCCCGGTCTGCGGGCCTTCGTCGCAGCCGCGGAGGAGATGCATTTCGGACGGGCCGCCCAGCGCCTGTTCCTCACCCAGCAGGCGCTGTCGCAGCGCGTGCGGCGGCTGGAGTCCGTCCTCGGCGCGCCGCTGTTCGAGCGCACCACCCGCCGCGTCGAGCTCACCGCCGCCGGACGCCGCGTCCTGCCGCGCGCCCGGGAGACGCTGAACGCCATCGACGCGGTCGTGGCCGCCGTGCGGGGCGAGCCGCCGCGGTTCCGGGTGGACGTGTTCGACCAGCGTTTCAGCCCCCTGACCCTGCTGCGCGGCCTCCTCGACAGCGAACCCGCCCTGCGCGTGGAGGTCTCCATGCGGCAGGGCTTCGAGCAGGCCGTGCCCGCCCTGCTCTCCGGCGAGATCGACGCGGCGTTCGGGCAGGCCAGGGACCTGCCGGGGCGGTGGCCGGCCGGGCTGACGTCCCGGGTCGTCCAGCTCGTGCCGATGCACGCGTTCGTCGGCCTGGACCATCCGCTCGCGGGACGCGCGACGATGCGACCGGACGAGCTGCGCGACGCGGGCGTCGTCATGCCCGACCCCGTCGCGTCCGAGGCGCGGGCGTTCCTCACCCGCCTCGCGGACCGGTTCGGCATCCCGATCCGGTTCGTCGAACCCGCCGTCGGGCTGTGGCACTACGGCGAGCTGGTCGCGCGCGAGAACCGCGCGGTCGCGCTGGGGGAGGCGGGGGTCGAACTCCCGGCGGGCACGGAGCTGCACCGCATCCGCCTGGTCGACCCGGTGCCGCTCGTCCCGTGGTGCCTGACCTGGCGTTCCGGCGACACCTCGGCGGCGCTGCGGACCGTTCTGCGGCTGCTGCCCGCCGCCGTCCCGCCCCCGCCGGACGACCGGTCCCACTGGCTCGCCGACCGCTACCGCGACTGACCGCGCCGGAAACTGTCGGACCCGCGTGTTCTCCTGGAGACATGCCGCTGAGCTGCGCGATCACCTTCATGATCGCTCAGCGTGGCGGTGCGCGTTCGAACGTATTGACGAACCGTCACGGAGGCGGTTTACTGTGAACGCGTCGAACTTATGTTCGACGTGGTGCGGGACTCGCGGCCCGCGCCACGGGCGACGTCCCCGCCGTGCCCAGCGCGCGGGCGGGGTGGGGACGGCCGGCCGGGCGGAGAGAGGGGAAGCTCTCCGCCCGGCCACGTCCGACGCCCCGGAAGGAGGCAGAGATGACCACACTCACCCGCGGAGCCCGCTCCGCCGCCCATAACGTCGCCGGTGCCGCCCAGCACGAGGCCCCGCGGCCGCGCCACCGCGCGCTGCCCGCGCCTCGTCCGGCGCACACCGCCGTCGGCCAGCTGCACGCCGCCC
>NZ_QURH01000750.1 GCF_003428695.1 Actinomadura logoneensis
CACCGCCGCGGGCGTCGCGGCCCGGGCGGCGAGCGCGGTCAGGTCGGCGGGCACGGGCGCGACCAGCTCGGGCCGCGCCGCGAGCAGCGCCCGCAGCTCGTCGTCGTCGCGTCCGCGCAGCCAGTCCGCGAAGCTGTCCACCATGACCGGCGCGGGGTCAGGAGGAGGAGGGCGCGCGGTCCAGGTGCACCAGGCCGAGGCCGAGCCGGGCCCAGCCGGCGACGAACCGCTTCTCGTCGATGCGGGTCGGCGGCTCGTACATCGACTCGTTGGCGAGCCAGTAGTTCACCACCGCGCCGCCGAGGATGGAGGCGATCGCGGCCCAGTCCTCGTCGGCGTCCGCGAACTCGGGCTGCTGGGAGAGCCAGGTGGCGATGCCGTCGTAGAGCGGGTTCACGATGCCCTCGCGCATCTCCGCGACCAGGTTGGGGAACTGGTCCAGGTCGCGGAACAGCACGCGGATGAGGTCCTGCTCCTCGCGCATCTTGGCCAGCCCGGCCTGGCAGGTCATCCGCAGGCGGACCTCCAGCGGCCGGCCCTCGTACTGGACGGCCTGGTCCAGGACGTCGCTGACCTGCTGCCGGGTGCGCTCGATGTGCTCGCGGATCGCGGCCGAGAGCACCTCCTCCTTGGACCGGAAGTGCCGGTACAGGCCGCCCGCGCCGGGCGACAGGCCCGCCGCCGCCTCGATCTCGGCGACCGACGTCGCGGCGTAGCCCCGGTCGGCGAACAGCCGCAGCGACTCGGCCACGATCCGTTCGCGCGTAGAAGTCGTCATCTCAGTGTGTCCCCTCCGCCTGAAAGGCTAAGGCATCCCGGCGGACCGGGCGTGCCTTCACCCCGTCGCGCGCGTGGCCGAAACCCCGATCTCCGGGTCCGGTCCCGCCGCCGACGACTAGAGTCGTTGGCTTCGTGCCCCCGTCGCCGGGAGGGGCTGGAGCGAGAAGGGCCGTCCATGGCGCTGTCCCCGCGGACCGGAGGCCGGACGGCCTTCCTGCCCGAGGATTTCGTGGTCCCCACCCTGGTCGCCGGGCAGGGCTTCCGGATCCGTCCGATCACCGTCCACGACGCGATGCGGGACTACTTCGCGGTGATGGACAGCCTGCCCGCGCTGCGTGAGCGGTTCCACGCCGACTGGGGCTGGCCGCAAGCGGACCTCACCGCCGAGCAGGCCCTGGTGGACGCGGCGTGGCTGCAGAAGGAGGCCCAGCTGCGCCGCCAGTTCGCCTACGTCGTGACCACCCCGGACGAGGAGCGCCAGCTCGGCCGCATCCACGTGCTCCCCGCCGAGCCGGACGCGGCGGACGGCGCCCAGGCCGTGCTGCTGTTCTGGGTGCGGTCCGGCGGCGACCATCCGGGCCTGGCCAAGGAGCTGGCCGACTTCGTCCGGCACTGGGTGGACGCGGCGTGGCCGTTCGAGGCCGTCCGCGTCCTGGACCCGGACGGCGGGCCCGCCGAACTGGTCGCCTCGTCCCCGCTCGAGGCCTTCTGACGCCACGGCGTCCGGTTGCGGGCGGGGGCGGCCGGGAGGTCAGCGGACGCGGCGGACGACGGCGACCACGGGAGGTCAGCGGACGCGGCGGACGACGGCGACCACGATCCGGCCGATGACCAGGTAGACCACGGCGGCGAGGCCGTAGTTCACGGCGACTCCGACCTTGGGGTTCTTCGGCTGGAAGACGTCCTTGAACTGCCAGGCCAGATCGTCCGCCCAGATGCCGATCCGGTGCACCAGGGCGTTGCCGGTGTTGGCCTCGAACGCCACGAAGACGATGTGGACGGCGAGGATCAGCACCACCACGGTCGTCACGATCGAGATGAGCGTCACGAGCCAGGAGACCGCGCGCTGCCTGGCCGCGGCGACGCCTCCGCCTCGGCGGGACGGACTTCCGTCGTCGCGGGGCGGACCGATCCGCCGGGTGCGGTCCGGTCCGCCGGTACCCGTGCCGGAGGGGCCTGTGCCGCTGGACGGGAGGGTGCGGTCCGCTCCCCGCGCGCCGGGGGCGTCGGTCCCGCCGGGGCCGGGGCCGGTGCGGGACGCGGAGTCTCGCTCTTGGGTCATGGGGCCCTCCTTGAGCCGCGCATGGAACTTTTGGGACAGGTGTTTTCCCTGGTGGCCGGGTTGGCGGGGTGGGTGGCGGGGATAACTCCAGCAGGCACCACCACAACACCGCACCGGTGCGGAACCGGCCGCGTACACAGCTCCCGCGCTCTCCTACTCGGATCCCGTCGCATCGCCACTACCGGGAGAGCGCGGGTACGCGTGTCCGGGGACGGCTCGTCCGAGGTCAGGGTTCCGTCCGCGCGGGCGGACGCGAGGGGCGGGCGGCGCACGGCCGCCACCGGCGAAGCCGTCATACTTCCCCTTTACCCTGTGACGCGTGCCGTACCAAGCGCCCTTCGCCATCGGATTCGACCTCGACCTGACCCTCGCCGACACCCGGGCGGGCATCGCCGCCGTCTACCGCGCGCTCTCCGCGGAGACCGGCGTGCCCATCGACACCGACGCCGTCGTCCGGCGGATCGGGCCTCCGCTCGAGGAGGAGATCGCGTACTGGTTCCCGCAGGAGCGGGTGCCGGAGATGGCGGCCCGCTACCGCGCGATCTACGCCGGGATCGCGATTCCCGCGACCGTGCTGATGGCCGGGGCGCGCGAGTCCGTCGAGGCGGTGCGGGCCCTGGGCGGACGGGTCGTCGTGGTGTCCGGCAAGAACCAGGCCGACACCGAGCGGACCGTCCGGCACCTGGACCTCCCGGTGGACGTCACGGTCGGCGGACTGTTCGGCCCGGACAAGGGCGTGGCGCTGCGCGAGCACGGCGTCTCGGTGTACGTGGGCGACCACCTGGGGGACGTGGACGCGGCCCGCGCGGCGCGGATCACCTCGATCGGGGTCGCGACCGGCTCGTTCGACGCCCCGGCGCTCACCGACTACGGCGCGGACCTCGTCCTGCCCGACCTGCGCCCATTCCCGGATTGGCTGACCGGCCGTTACGACGGACGAAACGCTAACGGTCATCCGGAAGGGCGTCCGGACGGATATTCGGATGCCGTCCCGGACGTTCACCGGTAGCTTCGTTCCGCTGCCACGCAAGGGTTTCCGGAGTCCGGCACGTGTTCTCCGGCAGTCGGCGAGGCACTAATCTTGAGGGCCAACCCAAAGCGAGCTAGACGAGGTTCCCGTGCCCACTGGCAAGGTCAAGTGGTACGACGCCGACAAGGGATTCGGCTTCCTCACCCGCGACGACGGCGGGGAGGTCTTCGTGCACTCCTCGGCGCTTCCGGCCGGGGTGACGGCGCTCAAGCCCGGCCAGCGCGTCGAGTTCGGCGTCGTCGAGGGCAGGCGGGGCCAGCAGGCCCACCAGCTGCGCGCGCTGGAGACCCTGCCCTCGGTGGAGAAGGCGATCGCCCGGCAGAAGCGCAAGAAGCCGGACGAGATGGTCGTGATCACCGAGGACCTCATCAAGCTGCTGGACGGCATCTCCAACACCTACCGGCGGGGCAAGCACCCGGCGCCCGCCGAGGCGAAGAAGATCGCCACCGTGCTGCGCGCGGTGGCCGACGACCTGTCCGCCCCGTAGGCGCGTCCGGCGCGGGCGTGTCGGGCGCGGGCGCGACAGGCGGACGGGGCCGGTTCCGCTAGCGGAGGTCGCGCGCGCCGCGGGCACGGCGCGCAGCGGAGCG
>NZ_QURH01000746.1 GCF_003428695.1 Actinomadura logoneensis
CCCCGCGCCGTCCGGGCCGGTCCCCGCGCCGTCCGGGCCGGTCCGCGGCGGGCGGGACGTCCGGCGGTCCGCCGAGGGCCGAGGCGGTCCACGGCGGGGCCGCCGCGTTCGATCCTGCCGCGTGTTGGATAGAGTTCCCAAAAGGAAACGCCGCTGACCCTGTGCGGGAGAGATTCCACGCCGCCAGCGTGGGACGCCGAAGGGGCAACCCTCCCCGGAACCTCTCAGGCAAAAGGACCGCGCAGACGAGGCACCTCTGGAAAGCAGGCGCGCGCCCGGAAACGGGGACGGGACGCCTCACCGAAGGGGAAATTCCGCGCGCGTGCGCGGGGGAAGCTCTCAGGTGCCACGACAGAGGGGGAGACCGTCGCCGGCCGCCGGGCCGGGGACGCCTGAGCGACCGCTTTCGCAGCCCAGGAGGCTCTCCCCAATGACCGCCCAGTACTTCGCTCCCGTGGCCTCGCCACAGACCCCGCGGACGGCGTTCGCCGACCGGCACATCGGCCCGTCCGGCGACGAGCGGTCCCGGATGCTGGCGGCCATCGGCTACTCCGGCGCCGAGGCCCTGATCGACAGGGCGGTCCCGGCGGCGATCCGCACCGACCGCCCGCTGGCGCTGCCGCCCGCGCTGTCGGAGCCGGCGGCGCTCGCCCGGCTGCGCGAGCTGGCGGACAAGAACACCGTGCTCACCTCCATGATCGGGCTGGGCTACCACGGCACCCACACGCCGGGCGTGATCCTGCGCAACGTGCTGGAGAACCCGGGCTGGTACACCGCGTACACGCCGTACCAGCCGGAGATCTCGCAGGGCCGGCTCGAGGCGCTGCTGAACTTCCAGACCGTGGTCGCCGACCTGACCGGCCTGCCGGTCGCCAACGCCTCCATGCTGGACGAGGGGACCGCCGCCGCCGAGGCGATGGCGCTGGCCCACCGCGCCGGCCGGCGCAAGGAGCCGGGCGCGTTCCTGGTGGACGCCGACGCGCTGCCGCAGACGATCGAGGTGATCCGCACCCGGGCCGTCCCGCTGGGCATCGAGGTCGTCACCGCCGACCTGTCCGACGGGCTGCCGGACGGCGACTTCTTCGGCGTGCTGGTGCAGTACCCGGGCGCGTCCGGGGCCGTCCGCGACCTGACGCCGCTGGTGGAGGCGGCGCACGCGCGCGACATGCAGGCCGTGGTCGCCGCCGACCTGCTCGCGCTGACGCTGCTGCGGCCGCCCGGGGAGAGCGGCGCCGACATCGTGGTCGGCTCGGCGCAGCGGTTCGGCGTCCCCTACGGCTTCGGCGGCCCGCACGCCGGGTACATGGCCGTCCGCGAGGGCATCCAGCGGCAGCTCCCGGGCCGCCTGGTCGGCGTCTCGGTCGACATCGACGGCAAGCCCGCCTACCGGCTGGCCCTGCAGACCCGCGAGCAGCACATCCGCCGCGAGAAGGCCACCAGCAACATCTGCACCGCGCAGGTGCTCCTCGCCGTCATGGCCAGCATGTACGCGGTGTACCACGGCCCGGAGGGCCTGGCCGCCATCGCGCAGCGCGCCCACCTGCACGCCGTCCGGCTCGCCGCGGGACTGCGCGCGGGCGGCGTCGAGGTCGTCCACGAGCACTTCTTCGACACCGTGCTCGCCCGCGTGCCGGGCCGCGCCGCCGAGGTCGTCGCCGCCGCGCGCGCCCTGGGCGTGAACCTGCGCCCGGTGGACGCCGACCACGTCGGCATCGCCTGCGACGAGACCACCGTCGACGAGCACGTCGAGACCGTCTGGAAGGCGTTCGGCGTCGAGGGCGTGCCCGCGGGCGCTCCGGCGGGCGCCGCGGAGGGCACCGCCGAGGCCCCGGCCGGGGACGTGCCCGCCGCGCTGCGCCGGGAGAGCCCGTACCTGACCCACCCGGTGTTCCACGCGCACCGCTCCGAGACCGCGATGCTGCGCTACCTGCGCCGCCTCCAGGACAAGGACATCGCGCTCGACCGCTCCATGATCCCGCTCGGCTCCTGCACGATGAAGCTGAACGCGACGACGGAGATGGAGCCCATCACCTGGCCGGAGTTCGCGAACATCCACCCGTTCGCGCCGCTCGACCAGGCCGCCGGGTACGTCGAGCTGATCGGCGAGCTGGAGGGCTGGCTCGCCGAGATCACCGGCTACGCCCGGGTGTCGGTGCAGCCGAACGCCGGGTCGCAGGGCGAGCTCGCCGGGCTGCTGGCGATCCGCGGCTACCACGCCTCGCGCGGTGAGGGGCACCGCGACGTGTGCCTGATCCCGTCCTCCGCGCACGGCACCAACGCCGCGTCCGCGGTGATGGCCGGGATGAAGGTCGTGGTCGTCAAGTGCGACGACGGCGGCAACATCGACGTCGACGACCTGCACGCCAAGATCGCCAAGCACGGCGACGCGCTCGCCGCGATCATGGTGACCTACCCGTCCACGCACGGGGTGTTCGAGGAGTCCATCACCGAGGTCTGCAAGTCCGTGCACGACGCGGGCGGCCAGGTCTACGTGGACGGCGCGAACCTGAACGCGCTGGTCGGCCTCGCCCGTCCGGGCGAGTTCGGCTCGGACGTGTCGCACCTGAACCTGCACAAGACCTTCTGCATCCCGCACGGCGGCGGCGGCCCGGGCGTCGGCCCGGTCGGCGTCCGCGAGCACCTCGCGCCGTTCCTGCCGTCCCACCCGCTGCGCGCGGAGGCCGGGCCGCAGGAGACCGGTGTCGGCCCGATCTCGGCCGCGCCGTGGGGCTCGGCGGGCATCCTGCCGATCTCCTGGACCTACATCGCCATGATGGGCCCGGACGGGCTGCGGTCGGCGACCGAGGGCGCGATCATCGGCGCGAACTACCTGGCCGCGCGGCTGGCGCCGCACTTCCCGATCCTCTACACCGGCCGGGACGGGCTGGTCGCGCACGAGTGCATCGCCGACCTGCGCAGGATCACCAAGGAGACCGGCATCACCGCCGAGGACGTCGCCAAGCGGCTGATCGACTACGGTTTCCACGCCCCGACGCTGGCGTTCCCGGTCGCCGGGACGCTGATGATCGAGCCGACCGAGAGCGAGGACCTCGCCGAGCTCGACCGGTTCGTGGACGCCATGGTGGAGATCCGCCGGGAGATCCAGGCCGTCGCCGACGGGGAGCTCGACCGCGAGGACAACCCGCTGAAGAACGCCCCGCACACCGCCGACTGCCTGGTCACCGAGGACTGGAAGCACGCCTACCCGCGCGAGCGCGCCGCCTACCCGCTGCCGTCCCTGCGCGAGGGCAAGTACTGGCCGCCGGTCCGCCGCATCGACCAGGCGTACGGCGACCGCAACCTGATCTGCTCCTGCCCGCCGCCGGAGGCGTTCGAGGACTGATCCGCACGGACGGTGAGGGCCCGTTCCGGGGTGTCCCGGGGCGGGCCCTTTCCGGTCCCTGCTTGTGATCTACAACGTAAAGGCCGGCGGCAGGAACGGGCCGCGCGTCATGATCGAATCCGGGTGTGTCGGGGCGGGACGCGGGGCGGCCGGATCGCTAGGCTCGGCTCGCCGAACCCCGACCCCCAGAGGGCAGTAGACGATCATGAGCGACACGCCCGGACCGGCCGCCGAGGCCGCGTCAGCCGAGTCAGCCGTCACTCCGGTGGAACAGGCGGCGGCGCCCGTCCCCGCCCCGGCGGGCGGCGGCGCGCCGGGCGGGGGTGCGCCGGGCGGGGGTGC
>NZ_QURH01000747.1 GCF_003428695.1 Actinomadura logoneensis
GGCCACGGCCCGGCGGCGCGCGGGGACGCGGCGGACCGCCGCGCAGGCCGCCGCGCCGGGGGATCCGCATCCCGTTCCGCCGCCGCGACCCCATGAAGCGGCTGAACGCTGGCCTGCTCGCGGTCGCGTTCGTGCTGTCGCTGTTCGCCGGGCGGCTCGTCCAGCTGCAGACCATCGAGTCGGGCCACTACACCGCGCGGGCGCTGGAGCAGCGGCTCCGCAAGATCGACCTGCCCGCCGTGCGCGGCGACATCACCGACGCGCAGGGCAACCCGCTCGCCATGACGGTCGAGGCGCGGCTGGTCTACGCCGACCCGGGCGTGATCAAGCCGGAGAAGCGGCAGCAGATCGCGAGCGCCCTGGCGCCGATGCTCGGGCTCGACCAGGCCGCCGTCATGAAGCAGCTCGCGCGGACCAACAGCCGGTACGAGGTGCTCGCCCACGGCGTCCGCCCCGACCAGGCGCGCCTGGTGACGGGCATGAAGTTCGTCGGCATCGGCACCTACCCCGAGTACCGGCGCGAGTACCCGAACGACTCGCTCGCCGCCGGCGTCATCGGGTTCGTCAACGCCGAGGGACGCGGCGCCGCCGGGCTGGAGTACTCGCTGAACCGGCAGCTCGCCGGACGAGCCGGATGGCAGCGGATCGAGATCAGCCCGGACGGCCAGCACATCCCGATGGGCGAGGACCAGAAGCGCCCGCCGGTGCCCGGCAAGGGCGTCCGGCTGACCCTGATGCGCGACGTCCAGTACAAGGCGCAGCAGGCGATCGAGGCGCAGGTGAAGGCGACCGGCGCGCGCAGCGGCAGCGTGATCGTGATGGACCCGCGCAACGGCCAGCTGCTCGCGATGGCGTCCGCGCCCGGCTACGACCCCAACGACTACGGCAGGTCCAACTGGCGGCGGTGGGGCAGCCCGCTCGTCCAGGAGGCGTACGAGCCGGGCAGCACCGGCAAGGTCGTGACGGCGGCGGCGGCGCTCGAACGCGGCGGTGTGACGCCCCAGACGCCGTTCACCGTGCCCTACAGCGTCCGCAGGTACGACCGGACGTTCCACGACTCCGAGCAGCACCGCACCGAGCGGCTGACCTTCACCGGCGTGCTGGCCAAGTCCAGCAACGTCGGGACGATCCTGGCCAGCGAGCGCATCGACCAGGACACGCTCTACAAGTTCCTGCGCGACTTCGGGTTCGGGCAGCGGACCGGCGTCGGGCTGCCCGGCGAGACGGCCGGGCAGCTCCGTCCGCCGAGCCAGTGGTCGGGCACCGACCGCTTCCCGATCGCGTTCGGCCAGTCGCTGTCGGTGAACGCGCTGCAGATGGCGAGCGTCTACGCGACGATCGCCAACGGCGGCGTGCGGGTGGCGCCGACCCTGGTCGCCGGCACCACCGGCGACGACGGCGCCTTCACCCCGGCCGCCGCGCCCGCGCAGAAGCGGGTGGTCAGCGCGCGGACGGCGGAGGCGATCCGGGACATGCTGGAGGGCGTCACCACCAAGGACGGCACCGCGCCGAAGGCCCAGATCCCCGGCTACCGGGTGGCGGGCAAGACCGGCACCGCGCAGATCGTCAACCCGAGCACCGGGACCTACGAGGACGGCGGCTACACCGCCTCGTTCGCCGGGTTCGCCCCGGCCGAGGCGCCGCAGCTGGTCGTCCAGGTGGTGCTGCAGCACCCGAGCTCCGGCAGCCACTACGGCGGCGATGTGGCCGCGCCGGTGTTCCGGGACGTGATGAACTTCGCTCTGCAGAGCCGCAAGGTCCCGCCGAGCGGGAGCAGGCCGCCGTCGCTCAAGATCTACGCCGACGACTGAGCGCAGCGAGTACCCTGACCCGCCGTGACCACCGCACCGTTGACCCCGCATACCCGCCGGCATCCGGCTCCGGCCCGCACTGAGAGACACGCCATGCGCCCGACCTCCAACCCGGCCCGCCCGCTGACCGGCCTCGCGTCGACGCTGGGCCTTCCGGCCGCGGACGAGTGGTCCGCGACGACCGTGTCCGGGATCACCCACGACTCGCGCGCGGTGCTGCCCGGCGACGTCTACGCGGCGCTGCCGGGCGCGCGCGCCCACGGTGCGCAGTTCGCCGCCCAGGCCGCCGAGAGGGGCGCCGCGGCGATCCTGACCGACCCGGCGGGCCGCGAGCGGTCCGAGGCGACCGGGCTGCCCGTCCTGGTGGTGGACGAGCCGCGCGCGGTGCTCGGCAGGGCGGCCTCGTGGGTCTACGGCGAGCCGGTGCGCGACCTGACGCTGATCGGCGTGACCGGCACCAGCGGCAAGACGACCACGACGTTCCTGCTGGACGCGGGCCTGCGCGCGGCCGGGATCACCACCGGCCTGATCGGCGGCGTGGAGATCCGGGTCGGCGACGAGACCGTCCCGGGCGAGCTGACGACGCCCGAGTCGACCGACCTGCACGCGCTGTTCGCGATGATGCGCGAGCAGGGCGTGGGCGCGGCCGCGATGGAGGTGTCCAGCCACGCGCTGGAGCAGGCCCGGGTCGGCGGCGCGCGGTACGACGTCGCGATCTTCAACAACCTGTCCCAGGACCACCTGGACTACCACCCGACGATGCGGGACTACTTCCTCGCCAAGGCGAAGCTGTTCACGCCGGGCTACAGCCGCGTCGGCGTGGTGAACCTGGACGACGAGTACGGCCGCGAGCTGCTGTCGATCGCGACCGTCCCGACCACGACGTTCTCGGCGACCGGCGACCCGGCGGCCGACTGGCGCGCGGTGGACGTGCGGATCGGCGCGGACGGCAGCGTCTTCCGCGTCCTCGGCCCGGGCGGCATCGAGGCCGACGCGGCGGTGCAGCTGCCCGGCCCGTTCAACGTGGCCAACGCGCTCGGCGCGATCGTGGCGCTGGTGGAGGCCGGGCTCACGCTGCCGGTGGCGGTGCGCGGGGTCGGGTCGCTGACCGGCGTCCCGGGCCGCCTGGAGCGCGTGGACGAGGGCCAGGAGTACGTCGCGCTGGTGGACTACTCGCACAAGCCCGGCGCGGTCGAAGCCGTCCTGACGTCCCTGCGGAAGGTGACCGAGGGCAGGCTGGTGATCGTGCTCGGCTGCGGCGGCGACCGGGACCGGGGCAAGCGCCCGCTGATGGGCGAGGCCGCCGCGCGGCTGGCCGACATGGCGTATTTCACCGACGACAACCCGAGGTCGGAGGACCCCCTGGCGATCCTCGCCGCTATGGTCGAGGGCGGGCTCAAGGTCCCGCGGTCCGAGCGCGCGCACATCGTGGTCGAACCCGACCGCGCCGCCGCGATCGCGCTGGCGATCGGCCGGGCCCGGCGCGGCGACGTCGTGGTCGTCGCGGGCAAGGGCCACGAGCAGGGCCAGTACGTGGCCGGTGAGGTACATCCGTTCGACGACCGGCGGGTGGTCCGCGCGGCGATCCGCGCGCAGCAGGACCGCGCGCGGGACCGCGAGCGGGGCGCCGGGCGAACCCCGGAGGGGGCCGGCGCGTCGAACGGGCAGGACGTGAGAGGGGACGGGACGCAGGCGTGATCCCACTTCCGCTGTCGAGGATCGCCGAGCTCACCCGCGGCGCCGTGACCGGCCTCCCGCCGGACGGCCCGGAGCCGGTGGTCCGGGGGCCCGTGGTGATCGACTCCCGGGAGGCCGGCCCCGGCGCGCTGTTCGCGGCGCTGCCGGGCGAGCGGGCCGACGGGCACGACTTCGCCCCCGCGGCCC
>NZ_QURH01000752.1 GCF_003428695.1 Actinomadura logoneensis
CACGCTGCACGGCCAGGCGGCCCGCGAGCAGCGCCGGGTCGGGGTGCGGGTGCCCGCGCCCGGCGGCCGGGGCTCGGGGCCGGGCGGACTGTCCAAGCGCGAGTACGAGGTGGCGTCGCTGGTCGCCGAGGGCTACACCAACTCGCAGATCGCCGAGCGGCTGTTCGTCAGCGTCCGGACGGTCGAGACACACTTGTCGCACATCTTCGGAAAGCTCGGTGTCACCTCGCGGGTGGGGGTCGTCAGCGCCCTGAACCGGGGGGATTCCGGCCAGGAGTGACCCGCGGGGGCGGCGGCTCGGGCGCGTCCCGGGCGGGATCCGGACGGGATCGGGCGGGATCCGGACGGGATCCGGACGGGCGCCGGGCAAGGTTCGGACGCGGTTCGGACGATCGGGCGGCGACGGAACCAAACCGGACGGGCGCCGCCCGCGTCCCATGAAGGACGAGTTCAGCACGCTTCGGGACGCCGGAGACGCGGTGCGCACGGGGTGTCAGTGCCGCCGGGTCCGGGCTTCCGGGACAAGTCAGGGTTTCCCACGATGCCGCCGGCGACCGTCCGGCCGCATCATTCTTGCGGGGCCGACACGGAGGCGAGGATGGAACAGACCACGATTGCGCGGACGACGATTCCACGGCGGACCCTCGCGGGCGTCAAGGACGCCGACGTCCGCGTGTACCCGTTCGCGACCGAGGACGGTCTCGGGCTCGAGCTGACCCGGTTCCAGCGCGCGGAGTGCGACGACGTCGTGCTCCTGGTCCACGGCCTGACCTCGGCCAGCGACGTGTTCATCATGCCGGAGCACCAGAACCTGACCAGCCACCTGCTGGACGCGGGGTTCACCGACGTGTGGGCCCTGGACTTCCGCATGAGCGGCCGGTTCCCCTACGACACCGAGACCCACCGGTACACCCTCGACGACATCGCGCTGTACGACTTCCCGGCCGCGCTGGAGGTCATCCGCCGCGAGATCGGCGACCGCCGGCTGCACGTGTTCGCGCACTGCCTCGGCTCGGTGTCGTTCACGATGGCGCTGTTCGCCGGGACCGTCACCGACATCACCTCGCTGACCTGCAACAGCGTGTCGCTGACGCCGCGCGTCCCGGCGTTCTCCAAGCTGAAGCTGACGCTCGGACCGGCGTTCCTGGAGTACGTGGCCGGGCTGCCGTACATCGACCCGAGGTTCGGGGACGCGCCCGCCTTCACCCGCGGCTGGATGCTGTCGCGGCTGGTGTCGCTGTTCCACCGCGAATGCGACGTGCGCGCCTGCCACATGCAGAGCTTCCAGTGGGGCGCCGGGAAGCCCGCGATGTACGAGCACGCGAACCTGCTGCCCGTCACGCACCAGCGGGTCGCCGACATCTGCTGCGCGTCCGGGCTGCACTACTACCGGCACGTTCGCAAGATGGTGGACGCCGGCCGCTCGGTGAGGTTCGCCCCGGACGACCCGGCCTACGCCCGGCTGCCGAAGGACTACCTGGCGGACGCGGCGGAGGTGACCACGCCGCTGCTGCTGCTCGCGCCGGAGCGCAACCGGGTGTTCTCCGACTCCAACGTGTACTTCCACAAGCTGCTCGAGCGGGCGGCGCCCGGCCGGCACGAGCTGGAGGTGCTGCCCGGCTACGGGCACCTCGATCCGATCATCGGAAAGAACGCCCACCTCGACGTGTTCCCGCGCGTCGTCGACTTCCTCAAGCGGCATTCGGGCTAGGCCCGGCGCCGGCCGGAACGCCGCCGGCCGGCGCGGGGCGCCGCCCCGTCCGCACAGCACAGAGCAGAGCAGGAGCAATCGCATGGAGCAGGTCGACGCGGTCGTCGTCGGCTCGGGGTTCGGCGGGTCGGTCAGCGCGTACCGGCTCGCGGAGGCCGGGCGGTCGGTGGTGCTGCTGGAACGCGGCCGGCCCTATCCGCCCGGCAGCTTCCCCCGCTCCCCCGACGAGATGAGCCGCGCGTTCTGGGACCCGGGCGCGGGCCTGTTCGGCATGTTCGACGTCTGGCGGTTCGGCGGCTGCGACTCGGTCGTGTCGTCCGGGCTCGGCGGAGGCTCGCTGATCTACGCCAACGTGCTGCTGCGCAAGGACGAGCGCTGGTTCGTCCACGAGGAGCTGCCGGACGGCTCCTACGAGTCGTGGCCGATCTCCCGCGCCGACCTGGACCCGCACTACGACGCCGTGGAGAGGATGCTCGACCCGGCGCCGTTCCCGTTGGACCGCGCGCCGTTCGACAACACGCCCAAGGCGCACGCGATGCAGGACGCCGCCGCCGAGCTGGGCCTCGACGTGACGCTGCCGCCGCTGGCCGTCCGGTTCTCGGCCGAGCCGGGCGGGCAGCCCGCCGTCGGGCTGCCGATCGCCGAGCCGTCCTACGGCAACATCCACGGCGTGCCGCGCCGCACCTGCAACCTGTGCGGCGAGTGCGACATCGGCTGCAACGACGGGTCGAAGAACACCCTCGACCACACCTACCTCTCCGCCGCCCGACACCACGGCGCCGACATCCGCACGGGGCACGAGGTCAAGGCGGTCCGTCCGCGCACGGGCGGCGGCTACGAGGTCGACTACGTCGTCCACGACATGGACTCGCCCGCCCCGAAGCGGGTGATGCGGACGATCGGGTGCCAGCGGCTGGTGCTGTCGGCCGGCACGTACGGGACGGCCCGCATCCTGCTGCGGTCGCGGACCGCCCTCGCCGGGCTGAGCGACGCGCTCGGCACCCGGTTCAGCGGCAACGGCGACCTGCTGACGTTCCTGCTGAAGGCCAAGGACCGCAACCGGGTGCGTCCGCTGGACGCCGCGCGCGGCCCGGTCATCACCAGCGCGATCCGGCTGCCGGACGACGCGGACGGCGTGCCAGGCTCCGGCCGGGGCGCCTACATCCAGGACGGCGGCTACCCCGGTTTCGTCGACTGGGCGGTGCGGGGCCTCGACGTCCCCGGCAACATCGAGCGGATCGTGAAGTTCATGGCCGAGCGGTTCGCCGACTTCTTCCGGGACGTGCCCGACACGTCCCTGTCGAAGGAGCTGAGCGAGCTGATCGGCAGCGGCTCGCTCACGGTCAGCTCGCTGCCGCTGCTCGGCATGGGCCGCGACGTGCCGGACGGGCGCCTCGAACTGGACAAGCACGGCCGTCTCCACGCCGACTGGACGACCAAGACGAGCGAGGCGTACTTCGAGCGCGTCCGCAAGACGATGCAGAGCATCGCCGACGTGCTGGGCGCCGAGTACGCCGACAACCCGATGTGGTTCCGCAAGCGGATCATCACCGTCCACCCGCTGGGCGGCGTGCCGATGGGCGCGCACGAGGGCGTCGGCGTGTGCGACCCGTACGGCGAGGTCTACGGGCATCCGGGGCTGCACATCGCGGACGGCTCGGTGATGCCCGGCCCGGTCGGGCCGAACCCGTCGCTGACCATCGCGGCGTTCGCGGACCGGATGTGCACCCGCCTGCTGGAGCAGGAGACCGGGGCGGCCGTGGCCGCCGCGGCGGGAAGGGCCGCCGAGCACCCGGCCGGGAACGCCGGGGCGGACGCGGCGGGTGATGCGGGAGAACCGGTCATCGAGGGAGCGGCAGTGGTGGGATCCGAGGTCACGCAAGTCGCCGAATCCGGCACGGCGGTCGCGGGGGCGGCCGTGGCGGGGACGGGAGCGGCGGGGACGGCCGTGGCGGGCGCCGCCGTCGCGACCGCCGCCGTGACCACGGCGGCCGTGGTGACGGCGGCGAGGGTGTCGGCGGGTGTGGG
>NZ_QURH01000749.1 GCF_003428695.1 Actinomadura logoneensis
CCGGGGCCGCGGCGGACGGTCGCCGCCGGACGCGTCCTGGTCCCGCTCCGCGGCGGGGGCGGTGCTCATGCCCGCGCGACGAGCCGCCGGACCGCTTCGGCGAACGCGTCGCCGCGCGCGCCGTAACTGGTGAACATGTCGAACGAGGCCCCCGCCGGGGCGAGCAGCACGGTGTCGCCGGGCCGTGCGAGGGCGGCGGCGCGGGTCACGACTCGGTCCATCGCCCCAGTGTCGGTGTCCGGAACGTCCACCACGGGGACATCCGGCGCGTGTCGCGCGAGTGCTTCGGCGATCCGCGCCCGGTCCCGGCCGATCAGCACGACCGCGCGCAGCCGGTCGGCGCAGGACGCGACCAGGTCGTCCACGTCGGCGCCCTTGAGCAGGCCGCCCGCGATCCACACCGCCGACCGGCAGGCCGCCAGCGAGGACGCGGCGGCGTGCGGGTTGGTGGCCTTGGAGTCGTCCACGTAGTCGACCTCGGCCACGGTCGCGACGTGCGCGATGCGGTGCGGGTCGGGCACGAAGGACCGCAGCCCCTCGCGGACGGCCTCGGGCGGCACGCCGAAGGCGCGGGCCAGGGCCGCCGCCGCCAGCGCGTTGGCGACGTTGTGCGGGGCGAACGGACGCACGTCGCCCAGTTCGGCGAGCTCGGCGGCGGACGTGCGCGGATCGTCCACGAACGCCCGGTCGACCAGCAGCTCCTCGACGACGCCGAGCTGGCCCGGCGCGGGGACGCCGAGGGTGAACGCCTTGGCGTCCGGCGGTCCGAGCCGGGTGGAGACGGGGTCGTCGGCGTTCACCACGGCGACCGAGCCGGGCGTGAAGATCCTGCCCTTGGCCTCGGCGTACGCGTCGAACGTGCCGTGCCAGTCGATGTGGTCGGGGGCGACGTTCAGCACCGCCGACGCCAGCGGCCGGAGCGTGGACGACCAGTGCAGCTGGTAGCTGGACAGCTCCACGGCGAGCACGTCGTGCTTCTCCAGCACCGCCTCGACGATCGGCGTGCCGACGTTCCCGACCGCCACGGCGTCGTGCCCGGCGGCGGCCAGGATGCACGTCAGCATCCGGACGCAGGTGGTCTTGCCGTTGGTGCCGGTGAGGGCGAGCCAGGGGGCCGCGTCCGCCGGACGCAGCCGCCACGCGAGCTCGACCTCGCCGTAGATCTCGATCCCGGCCGCCGCGGCGGCGGCCAGCAGCGGGACGTCCGGCTTCCAGCCCGGGGAGGTGACGACCAGCTGCGTCCCCTCCGGCAGGGTGTCGGCGTCGCCGAGCCGCGCGGTCACGCCCAGCGGCGCGAGTTCGGCGGCCCGCTCCCGGGACGCGTCGTCGTCGCGGCCGTCCACGACCGTCACGTGCGCGCCGCGCCCGGCCAGGACCCGCGCCGCGGCCGTCCCGGAGACGCCGAGCCCCGCGACGACGACCCGCCGCCCCTCGTAGGACTCCGTCACTTCTTCGGCATCCATTCCAGGTAGAACAGGCCGAGGCCGATCGCGGTGAACAGCGCCGACATGAGCCAGAACCGGACGACGATCGTGGTCTCCGCCCAGCCCGACAGCTCGAAGTGGTGCTGCAGCGGCGCCATCTTGAAGACCCGCTTCTTGGTCATCTTGAACCCGCCGACCTGGATGATCACCGACAGTGTGATCATCACGATCAGGCCGCACAGCACGCCCAGCAGGAACTGCGTGCGGGTGAGGATCGCCAGGCCGACCAGCACGCCGCCGAGGGCGAGCGAGCCGGTGTCGCCCATGAACACCTTGGCCGGGGGCGCGTTCCACCACAGGAACCCGAACACGCCGCCGAGCACCGCCGCCGCGACGACCGCGAGGTCGAGCGGGTCGCGGACGTTGTAGCAGTTCGGCGCGAGCGCGAACTCGCAGGCGTTGCGCAGCTGCCAGTTGCCGATCAGCACGTAGGCGGCCAGCACCATCGCGCACGGGCCGGCGGCCAGGCCGTCCAGCCCGTCGGTGAGGTTCACGCCGTTGGAGGTCGCCGCGATCAGCAGCAGCGCCCAGATCACGAACGGCACCGCGCCGATCGCCGGGCCGAAGTCGCGCAGGAACGACAGGTGCGCGTCGGCCGGCGTGACGTCCAGGTGGTTCGGGAAGTTCAGCGACCCGACCGCGAACACCACCCCGACCAGGATGATGCCGATCATCTTGGCGCCGGAGCGCAGGCCGAGGCTGCGCTGCTTGAACACCTTGATGTAGTCGTCCACGAAGCCGACCGCGCCGAGCCCGGTCATCAGGAACAGCGCCAGGCCGCCCGAGACCGTCGGGCTGGTGCCGGTCAGCAGGTGCGCCGCGCCGTACCCGACGAGCGACCCGACGACGAACACCGTGCCGCCCATCGTGGGCGTGCCGCGCTTCTTCAGGTGGGCCTCCGGGCCCTCCTGCCGGATCATCTGGCCGTAGCCGAGCCGGTTGACGATCCGGATCCACACCGGGGTGCCGACCATGCCGAACAGCAGGGCCACCCCGGCGGCGATGATGATGTTGGTCATGCCCGGGCACCCCCCGCGAGCAGCGCCTCCGCGACCCGCTCCAGGCCCGTCACACGGGAGCCCTTCACCAGTACGACGTCCCGCGGCCGAAGCCGCCCGCTGAGCGCGGTCACCGCCGCGCCGACGTCATCCACCTGTACCAACTCTCCCGTCCATGCCGCCACCTGGGCGGCCCCTTCGGCCACCGCGGCCGCGGCGCCGCCCACGACCACGAGGCCGGCGACGCCGCTGCGGGCGACATGCTGCCCGATCTTGACGTGTTCCGCGACCGAAGTGTCGCCGAGCTCGGCCATCTCGCCGAGGACGGCGAAGGCCCGGCGGCCCCGCGCGAGGTGCGTGAGCACGTCGATCGCGGCCCGGGTCGACTCCGGGTTGGCGTTGTACGCGTCGTTGATCACCGTCACGCCGTCGGCGCGGTCGGCGACCTCCATCCGCCACCGGCTGCGCGGCCCGGCCGCCGACAGCGCGTCGGCGACCTGCCCGACCGGCATCCCGGCGGCGCGCGCGACCACCGCGGCGGCCAGCGCGTTCGGGACCATGTGCGCGCCCGCCAGACGCAGCGCCACCGGCGCCTCGCCCTCGGGGGTGACCAGGGTGAACCGGGGGCGGCCGGCCTCGTCCAGGGTCTCGTCCACGGCGCGGACGGCCGCGTCCGCGCCCCGGCCGAAGGTGACCACCCGTGCCGCCGTGCGGGCCGCCATCGCCGCCACCAGCGGGTCGTCGGCGTTCAGCACGGCCGTGCCGTCGGCGGGCAGCGCCTCGACCATCTCGCCCTTGGCCTGCGCCACGGCCTCGCGGCTGCCGAACTCTCCCAGGTGCGCCGATCCGACGTTCAGCACGACGCCGATCCGGGGCCGCGCGATGCCGCACAGGTAGGCGATGTGGCCGACGCCGCGGGCGCCCATCTCCAGCACCAGGTGCCGGGTGCCGGCGTCGGCGCGCAGCGCGGTCAGCGGCAGCCCGATCTCGTTGTTGAACGACCCGACCGGCGCGATCGTCGGCCCGGACCGCTCGATCACCTGGGCGATCAGGTCCTTGGTGGACGTCTTGCCCGCCGAGCCGGTGATCCCGGTCACCACGGCGTCCGGCAGCTCGGCCAGCACGCCGGTCGCGAGCCGCCCCAGCGCCTCCTGGACGTCCGGCACGACCACGGCCGGGCCGCCCACGGGCCGGGCCGCCAGAACGGCGCTCGCGCCCGCGGCGAGGGCCGCGGGGGCGAAGTCGTGCCCGTCGGCC
>NZ_QURH01000754.1 GCF_003428695.1 Actinomadura logoneensis
CAGCGGCGGGACGAGCCGGGCGGCCTCCGGCGCGCGGACGACGACGCGGGCGTGCCCGCCGCGCGCGGCGAACTCGGCGACGGTCTCCTCGGCGACGAGCTCGCCGCGCCCGACGACGACGAGCCGGTCGGCCGTGTGCTCCATCTCGCTCATCAGGTGGCTGGACACCAGCACCGTCCGGCCCTCGGCGGCCAGGCGCCGGAACAGGCCGCGCACCCAGCGGACGCCCTCGGGGTCCAGGCCGTTCACGGGCTCGTCGAACAGCAGGACGGGCGGGTCGCCGAGCAGCGCGCCCGCGATCCCGAGCCGCTGCCGCATCCCGAGCGAGAACCCGCCGACCCGGCGGTGCGCGACTCCGGCGAGCCCGACCTCCTCCAGCACCTCGCGGACGCGCCGGGACGGCAGCCCGTTGGTGCGGGCCAGCGCGGACAGGTGCGCCCGCGCGCTGCGCCCGGGGTGGACGTCGCCCGCGTCCAGCAGCGCGCCGACGTGGTGCAGCCCGGCCCTCCATCCGGTGAAGGGGCGGCCGTCGACCAGGGCGGACCCGGCGGTCGGACGGTTCAGCCCGAGGATCATCCGCATCGTCGTGCTCTTGCCCGCGCCGTTCGGCCCGAGGAACCCGGTGACGAGCCCGTCCGGCACCGTGAAGCTCAGGTCGTTCACGGCGACGACGTCCCCGTAGCGCTTGGTCAAACCTCTGACTTCGATCACGCCGTCCACGCTCGCGGAGCGCCGGACGCGCGGCATCGGCCTCCGGGCACGTTTCCGAACCCGCACCTTGCCCTGCCGGCGTACGCCCGCAGGCATACGACCCAAGGCGGACGCCCCGGCCCCGGTGCCGCGCCTACGCTCCGGTTCCGTGCATCCCGGAATGGTGATCCGTAGAGTGAGCGCGCCCGCCGCGTTGACGGTGACGCTGGTCGCCGCCTGTGCCAGTGTCCGAGGGCCCGACGGACGGACCGACGTGCCCCTTCCGCTCCTCCTGCTGGCGGCGCTGGTCCTTGCGCTGCCGCTCGCATGGGCGCGTGAGCGTCCCCAGCCCGTCCTGGTACTGCTCCTGGCCGAGCTCACGGCGGCCACGGCGATCGGACTGCGACCGCAACAGGCGTGGCCGCTGCTGCCGGCGGCGGCCCTCGTCCTCACCCACCTCACCGCCACACGCGACCACCGGGACGGGCTCGTCGCGATGGGCGCGACCCTCGTGGTCGGCGAGGTCCCGTGGACGGCGGCCCTGGTCCGGGAGGGCGGCTGGGGACGGCTCCTCGTGCCGGGCTTCCTCGGCCTCCAGATCCTGCTCGCCGTGGGCATCGTCGCCGCCTGGCTCGCCGGGACGTCCGTCCGGCAGCAGCGCCAGTACGCCGAGGCACTGCGCGCTCACGAGGCCGCCCGGGCGGTGACCGACGAACGGTTGCGGATCGCCCGCGAACTGCACGACATGGTCGCGCACGGCATCGGCGTCATCGCCATCCAGGCCGGTGCGGGCCACCGCGTCCTGCGGACCTCGCCGGACGGCGCCGAGAGCGCGCTGCGCACCATCGAGGACAGCAGCCGCCGCACCCTGCGCGAGCTGCGCGGAATGCTCGACATCCTGCGCAGCGCCGACGCCACCGCCGACACCCCGCCACGTGCGGACGCCCTGGCCGGCCTGGGCGAACTCGACCACCTCACCGCGACGACGCGGGCGGCGGGCGTCGAGGTGGACGTGCGGTGGCGCGGCGTCCGGGACGCGCTGCCCTCGACCATCGACCACGCGGCCTTCCGGATCGTCCAGGAATCGGTCACCAACGTCGTCCGGCACGCGGGCACCGCCCGGTGCCACGTGACGATCGACCAGAGCCCGGACGCCCTGGCCATCGAGATCACCGACGACGGCCGCGGCGCCCCGGGCGCGGGCGGCGGAGGCCACGGGATCTCCGGGATGCGCGAACGCGTGGCCCTCCTGGACGGCCGGTTCAGCGCGGGCCCGCGCCCCGGCGGAGGCTTCCGCGTGCACGCGTCCCTGCCGCTCACCGGGGCGGCACGATGACTCCCCGGAATGCACGATGATCCGCGTCGCCCTCGTCGACGACCAGGAGCTGGTCCGCGTCGGGCTGCGGATGGTCGTGGACGCGACGCCCGGCATCGAGGTGGTCGGCGAGGCGGGGAGCGGCGGCCAGGCCGTCCGGCTCGTCCGCGAACTGCGCCCGGACGTCGTGGTGATGGACCTGCGCATGCCCGGCATGGGCGGTGTCGAGGCCACCGAGATGATCAGCGCGGACGTCCCGTCGGCGCGCGTCGTCGTCCTCACGACCTACGACGAGGACGCCAACGTGTACGCGGCGCTGCGCGCCGGGGCGAGCGGCTTCCTGGTCAAGGACATGGCACTGGACGACATCCTCAACGCCGTCCGCGTAGTGGCGCGCGGCGACGCCCTGCTCGCCCCCGCCGTCACCCGCCGCCTCATCTCCGACTTCGCCGCTTCGGGCGGCGTCCGCGGCCGACGGCCCGAGCCCGCCGCGCTGCCCGGCGTCACCGCGCGTGAACGCGAGGTGCTGACCCTCGTCGGACGCGGCCTGTCGAACGCCGAGCTGGGCGAACGCCTCCACATCAGCCCCGGGACGGCGAAGGCACACGTCGCGAGCCTGCTCGCCAAGCTCGGCGCCCGCGACCGCGTCCAGCTCGTCATCCACGCCTACGAGTCGGGCCTGGTCGCCGTCGGCGAGACCGGCCCCTGACCTCACAGCGCACGATGAATGACCTCACAGGGCGCGATGCGTCGACTCACAGGGCGCGATGCATGATGTGGAGGCCGACGAAGCCCTCCACCGGATGCCGGAATCCCTCCGGAAGCGTCCCGACGACCTCGAATCCCAGCGACCGGTACAGCTCCACGGCACGCACATTGGTCTCGACGACGGCGTTGAACTGCATGGCGCGATACCCGGCCTCGCGCGCCCATTCCAACGTGTACTCGCACAACGCACGCCCCACGCCCCGTCCGGCATGGGCGGGATCGACCATGTAACTGGCGCTGGCGATGTGCGAGGCGTTCCCCTGGTGGTTCCGGTTCATCTTGGCCGTCCCGAGAACCGCGCCCGCGCCGTCGACGGCGACCACCGTCCGGTCGGGGGCGGGCAGCAGCCACCAGTCCCGCCCGGTCTCCCGGTCGAGGTCCACCGGAAAGGTGAACGTCTCCCCCGCGGCCACGATCCCGTGGAAGAACGGCCAGATGGCGGCCCAGTCCTCGGCCGTCGCCTCCCTGATCAGCATCCGCCCACCCTGCCCTGGCGCCGCCCCGGCGGTCCAGCGGATTACGCCGTCAGGGGGCGCGGCGGACGGTGAGTTCGAGTTCGGTGCCCTCGCCGGGGGCGGAGTGGATGGCGACGGTGCCGCCGAGGTCGCGGACACGGCCGCGGATGGACTGGGCGACGCCGAGGCGGCCGTCGGCCTCGGCCCGTTCGAGGCGGCCGGGCGGGATGCCGGGGCCGTCGTCCCGGACGCTGACGATCACCTCGTCGGCGCCGTCGTCCTCGAGGAGGACCCAGGCCCGGGCGGCCTCCCCGGCGTGCTGCCGGACGTTGGCCAGCGCGGCCTCCACGGCGGCCGTCAGCTCGTCCGCGACGTGCTCGGGGACCAGGACGGGCGTCGCCGGGGTCGCGACGCTCACACGGGCCGAGGAGAGCGCGGTCAGCCGCGTCCGGAGGTCGGACCGGCCGGACGGCGGGGCCGCCTCGCGGCGCGGGCGCGGGTGTTCGCCGGTGCCCGCG
>NZ_QURH01000748.1 GCF_003428695.1 Actinomadura logoneensis
CCGCGCGGGCTGCTGTTCGACCTGCCGGCCGCGCTGCCCGCCGCGCGTGCGGCGCTCGAGGCGGCCGGGGTGGCGGACCGCTGCGAGCTGGTCCCCGCCGACCACGGCGTGGAGGTGCGGCCCGGCGCGGACCTGTACCTGCTCAACCACCTTGTCCGGGACCACGGCGACGCGGCGGCCGAGGCGCTGCTGCGGCGCTGCCGGGACGCCATGGCGGACGGCGCGCGGGTGCTGGTGCTGGAGACCGTCCTGCCGGACGTGCTCGGCCCGGAGGACTCGGTGTCCTACGGGCTGACCGACCTCAACAACCTCGTCTACACCGGCGGGCGCGAGCGGACCGCGGCGGAGTACCGGACGCTGCTCGCGGCGGCCGGGTTCGCGCACGTCTCGACCACCGCCGTCCCGGCCGTCCCCGGCCTGCCCGACTACGCCGCCATCGAGGCCGTCCCGGCCCGCTGAGAGCGCCGGCCGGGCAGCGGGCCGCAGAGAGAGGCGGCGGAAAGGAGAGCGATGGAGTACCTGATCCTCGGTCCCGTCGAGGTGCGGGACCGCGACACCGTGACGCCGCTGGACGGCGCGAAGCAGCGCACCGTCCTCGCGGCCCTGCTGCTGGCGGACGGGCGGCTCGTCGCGGACGCGGAGCTGAGCGGCCTGCTGTGGGGGACGCGTCCGCCCGCGACGTTCACCGCGCAGATCTACAACCACGTGTCCCGGCTGCGCAAGGCGCTCGGGCCGGGCGCGGGCATCGTCCGCCGCTCCCCCGGCTACCAGCTCGCGGACGGCGGCGGACGGCTCGACCTGCGCGAGTTCGAGCGGCTCGCCGCGGCCGGGCAGAACGCCCTGCGCGCGGGGCGGCACGCGGAGGCGGGCGAGCTGATCCGGCGGGGCCTGGCGCTGTGGCGCGGGCCCGCGCTCGCCGACGTGTCCGAGCATCTGGCGGCGGCCGAGGCGCCGCGGCTGGAGGAGGCGCGCTGCGTGGCGCTGGAGGGCCTGGTGGAGGCGGAGCTCGCGCTCGGGCGGCACGACCGGGTGCTGCCGGAGCTGACCGGGCTGGTCGCGCGGTACCCGCTGCGCGAGCGGTTCCAGGCGCTGCTGATGACGGCGCTGTACCGGTGCGACCGGCAGGCCGAGGCGCTGGCCGTGTTCGACCGCAGCCGCCGGATGCTCGCCGAGGACCTCGGCCTCGAACCCGGGCGGCTGCTGCGCGAGGTGCAGCGCGCGATCCTCACCGGCGACCCGGCGCCGCTCGGCCCGGCCGGCCTCATGACGGCCTCATGACGGGCTGAGGACGGCCTGAGGACGCGCGGCGCGTCAGGCGGGCGGCCAGGCGCCGTACCGGCGCCGCCCGTACAGCAGCGGCGCGCGCTCGGACCGCCGCGTCACCCGGTAGACCTCGCCGAAGACCACGGTGTGGTCGCCGACGGGCAGCGGCATGCGGATCGTGCAGTCGGCGACGGTGTGCGCGTCGTCCAGCAGGTGCGGGCCGGCGGCGTCGCCCTCGGCCCGCCAGGCGACCCGGTGGAACCGCTCCGGGTCGCCGGACGCGAACAGCTCGGCGGTCGAGCGCGCGTCCTCGTGCAGCAGGTTCACCGCGAACACGCCGCGCAGCAGGACGGCGGCGAGCGTCGGGCTGGCCGCCCGCAGGCAGACCAGCAGGGTCGGCGGGTCGAGCGCGACGCTGCACAGCGAGGAGCAGGTCATCCCGCGGGCCGAGCCGTCCGGCTCGATCGCGGTCACCACGGCGACGCCGGACGGGAAGCCGCCCATCATCGCGCGGAAGCGCTCGCCGGTGGCCGGTTCGGCGGACTGCACGACGGTCGCGATCGGGTCGCTCATGACGCCAGCCTCGCGCACCCTCCTATGCGTTCCCCATCGCCGTTCCATATCTCCGGAGAAGGTGGTCGGCATGGAAAAAATATGGACCCGCGTGCGACGGTGAGGCGAGGGACCCTTACCTCCCCGTTTTCCCTTTCCCCCGACCGAGAGAGAGCGTGACATGGGCGACGAGAGAATTCGGAGAATCGTCGTGCTGGGCGGCGGAACCGCGGGCTGGATGGCGGGCTCCTATCTCGCCAAGGCGCTCGGGACCGCGGTGGACATCACCGTCCTGGAGGCCCCGGCGATTCCGCGGATCGGGGTCGGCGAGGCCACCATCCCGAATCTGCACAAGGTGTTCTTCGACTTCCTCGGCATCCCCGAGGACGAGTGGATGCGCGAGTGCAACGCCAGCTTCAAGATGGGCGTCCGGTTCATCAACTGGCGCACGCCGGGCACGGGCGAGGCGACCGCGCGCACCCTCCCGGACGGGCGGCCCGACCGCTTCGACCACCTCTTCGGCATCCTGCCCGACCACGAGAACCTGCCGCTATCGCACTACTGGACGTACCGGCGGCTCAGGGGCGAGACCGACGAGCCGTTCGACCACGCGTGCTACGCCCAGCCCCCCGTCCTCGACCGCAAGCTCGCGCCGCGCTTCCGGGACGGCCGCCGGTGGGCCAGCTACGCCTGGCACTTCGACGCGAGCCTGGTGGCGGACTTCCTGCGCCGCTTCGCGACCGGCAAGCAGGGCGTCACGCACGTCGAGGACAGGTTCACGCACGCCGACCTCGACCACCGCGGCATGATCACCGCGATCCACACCGAGTCCGGCCGCCGGCTCGAGGCGGACCTGTTCGTGGACTGCTCGGGCTTCCGCAGCCTGCTCATCAACCAGGTCATGCGCGAGCCGTTCCTCGACATGAGCGACCACCTGCTCAACGACAGCGCGGTCGCGACGTCGATCCCGCACGACGACGAGAAGAACGGGGTCGAGCCGTACACCTCGGCGATCGCGATGTCGTCCGGCTGGACGTGGCGGATCCCGATGCTCGGCCGGTTCGGCACCGGCTACGTGTACTCCAGCCGGTTCCAGGACCAGGACCGGGCGACCGAGGAGTTCTGCCGGATGTGGGGTCTGGACCCCGGGACCCAGCAGCTGAACCAGATCCGGTTCCGGGTCGGCCGGAACCGGCGCGCGTGGGTGCGCAACTGCGTCGGGATCGGGCTCTCCTCGTGCTTCCTGGAGCCGCTGGAGTCGACCGGGATCTACTTCATCTACGCGTCGCTCTACCAGCTCGTGAAGCATTTCCCGGACAAGCGGTTCGAGCCGGTCCTGCTCAACCGGTTCAACCACGAGATCGAGAAGATGTTCGACGACACGCGCGATTTCATCCAGGCGCACTTCGGATTCGCGCCGCGCGACGACACGCCGTTCTGGCGGGCCTGCAAGGAACTCGAACTCGCGCCCGAGTTCCAGGAGAAGGTCGCCATGTACAAGGCGGGCCTGGGCGTCGAGCTGCCCATCACCGACGAGTCGAACTACTACGGCAACTTCGAGGCCGAGTTCCGCAACTTCTGGAGCAACGCGAACTACTACTGCGTGTTCACCGGGCTCGACTTCCTGCCCGACCACCCGCTGCCCGCGATGGCGCTGCGGCCGGAGACGGTCGACTCGTCCCAGGCGATCTTCGCCGAGGTGAAGCGGCGGCAGGCGGAGCTGGTCGAGACGCTGCCGTCCACCTACGAGTACCTGCGCATGCTCCACCACGGCGGCTAGGACATGGCGGCGACGGAGTTCCTCGGCCGCGGCGGGCATCTGCTCGCGGTGCTCGCCGTGGTGCTGCTGGTCGCGCTCGCGGGCCGCCGGGCGGCCCGCGCGGCGCGGCAGCCGGAGGTGATCGGCGAGCTGACGGCCGGGCTGCTCGCCGGGCCGGCC
>NZ_QURH01000751.1 GCF_003428695.1 Actinomadura logoneensis
GGCACCGCTCCGCCCCGTCCGCCCCGTCCGCCCCGTCCGCCGCGTCCGCCGCGTCCGTGGCGGACGCGCGGGCGAGGGACTCGCGGGCGCGCGCGGACAGGTCGCGGAAGACCGCGAGGTCGAGGGTGTCGCCGGGCCTCGGCACCAGCCGGTAGCCGCCGTGGCCGAGCGGCAGCCGGTCGCGGGTGAGGGCGCGGCGCACGCCGCTCAGGCACGTCTTGACCGCCCCGGCGCCGCGTCCGGGCGCGTCGTCGCCCCACAGCAGCTCGCCGAGCGCGCGGGCCGACACCGGACGGCCCCCGCGGACGGCGAGCACGCACAGCGCGGCCCGCTGGAGCGGCTGCGACGGCTCGACGCGCGTGCCGTCGTCGGCCGTCACCTCCAGCGGCCCGAGCATCCGGATCTCCACCGCGTCCTCCCCTTCGCCCTGATCATGCTGGCGTGCCGTACCGTATGCGGACGACGGACGGTGTGGCCGGATATGGCCATAGTCAAGGAGAGTCAAGTCGTGAGTGCGGCCCCGGAGCGTTCCTGCCTGCGCCGTCGCGGCGCGCACCCGCGCCGGTCAGCGCCCTCCGGACCGTCCGGACGGCCCCGTGCTGACCTTCGGCTGACCTCCGCGCTCTACGCTCACCCCACGGACGAAGATCTCCGACAGCGGATCCGGGGCGGAGGTGACCGGTTGGGGCCGGCGGCGGAGCGGTGCCCGTGGGAACTTCGGATGCCCCCAGGAGCGTTGACGGCGCGACCGCCGGCGGCGTGTCCCGCCCTCCCCGCGGCGGGCCCGCGACGAACGACGGGACCGGGACGGAAGCCGGGGCTGCAAGGGAAGACGGGGCTGAGCGTGCGGGGGCTGCACGTCCCGCCCCCGGGCCGGGAGGACGACACGCGATGACCGACGGGGGCGGGCTCGGGCTGGCCGGACCCGCGCGGGTCTACGACTGCCTGCTGGGCGGCAAGGACAACTACGCCGTGGACCGCCGGCTCGTCCGGGAGCTGCTGGCCATCGAACCGGGCCTGGTGGACGCCGCGCACGCCAACCGCGCGTTCGTCCGGCGCGCCGTCCGCGAGCTGGCCGGGCTCGGGCTGCGGCAGTTCCTCGACATCGGCTGCGGCCTGCCGACCACCGACAACGTCCACCAGATCGCGTCCCGGCACGCGCCGGGCACCCGGGTCCTGTACGTCGACCAGGACCCGCTCGTCCTGGTCCACGCCCGCGCCCTGCTCGTGGACGACGGCGAGGTCGCCGCCCTCCAGGCCGACCTGCGCAAGCCCGACGACCTGGTCGCCCAGGCGCTCGACCACGGCCTCCTGGACCCGGGCCGGCCCGTCGCGGTCCTCCTCACGTCCGTCCTGCACCACCTGACGGACGCCGAGGACCCCTGGCACTGCGTCCGCACCCTGACCGCGGCCCTCGCCCCCGGAAGCGCCGTCGTCGTCTCGCACCTCACCGACACGCCCGTGGGCTCCTCCCCCGGCGCCGACGAGCCGCGGCTCGCCCCGGGGACGCTCACGCCGGTCGCCGCCGCGCTGGCGGCCCGCTACACCGAGGGGTGCGCCCTCCCGCTCGTCCCCCGCGACGCGTCCGCCATCGCGGGCTTCCTGGACGGCCTGGAACCGCTCGCCCCCGGCGTCGTCCCGGTGGACGCGTGGCGGCCCGACATCGCGCCGGTGCCGCCGTCCGAGCCGTCCCTGGGCCTGCTCGGCGCGGCCGGTCTCCTCGGCCGCTGACCGACCGGTCCGCCGCGTCCTCGCCGCACCGTCCATCCACCGCGGCACGCGGTGTTCGAGCGGTCTACCCGGCGACCACGAGAGGGCTGCGCGCCCCGCCGCACACGGGCCTTGGAGAGGGCCGCACACGGGCCTTCGGGACGGCCGCACGCGGGCCTTCGGGACGGCCGACACGGGCTTCGGGACGGCCGCCGGCGACCGTTCGGGCGCGGCGCCCGGCGGGTTTTCGGGGGATCGCGTGGTGTCCCTGGTGGCTTCGCGCCGTACCGCCGAATTCGCGGACGCAGGGACCGAATCGGACCGCGAGGGCGGCCCGATGGGCGGTGCTAGTGGGTGGCGTTGTACTGTTCGATCACCTTGGCCGGAATGCGGCCGCGGTCGTTCACCGGGATGCCGTTCTGCTTGGCCCATTCCCGGATTTCCGCGCTCTGCTCGCGGTTGCCCGCGCTGCGCGTCGGCTTGGCCGGGCGCCGGGCGGCCTTACGGGCGTTCGCCACGAACGGCTCGAACCGCTCGCGCAGTTTCGCGGCGTTCGCAGCGTTCAGGTCGATCTCGTATCCGACGCCGTCGAGCGCGAAGGACACGGTCTCCTCGGCCTCTCCGCCGTCGAGGTCGTCGGTCATGACGACGATGGTCTTCTGTGCCACGGGGACTCCCTGCGTTACGCGTCTGGGCTGGCTTCTGGGTGCGCCTGGACGAACGCCGCGTAGGCGGCGTCGGGCAGCGCGCCCTGGTCCGGGACCTCAAGGCCCTCGTTCTTGGCCCACGTGCGGACGTCGGCGTTGGTGAAACCCTTGAGCTTCACCGGGCTTTTCCGGGGCTTGCGCGAGCGCCCCGCCTGCTTCACCTCACGCGACTTCTCGACATAGCGGGTCAGCGTGTCGAGGGTCTCACGCAGCCGCACGTCGTTCTCGTCGGACAGGTCAATGGTGAAAATCCGCCCCAGGATCTCGAAGTCGCGCTTGCGGACATCCTCGCCCTCGCCGCCATCGAGATCGTCTACCAAGATGACCTTCTCAGCCATGCGTTCCTTTCTGAATCGAGCGCCCTTTACGTTAGCGGACTTTCACACCTCATCGCTCAACACACGAACGCATCGAACAAGCGTTTTCAGGACCGAAGCCCCGTCTCACCGCCCCGTGCCGCATCCGCGTGCGCGCCGGGCGCGCCCGTGCCCGGCGCGGAGGCACGGCGGGCACGGGGAGAGCGGGACGGGACGGGACGACGGGAGCGAAAGCGTCACCGCGCGGCCCGCGAAGTGTGATCTCCGGGCGCCCGAAGTGTGATCTCGAAGACAGTGCGCCGCCGGGCGGGTCAGGAGCCCGGATCCGCGGACCGGTTCCTCAGCCCGGATCCGCGCGCCGGGTCAGGAGGCTTCGCGCGGGGCGGGGCCGGTCGCCAGTTCCAGGCCGCTGCCGACGGCGGACGCGACGCGGTCGCGCAGCACCTCCTCGGCCCGGCGCGCGTCGGCGTCGAGCCGGCCGACGACCTCGACGGCGAGCGCGTCGCGGACCGTCCCGGCGAGCAGGTCGCGGTAGCGCGCGTTCTGCTCCGGCAGGTCCCGCAGCACCCGCCACTCGTGGTACGCCTCGTCGGCGGCGCGGGCGGAGCGGGCGTAGGACTCCAGCGCCTCGACCCGCTCGGTGACCGACCGCACCGACAGGTCGAGCGCCCGGCGCTGGGGCTCCAGCAGCGCCCGGACGGGCGCGGACAGCCGGTCGGGCTGCTGGGCGCGGCGCTCGCGGCGGAGCCGGGTGTGCTCGGCGAGGGCGACCGCGACGGCCCACTCCTGGCGCGGCAGCTCGGTCGCGTTGTCGATGGAGTCCAGCAGGCCCTCGCGGTGCGCCCGGGAGCCGAGGACGGCGTCGACCGCCCGCTGCGCACGGACCAGGAGCCGGGCCGCGGGACGGTCGAAGTCGGCGGGCAGCAGGTACCGGCCGTGGTGCTCGCGCGCGGCCCGGACGGCGGCGGGCTCGCGCAGGTGCCGCAGCGCGCCCGCCGTCCAGCCGGCGAATCCGGCGGCGGCGA
>NZ_QURH01000756.1 GCF_003428695.1 Actinomadura logoneensis
AGCCGGACGCGGTCGCCGCGGGCGGCGAGGGCGCGGCCGAGCGCGGCGCACGGCTGGACGTCGCCGCGCGACCCGGCCGCGAAGATCACGATCGTGCGGCTCACGGGGGCTCCTCCCGCCGGCCTGCCGCCGGCGTCTACCAGGCGTCGCCGCGCGGGATGCGGTGCGGCCCGGTCGTCTCGCTGTCCTCGGGGTCGTAGGGGCGGTACCAGCCCTCGGGCGGGGGCGGCAGGCCCCGGCGGACGTTCTCGTCCAGGTACGAGTGGAGCATGGGGTGGCCGCGCCGCGGCGCGACGAGCACGTCGTCCGGTTCCGTGCGGGGCGCGGGCGCCGCGGTGTCCCCGCGCAGGTCGGCCAGCCGCGGCAGGGTCGCGGCGGAGATCAGGCCGCCGACCGCGACGAGCCCGGCGCCGAACAGCAGCCCGGACGCGATGCCGTGCCGGAAGCGCTCCATCGCCGCCGCCGACGCGTGCCCGGGCAGGTCACTGACCAGCACGCCGACGACCGCGATCCCGAACGCGCCGGACGCCTCGCGGACCACGTTGAGGATGCCGCTGGCGACGCCGGTCCGCTCGTCCGGGACGGCCTTGAGGACGTACATCGCGAGCGGCATGACCAGCGCGGCCCCGGCCCCGACGGTCAGCACGCCCGGCATCAGGTCCGGGTAGCCGTCGCCGCGCCGGATGGTGGCGAACCAGGACATGCCGAGCGCCATCACGCCCATCCCGCCGCCGATGGTGATCCGCGGCCCGATCCGTCCGGCGAGCCAGAACGCGACCGGGGTCAGCGCCATGATGACGAACGCGGCGGGCAGCAGCACCAGGGACGACTCGACCGCCGAGAAGCCGAGGTAGTCCTGCATGAAGGTGGCCGAGTAGAACAGCAGGGCGGTGAACCCCATGCCCTGCAGCATCTGGGACAGCAGCCCGCCCGCGAACACCCGGTTCCGCAGGAAGCCGAGGTCGATCATCGGGTCGGGTGCCCACCGCTCGACCGCGACGAAGCAGCAGGCCGCGATCAGCGCGAGCGCGAACACGCCGAGCACCGGACGCGCGGTCCAGCCGTCCCGCTGGACGGCCTCCAGCCCGTAGACCAGCGCGAACAGCATCGTCGCGGAGATCATCAGGCCGGGCATGTCGACCCGGGCGTCGGCGTTGGCGGCCTTGGAGCTCAGCACCACCGAGCCGAGCGCGATCACCAGCACGCCGGGGACGATGTTGACGAGGAAGATCCAGCTCCACGACCAGTAGGTGACGATGGACGCGCCGATCGGCCCGCCGAGGGCGGTCGCCGAGCCGCCCGCCGCGACCCACACGATCGTGCCGAGCGACCGCTGCTTGTCGCTGCGCCCCACGGTGACCATGACGAGCGTCGCGGGGAGCGCGAGCGCCGCGCCCGCGCCCTGCACCACGCGCGACAGGATCAGGAACGACGCGTCGGTGGCGAGCCCGCACGCGGCGGAGGCGGCGGTGAAGACGGCCATCCCGGTGATGAACCCGACGCGGCAGCCGTAGATGTCGGTGATCCGGCCCCCGGCGACCATCAGGCAGGAGAACATCAGCATGTAGCCGGTCGTGACCCACTCGGCGGCCGAGCCGGACATCCCGAGGTCGCGCCGGATCGTCGGGATCGCCTGGATGACCACCGTGTTGTCCATGGTGGTGACGAAGGCGCTCACGGCCACGACGAGCAGTGCCCACCGGTATCGTCCTCGGGTCACGTGGCTCGCCGCTTCCCCCTGTGCGCGTGAGTGGTTATGGTGCCCAACTATCCCATCAGGCCCCACCTCCTGCCAGGGGGTCCCGCCGTCGCCCGCCCGGGGGTCTTGTCATCGGCGTGACAAGTGACACCTGAGAAAAGTGGCCTGTGTGCGCATCGTGAGGCGGTCAAAGTAGGACATCGTGGACCTCCTTCCGAGCCGCACGACGAACCCGCGTCATTGGGGGACCCCGCACATGCACTCACGTGAGGGCATCGGCGAGGACGCGATCCGCCGGTACCTGGTCGAGCAGATCGCGCACCGGTCCCGGGTCGAGCCCGCCGAGGTCGATCCCGACCGTCCCCTGGAGGAGTTCGGGCTCGCGTCCCGGGACGCCGTCGCCGTCGCCGGCGAGCTGGAGCAGCTGCTCGGCCGCGCGCTGCCCGCGACGCTGGTCTGGGAGCACCCCACCATCAACCGGCTGTCCGCCGCCCTGGCGAGCGGCGCGGACCTCACCCCGTCCGCCCCGGTGGCGGCGTCCGCGTCCGCGCCCGCGCCCGTCGCCGACGCGCGCGCGGACGAGCCGATCGCCGTCGTCGGCGTCGGCCTGCGGATGCCGGGCGGCGCGCGCGACCTCACCGGACCGGACGACTTCTGGCGCTTCCTGCTCGACCGGGGCGACGCCGTCCGCGAGGTCCCGGACGGCCGCTGGGACCCGTTCGACGACGGATCGCCCGAGGTCGGCGACCTGCTCGCGCGCACCACCCGGCTCGGCGGCTTCCTCGCCGACGTCGCCGGGTTCGACGCGGAGTTCTTCGGGATCTCGCCGCGCGAGGCCGCCGTCATGGACCCGCAGCAGCGGCTCGTCCTGGAGGTCGCCTGGGAGGCGTTCGAGCACGCGGGCCTCGCGCCCGCCGCGCTGCGCGGCACCCGGACGGGCGTGTTCGTCGGCGTCTCCGCGCCCGAGTACGCCGCGTTCACCGCGTCCGACCTGGCGGCGCTGGAGCCGTTCACCGCGACCGGCGCGGCGCTGAGCGTGATCGCCGGGCGCCTCTCCTACCTGCTGGACCTGCGCGGCCCGTCGATGATCGTGGACACCGCGTGCTCGTCGTCGCTGGTCTCCACGCACCTGGCCGTCCAGGCGCTGCGCGGCGGCGAGGCGGACGTGGCGCTCGCGTCCGGCGTGAACGTGCTGCTGTCGCCGACCGTCACCATGACCTTCGACCTCGCGGGCGGGACGGCCGCCGACGGGCACTGCAAGCCGTTCGACGCGAGCGCGGACGGCATGGTCCGCGCGGAGGGCTGCGGCGCGGTCGTGCTGAAGCGGCTCTCCGACGCGCGGCGGGACGGCGACCGGGTGCTCGCGGTCATCCGCGGCTCCGGCGTGAACTCCGACGGCCGCTCCAACGGCCTGGTCGCGCCGAACTCCGAGGCGCAGAAGGCGCTGCTGCGCGACGTGTACGCCGCCGCCGGGATCGACACCCGCGAGGTGGACTACGTCGAGGCGCACGGCACCGGCACCTTCCTCGGCGACCCGATCGAGGCGCGGGCGCTCGGCGAGGTGCTGGGCGCGGGCCGGGACGCCGGGAGCCCGCTGCTGCTCGGCTCGGTGAAGTCGAACCTCGGGCACCTGGAGGCGGCGGCCGGGGTCGCGGGGCTGGTCAAGACCGTCCTCGCGCTGCACCACGGCGTGATCCCGCCGTCGAACCACTTCACGGAGCCGAACCCGCACATCCCGTTCGACGACCTGCGGCTCGCGGTCGTCGCTGAGCCGACGCCGTGGCCGGCGCACGGGCGCCCCCGCCGCGCGGGCGTCTCGGGCTTCGGGTTCGGCGGGACGAACGCGCACGTCATCCTGGAGGAGGCCCCGGCCGCCGAGGTCGTGCGCGAGGACGTCCCGGTCCGCGTCTACCCGCTGTCCGACACGTCCGAGGGCCGGGTGCGCGCGTACGCCGCCGAACTGGCCGACTGGCTCGACCGGAGCGAGGCGGGCGGTGTGGCCCAGGGCGTGGCCGACGCCGACCTCGCGCGGACGCTGCGCCGCCGCGACGGGCGGGGACGCGCCCGGGCCGCC
>NZ_QURH01000753.1 GCF_003428695.1 Actinomadura logoneensis
CTGGCGGGCCGACGAGCAGGCGCGGCGCGAGGCGCTGCGCGCGGCGGCGGACGTGCTGTTCACCCGCTCGGAGGAGATCGGCCGGGTCATCACGCTCGAACAGGGCAAGCCGCTCCGGGACGCCGCGCTGGAGGCGGTCGGCGCCGGCGTCTGGCTGAAGTACTTCGCCGGCCTGGAGCTGCCGCGCGAGGTCATCCAGGACGACGCGGCCGCGTTCGTCGAGGTGGTGCGCCGGCCGCTGGGCGTCGTCGCCGCGATCACGCCGTGGAACTACCCGCTGCTGCTGGCCGCGTGGAAGCTCGGCCCGGCGCTGCTGGCGGGCAACACCGTGGTGCTCAAGCCGTCCCCCTACACGCCGCTGTCGAGCCTGCTGCTCGGCGAGGCGCTGCGCGGCGTCCTGCCGCCGGGCGTGCTGAACGTGGTGAGCGGCGGCGACGAGCTCGGCGCGTGGATGACCGCCCACCCCGTCCCGCGCAAGATCAGCTTCACCGGGTCGGTGGCGACCGGCAAGCGCGTCGCAGCCGCCGCCGCGCCCGACCTCAAGCGCGTCACGCTGGAGCTCGGCGGCAACGACCCGGCGATCCTGCTGGACGACGTGGACCCGGAGGCCGTCGCCGACAGGCTGTTCGGCGCGGCGTTCATGAACAACGGGCAGGTCTGCTCCGCGGTCAAGCGGGTGTACGCGCCCGAGTCGATCTACGACGACGTCGTGGAGGCGCTGGCGGCGCGGGCGCGCGCGGCGAAGGTCGGCGACGGGACGGCCGAGGGCGTGGAGTACGGCCCGATCAACAACAGGCCGCAGTTCGAGCGCGTGTCGGAGCTGGTCGCCGACGCGATCGCGGGCGGCGCGAAGGCCGCCGCGGGCGGGCGCGCGATGGACCGTCCCGGGTACTTCTTCGAGCCGACGGTCCTGGCGGGCGCCGAGGACGGCACCCGGATCGTGGACGAGGAGCAGTTCGGCCCGGCGCTGCCCGTGGTCGCCTACCGCGACCTGGACGAGGCGGTCGCGCGCGCCAACGGCACCCACTTCGGCCTGTCCGGCTCGGTGTGGGGCGGCGACGCGGACCGCGCCGCCGAGGTCGCCGGACGCCTGGAGTGCGGCACGGCCTGGGTGAACACGCACCTGGCGCTCGCCCCGCACCAGCCGTTCGGCGGCTTCAAGTGGAGCGGCGTCGGCGTGGAGAACGGGCCGTGGGGCCTGCACGGCTTCACCGAGCTCCAGGTCGTCCACCGGGCCAGGTCGTGACCCCCTGACCGGCCGGTTCCCCGGGACGGGCCCGGGGAACCGAGGCCGGAAAGTGACGCCGCGGCCACTGGCGGCAAGACCCCCTGATGGGACACTTTGCGCGGGAACGCGGGAGTGGTGAGACCGAGCGTGGAGGACCCGGATGGACATGTGGGACGTCATGCGCCAGGACGACGTCGGCAACGAGTACCTGGTGGCGAGCTTCGACTCCCGGGTCTCGGCGCTCGCCCGGGCCCTGGTCCTGGAGAGCGGCGTCCCGCACAAGCAGCACTACTGGGTCGCCGGGCCCAAGGGGCCGGCGCTGAGCACCAACCGTGAGCTCTACCTGCACTTCCTGCAGCTCGGGCAGGAGGCGCGGTCGGCGTCGTGGTCGCTGTCGGCGTTCCTGCGGGCGCTGTGGAGGGTGAGCGGCCCGCTGCGCGACCGGTCCGGCGTCGAGCCGGACGACGTGGCCGCCATGTTCACCGCCGCCACGCTCTGCCCGCCGCCGCCGTTCGACCCCGCGTGGCGCACCAGGGACCTGTCGCTGGCCGGGGACGAGCCGGCCGACCACGCCGACTGGGAGCGCGTCCTGCTGTCCCAGCTCGCCGACCTGGAGGACTTCGCCGAACGGCCGCCGGGACCGCGCGCCCGGTTCGGCGTCGAGGCGCCCCGTCCGCCCGGCTCGGGCCGCCGCGCCACCCCGGCCCGCTGGTACAACTTCGACCCGGCGACCTACCTGGAGTGCGCCGTCGCGGGCAGCGTCGGCGGCTGGGACGCCGCCGACGGCGCCCGCATCCCCCTCCCCGACGCCGTCGGCACCGCCGCGCCCCGCTCGTACGTCCGGGACATCACCGACATGTCGTGGGCCGACCTCGCCCGCATCGCGGTCTGCGGCCAGATGTACCAGTAGCCCGCCCCCGCGGGACGAACCGGGCCGTGCCCGCCCGTAGGCGTGCCCGCCCGTAGGCCGTGCCGCCGGCTCCGGCGGCACGGGCCTACGGGCTTTTCCGTCCCCGGCGCGAAGAAGACCGGGTCGTCGGCCAACAACAGGGTGACCGCGACCCGAAAGGACGTCGATGACAGCTCCACCACAGGAGGACGAGGTGACGGGCGACACCGAGCTCGTCGCCTCGTCCCTGCGCGAGCCCGAGAGGTTCGCGCTGGTCTACGACCGGTACTTCGACGACATCCACCGCTACCTCGCGGCGCGGCTGGGGAGCGAGGCCGCCGACGACCTCGCCGCCGACACGTTCCTCGTCGCCTTCCGCCGCCGCGCCGACTTCGACCCGTCCCGCGGCACGGCGGTCCGGCCCTGGCTGTACGGGATCGCCACCAACCTGGTGGCCCAGCACCGGCGGGCCGAGCAGCGGCGGCTGAGGGCGATGGGCAGGGTCGGCGCGGAGGTCTCCGTCGCCGGCCACGAGGAGCGGGTGACCGCGCGGGTCGCCGCCGAGACGCTCCGCCCGGACCTGGTGCGGGCCGTGCGCGGCCTCTCCTCGGGCGAGCGGGACGTGGTGTTCCTCTCCGCGCCGGCCGGGCTCGGTTACGAGGAGATCGCCCATCCGACCGGCAGGCGCGCCGTGTCCTGCTCGTCGCCGCCGCCAGGACCGCGAGCGCTCCGGCGGCGGGCCGCTACTTCCGGGTCACCGTCGAGCAGGGCGGGCGGTCCGTCGTCGGGTCGAAGGACCACCCGTACAAGATCGTGACCCGGAGCGTCGACGAGTACTGGTACGCCGCGGCGCCGGGCGTCCTCGGCCGGTCCGTCCACCGGGAGCCCGGAGCCCGGCCCCTGTCCCCCGCGGACGCCGCCGCGTGGCGCGCCGCTGGCGGCCCGGCGACGGCCCAGGGCGTGGACTGCGTGAACGGCGGGCGCGCCGGGGACCCCGGTCCGGTGGTGAGCCCCAAGGGCCCCGTACCGAGGCTCGTCCAGCCCTCCGGTGCGGTGGAGAGCCCCCGGGACGCCACAGCGCCGGACCCGGCCGGCCAGAGGTGCGAGGGGGACAGCATGCGTCCCGGTCCCGTCTCCAGCGCGCCGCTGAACCCGGCCCCCGGCATGGCCGGTGGTCCTCCTGCCGGACTCGACGTCGCGGGGCTCTCGGATGACCCGGCGGCCCTGCGGCGGCAACTGCCGGCCTGGACGCGTTCGGGCGGGCTGAACGGGCCGGTCGAGGGCGACTCCGCGCAGCTCTGGGCCGCGTCCCAGTACCTCAGGTCATGCCGATCGGGCCGGTGCGGCCCGCGGTCCGGGCGGCCGCCTACCGCGTTCTCGCCGACCTCCCGGACGTGCGCTCGCTCGGGACGGTCACCGACCTGAGGGGACGCCGCGGGCAGGCCCTGACGCGGCAGGGCGACGACGCGGAGGGCGTCGGGACGGGCGCCTACCGCCTCGTCATCGACCCGAACACCGGAGCGCCGCTGGAGACGACCAGCGCCGGATCCGGCTTCATGGATTACATGTCGGTGCTGAACTTCGGTTACACCGACGAGACCCCGCCACCCGCCCACGGGTGAGGGCGGGGCGGCTCCGGCGCGTCGCCGCCGCGACGCGCC
>NZ_QURH01000755.1 GCF_003428695.1 Actinomadura logoneensis
GCCGCCGACGGCCCGGGCGTCCGCGTGACCGCCCACCGGACCCGGGCGTCCGCGCCCCGCGGTGCGGGTGCGCCTGCCTGGGCACCGCCGTCCGGTGCAGGCCCGTGCAGCCGCCGCGCGGGGGCCGGAGATGGCGACGTGGTGGCCGTTCCGGTCAGCCGAATACCGGATGGCCGGGCGGACCGCGTTCCCGGTAACGTGCCGGGTCGTGCTTCCGTCCACCACGTTCCTGCTCGTCGGCGGCCTGGCGGTCCTTGTCGGCGCCCTCGTGCAGAGCAGCATCGGGTTCGGGGTCGGCGTGGTCGCGACGCCCGTCGTCGCGCTGCTGTTCCCGGACCTGATGCCCGGCGCGCTGCTCATCGCGGCCACGGTGACGCCGATGTTCACGCTCGTCCGCGAGGTGCGGCACGCGGACCTCGGCGGGCTCGGCTGGGCGTTCGCGGGGCGCCTCGCCGGGACGCCGCTCGGGGTGTGGGTCGTCACGGTGCTGTCGGCACGGGGCATGAGCCTGGCGGCGGGCGGCCTGGTGCTGGTGGCACTCGCCGTCAGCGCCTACTCCGGGACGGTCCCGCGCAACCGGACGACGCTCGCCGCCGCCGGGATGTTCGCCGGGCTCGGCGGCACCGCGACCGCCATCGGCGGCCCGCCCATCGCGCTGCTCTACCAGCGCGAGAGCGGCCCCAGGGTGCGCGCCACCCTCGCGATCTTCTTCACCCTCGGGACGCTGATCTCGGTGCTCACCCTCGCCGCGCTGGACCAGTTCCCGCAGCGGCAGCTCGTCGCCGGGCTCGCGCTCACCCCGTTCGTGGCCGCCGGGTTCCTCGCCGCCGGGCCGCTGCGCCGCTACCTGGACGGCGGCCGGACGCGGCTGGCCGTGCTGGGGCTCGTCGGCGTGTCCGCGACCGTCCTGATCGTGCGTAACCTGATCTGATGCCGTCCACCTCCCGCCCCGCCTCCCGACCGACCAAGGCCGACCTGGAGGCCGCCCGCGACCGTGTGCTCCCGGACGTCCTGCCGCCCGAGGACGTCCCGCTGCGGGTGCTGTTCACCGGCATCAACCCCGGCCTCTACTCGGGCGCGACCGGCCACCACTTCGCCCGTCCGGGCAACCGGTTCTGGCCCGCCCTGTACCGCTCCGGCTTCACCCCGCGCCTGCTCCACCCCTCCGAGCAGGACGAACTGGGCGCGCTCGGGCTCGGCATCACCAACCTCGCGCACCGCACCACCGCCCGCGCCGACGAGCTGACCCCGGAGGAACTGCGGGAGGGCGGACGCCGCCTCGCCGAACTGGTCGAGCGCCGCCGTCCGCGCTTCCTCGCCGTCCAGGGCGTCACGGCCTACCGCACCGCGTTCGGCCACCCCAAGGCCCAGATCGGCCTCCAGGACGACACGCTCGGCCCCGCCCGGGTCTGGGTGCTGCCCAACCCGAGCGGCCTGAACGCGAGCTGGCCGCTGGACCGCATCGCCGCCGAACTCGCCCGCCTCCGCGAAGCCGCCGAAGCCTGACCCGGCCACCGACCGCCGGCCCCGGACGGCCGACCACCGGCTATCGGCCACGGACGGCCGACCACAGGCCGCACAGCGGCCGGGCGGCTCACAGGGTGACCGTGGACGGAGGTCAGCCCGTCCTGGACGCCGCCGAGGCGAGCATCGCCCTGACCTCGCCGACCAGCGTCGCCGACGGCTCCCACAGGCCGACCTTGCCGAGCGCCACCACCGGACGCGGCAGCGGCGTCACGTCCGCCAGCCGCCAGTGGTGGGCCTCGGGTTCGGCCCATGGACCGCAGTCGCACGCGCCGTCCAGGACCGCGTCCGAGCAGACGTCCTCGATCGCGGCGACCGCGACCACCGCGCCGACCGTCGCCAGCGGGTCGGCCGGGTCCCAGCCCGCGGCGAGGATCAGCGGCGAGTCGCACGCGCCGAGGTCCACGCGCAGCGAGGCGTACACGAGCACCGGGCCGCGGTACGCCGTGGGCGACCCCTGGTTGAACACGCCGTTGCCCGCCCGCACCATCGCGAACGCCCACGGCTGCTGGACGCTGATCGCCCTCACCCGGTCACCTCCTGTGGTCGCCCCGCCCCCTCCCGTCCCGGGGGGCGGCGGACGTCGTGCGGTGGTCGTGCGTACCCGGCCGCACCGGGCACACCCGGGCCACCGGGGCAGAGGGGGGTTGCCGGTGGGGCACCCGTCCCTGATGTCGGGAGAACGAGCGACAAGGGCGGAAGGTTCAGCTCCGGACCAGGCGCGTGTACGCGATGACGTTGTCGACGTAGTGGCCGGTGCCCCGGTCGAAGTCGCCGCCGCAGGTCACCAGGCGCAGGGCCGCGTGGTCCAGGTCCTCGGCGTAGACCTTCTCACCGGGGAAGGCGGCCTTGGCGACCTGCTCGACACGCTGGACCGCGAACGCGGCGGTCCGCCCGTCCCGCCGGAGGACCTCGACCCGGTCGCCCGGCCGCAGGTCCTTCAGCCGGGCGAAGACGGCGGCTTGGCCGCGCGCGTCCACATGCCCGAGGATCACCGACGGCCCGCGCTCGCCGGGCGTGGGACCGCCCTTCCACCATCCGGCGAGGTTCGGACGGTCCAGCGGGGGGACCTCGATGGTGCCGTCCGGTCTGAGCCCGAGCGCGGTGACCGGCGCGGTCACGCCCAGCTTCGGGATCCGGATCGTCACGGGCTCCGAGCGCGGCAGCGCGGACGTCGCGTACCGCACCGGCCCGGCGGTGCCGGTGGACCGCCGCGCCCCCGGATCGGTCGGTCCGTCCGCGTAGGGGCCGTCACTGCCGCACCCGCCCGCGAGCACGGCCACGACCAGCACCGCTCCGGCCGCCGCGAGCAGGACGGGGGAGCGGCGCGGGGCGATGAGGGCCGTCCCTTCGCGGCGCGGGGCGGTCAGGGCCGTCCCTTCGCGGCGCGGCGGCGGAGGACGAGACCGGCGCCGGCGAGGGTGACGGCGACCGCGCCCGTGCCGAGCAGCGGCCCCCGGTCGGCTGCGGCACTGGTGGTTGCGGCACGGGCGGCGCCGTCCGCGTGGGCTCCGGCGGCGGTGCTGCCGTCACCGGTCTCCGGCGCGCCCCGGGGGATCGTCGGACCAGGGGACACCTCGTCCCGGCCCGGACGGGTCGTGAACACGACGTGCCCGTGCCCGGCGCAGGAGATCCGCACGCGGACGACCGAGGGCAGCGTCCGCTCGAACGTTCCGGTGGCCTCCCAGGTGTCCTTGTCGGTCTCGGTGAACCGCGGGTCCGCGACGAACGACGACGAGGTCGCGCTCACCTCGGCCGGGCAGTGCACCTTCATGCCCAGCCGCCCGCCGGGCCGGACCGTCCGCGTGGACAGGTCCACGTCGTCGAACCCGAAGCGGAAGCCGCCGCCTCCGCCGTGCCCGTCGCCGGGCGGCGAGGCCGGCGGCGGGGGCGCGGGGACGCTCTTCTCCGGGACGGTCACGAACAGCGTGAGCGTGCGCGGACCGCCCGCGGTCGTGCAGCGGAACTTGGTGATGTAGGAGTTGCCCGGCTTGAGCCCCGGCTTCGTCGAGGCGATGCCCGACCAGACCCCGCCGTCCGACCGGTCGAAGTGCCCCGGGTCGCCCTGGACGAACGCCTCGTTCTGGCCCGCGAGGGACGGCTCGTCCGCGCATCCCCTGATCAGCACCGTGACGTTCTCGCCGGGCGTGAACCGCCGGGGCGTGAACGTCACCGAAGGCGCCGCGGACGCCCCGGCCGCCGACGCGCCGAGCGGCACGGTGGACGGCGGCCCGGCGGACGCTGACGCGGGCCCGGCCCCGGC
>NZ_QURH01000758.1 GCF_003428695.1 Actinomadura logoneensis
CCGGACGGGCCGAGGGAACGGCCCGTCCGGCGCCGGGGAGGGCGGCGCGATCCGGCCGCGGACGCCGATCAGCTCATGGAACGGTCATCGTGGCAGGCCGACGTGCTTCTCCGGCGGGACGATCTCCCCTCCCGAGAGCCTCAGTCGCGGCGCGACGCGCGGACCGCGCCAGGCGGAGACGTCGGTGCCCTCGGGCGCGTGGCGGGCGATGTAGTCGGCGTAGATCTGGAACCACTCCTGCGCCGTGTAGGGCGACCAACCGTGCTGCTTGGCCCGGCCGTAAACGAAGGTGAAGCCGGACTGCGGGCTGGTCAGGGCGTCGGTCCGCTGCTGGAACAGCTCCACGGCGGTGTTCAGGAAGTAGGTGTCGGTGTCCCCGACGTACACGAAGACCTTTCCCTGGAGCTTGGGGCCGAGCGTCGGCCATTCGGCGGCGACCTTCGCGGACAGGTCCATCGCCCTCCACCCGGCCGTCACCGCGTGGTCGATCGTCCCGGACGCCTTGTCCCAGGCCAGGGCCGGATAGCCGTCCCGGCCCCGGGGGCTGAACAGGGCCTCCCACATGGCCCAGGAACCGCCCGAGCGGTCCCTGTCGCCGCGGGCCAGCTCCCACAGGTTCTCCTGCGCGTTGACGTAGTTCGTGTCACCCGCGACGTTCCGGCTGTCCGGACGCGGCGTCCGGTCCCATTCGCGGACGGTCTCGTAGGCGTTCCCGTCGCCGTACACGTTGACGATCTGCTCGCGGCGCAGGTCCACCGGGTCGGGGTAGCCGGCGAACGCGCCGCCGTAGACGTCCGGATAGAAGATCTGGCCGGCAAGGGCCATCCACCCGCCGGTCGAGCCGCCGCTGGTGACGCGCCCGTACGGCTCGGCGATGGTGTGGAACCGCGCGTCGATCGCCGGGATCAGCTCGCGCGTGGTCGCCTGCCCGTAGGGCCCGAGGTTCGGCGTGTCCACGGCGTAGGACGTGTCGTAGAACGGGTTCTCCTCGCGGAGTTCGACGACGATGAAGCGCGGCGCCGCGTCCGACAGCCACCACTTGGAGAACGCGTTGCCGCCGTCCTCCCGGAAACCGCGCGGGGCGTTCGTCGTGAAGTGCCCGAAGTGGTACTCGACCGGGTACCGGACGGTCCCGTCCGGGTCGTATCCGGCCGGGAGCAGGATGTTCGCGCCGATGTAGATGGGCCGTCCCCAGAACGCCGACAGCGACGGGCTCTGGATCTTGACGTGCTTCACGTGCGCGGTGTCGGCCGGGTTGCCCTGCTGGCAGGTGCCGCCCGGCGGAACCGGCTGGGACGGCGCGATCAGCCGGTCCAGGGTCAGCTGGACCGTCCCGCCGTGCGCGGGGTCGATGTCCACCCGGCGCGGGGTGCTGGAGAAGTTTCCGGGGGACGCGAACAGGTTCATGCCGTCCCCGCAGGGCATGTGCATCTTCACCGTGGAGCCGTCGCCGCGCCGGAACGTGTCGTAGGTGTTGAAGAACGCCTGCACCGAGTACCGCCCGGCGGGCAGCGACGCGATGCTCCTGAGCGGGTAGCCGTACGTCCCGGCGCCCGCGTCCAGGACGACGCTCCCGCCCGGCCGCACGCCGTCGGCGTTCCGGCCCCAGAAGGGGACGCCGCCGGTGATGTCGGTCTGGTCGCGGGGCTCGGAGTCCCCCTTCCGGGAGACGATCACGTAGGCGCGTCCGTCCACCGCGGCCTTGGCGACGGACGGCGAGAGGGTGACGGCGAACCGGAGCCGGCCGTGGCCGGACACCCCGGCCGCGGTCGTCCCGGTCACCACGAGCAGTACGGCGCACAGCGCGCCGGCGAGCCGAGCCCGCATGGGCCCACCTCCAGGGGGATGAGGAGCTTCCGCTCGGATCAATCCCCCCGCGCGGAACTTTCGTATCACCGGTCACAGAAGTCGGGACGGCGGTTTGGGCGATGATCGCAAGGACAGGCCCGACACGTCCCTTTCTCGCGGGCTCCGGGCCGCTTTCAAGGGGGCTCCCGGCCGCGCGCCGGATCACCGCGTCCGACACAATCGGGTCCGTACCCGTGGAGGAGGCTCAGCCATGACCACAGCCGGGACCGGCCGTCCCTACGACATCGTGCTGTTCGGCGCCACCGGGTTCACCGGCGGCCTGACCGCCGAGTACCTCGCCGCGAAGGCCGAACCCGGCCTCCGCTGGGCGCTCGCCGGACGCGACCCGCGGAAGCTGGAGGCCGTCCGCGACCGGCTCGCCGCGATCGACCCCACGCTCGCCGAGCTGCCGCTTCTGCGCGCCGACACCTCCGACGCCGCCTCGATCGAGCGCGTCGCCGGGGCCGCCCGGGTGGTGGTCTCCACCGTCGGCCCGTACGTCCGGCTCGGCGAACCCCTCGTCGCCGCCTGCGCCCGGCTCGGCACCGACTACGTCGACCTCACCGGCGAGCCGACCTTCGTCGACCGGATGTACGTCGAGCACCACGAGCAGGCCGTCCGGTCCGGGGCGCGAATCGTGCACGCCTGCGGTTTCGACTCCATCCCGTCCGACCTCGGCACGTACTTCACCGTCCAGCAACTGCCGGAGGGCGTCCCGCTGCGCGTCGAGGCGTTCCTGCGGGTCAACGGCATGTTCTCGGGCGGGACACTGCACTCGTCGGTCGGCATCTTCGCGGACGTGCCGGGCATGGTCCGCGCCGAGCGGGAGCGGCGGCGCGTCGAGCCCGCCCCCGCGGACGGTCGCCGGGTGCGGGTCGCGCGCGGCCCCGTTCCCCGCGCCCGCGCCGGCTGGACGCTGCCCCTGCCGGTCATCGACTCGCAGATCGTCGCCCGCTCGGCCGCGGCGCTCGACCGCTACGGCCCGGACTTCACCTTCGGCCACTTCCTGGCGGTGAAGCGGCTGCCGAGCGCCGTCGGGCTCGCCCTCGGCACCGTGGGCGTGCTCGCCGCCGCGCAGTTGCCGCCGACCCGCTCGCTGCTGCTGAAGCTCGGCACGCCCGGCGAGGGGCCGTCCGCCGAGCGGCGCGCCGGGCACTGGTTCTCGCTCACCTTCGTCGGCGAGGGCGGCGGCGAGCGCGTGGTGACCGAGGTGGCGGGCGGCGATCCGGGCTACGGCGAGACCTCCAAGATGCTCGCCGAGTCGGCCCTGTGCCTCGCGCAGGACGACCTCCCGGACGTCGCGGGCCAGCTCACGACGGCGCAGGCCATGGGCGACGCGCTCATCGACCGCCTCGTCAAGGCGGGCCTGACCTTCCGCGTCCTCTCCACGACCTCCCCCTGACCCCTGACCCCGCGAGGCGCGCGGCCGGGCGTCGCGCCGTAGGGCGGGTGGCTTCGAGGCACCCCTAGGTCAGCGGGCGGCCGAGGACGCGATCCAGGGCAGCGGCGACCTCCGTGGAGAGGTCGCCCCCCGAGGCCGCCGCGGCGGGCACGCCCCCGGCCGTCCGGGTCGCCTCGTCCCGGACGGCCTCCCGGGTGTGGCCGCAGTCGCGGCACTCCACGTCCCCGAGGCGGCAGACGAGCGCGGCCGAGCCGCAGGACGCGCAGTGGTCGAGGGCGTCGGCCCACCCGTCCACGCGCTGGCAGGCCGGGCAGACCAGGACCTGGTGGTCGGCGAGGACCCCGCGCCGCCAGGGGCTGGAGCCTCGCACGGGATCGGTCTGCCGCGCCCCGCAGCGGAAGCAGGGCATCACACCTCCAGCGGGTGCGAGGGGCCGGGCGGACTCCCGGCCGGTGCGTCAAGTGTGCGGAGAACCCCGTGACCGCCGCAACCGCCGCGGACGGCGGCGGTCCCCGGCCGGCCGCCGGGGAGCGGGCACGCGCCCGGACGTC
>NZ_QURH01000759.1 GCF_003428695.1 Actinomadura logoneensis
CGACCGACACCACACCGGCGGTGACGGCGCCGGCCGCGCCCGCGACCCGCTTGAAGTTCGGCAGGTGCGCGAGCCGGACGGCCAGCGAGGGCAGCACCGTGAGCTGGTGCGCGGCCGTGCCGACGCCCTTCTTGACGCCGCGGCCGACGGTCCCGGTCGCGTGCGCCGCGGACCCGGCGGCGTTCTTCGCCGATCCGGCCGCGCTGCCCGCGACCGCGGCGGCGCCGCCCCTGACCGCTCCGGCGGCCTTCCCGGCACTCCTGACGCCCTTGGCGTCCTTGACGTCCTTGACGTTCTTGATGCTCTTCACGCCCTTCGCGTCCTTGACGTTCCTGGCGTTCCTGGCGTCCTTGGCGGACTTGGCGTTGCTCTTCGCGGCCGCGGCGGCCTTGCCCGACGACTTCGAGACCTTCCGTCCCGTGTCGTCCTTCGCCGCGGACGTGCGCTTCTTGGCGGCGGACGCGGTCCGCTTCGCGGACGCTCCGGCCCGCGTCGCCGTGTCCTTACCGGAAGCCGAAGCCATTACTTTGCACCCTCTCTGACGAATCAACGGTTTTACCGTTCGCCGTGGTGGTGCGAGATACCCAACTGGAGGCATCCAAACTCGAGATCACCGTAAACGGCGCACAAAGCCCGTCCTACGGGCCGTCCGCAAAGCCCGGCATGACGTAAAACACAGAGGAGCGAGAAGACGGAGGACGCAGGAAGACGGCCGGACGCGGCATCCGCGTCCGGCCGTCTTCGCTTCCGTCTTCGGTTTTTTGCGCGTGCCGGGGGCTAGCGCCCGCTGAGCGCCTTCTGCAGTTCGGCCTTCGTCATGGAGGAACGGCCCTTGATGTTGCGCCGCTTGGCCTCGTGGTACAGCTGCTCCTTCGTCCTGCCCTTGGTGCGGGAGGTCCCGGACCGCTGCCCACCGCGCCGACCGGGCGACATGTCGTGGGTCGAGGACCTGCTCGCGGTCGCCGACTCGCCGTGCTGGGCGCGCTCCTTGTTCACCGTGCGCGCCGCCATCTCCTTGGCGCGGCCGGTCGAGGCGCCGCGCTTCTTCGCCGAGTCCTTGATGTGCTCGTACTGGCGCTCGCGCTTGTCTCCCCATGCCTTGGGCATGTCATCTCCTTTCGTCGAAGCGGACGTCGGATGTCGCGGGTGGGGCGTCGCTCACAGAGCGCGTACGCGAGGAAGCACTTCGCGTTCGTAGAAATCGAAGAAGCCCTTCTGGTCGGGCCCCACCTGAGAGATGTGGATCTCGTCGTAACCGGCGTCCACGTATTGCTTGATGGCCTGGACGTGCACCTCGGGATCGGGGCCGCACGGATGCGTGATGTCGTCCACGTCGATCAGCGAGGTCAGCTCCTCGAAATGCGCGGGCAGCGGCAGGAGCTGGGCCGCCTGGCCGGGCAGCGCGTCGTTGGGCCAGAGCCTGTGCACCAGCTTCCTGGCCTCCTGCTCGTCCGGCCCCCAGCACGCCTTGAGGCCGGCCTGGGTCGGCTTGGTACCCCCGCCCTTCTCGCGGAACCGCGTGACGTGCTCCTTGTTCGGCTGGATCGAGATGAAGCCGTCGCCGATCCGGGCGGCCAGGTCGATCGCCTTCGGCCCGAACCCGGAGATGTAGAGGGGCGGAGGCGTGTTCGGGAGCGAGTAGAGGCGCGCGGTCTCGACGGTGTAGTGCCGTCCCCGGTGGCTGACCTGGCGGCCGGTGAACAGCTCGCGGATGACCTCGACGGCCTCTTCCAGCATCTCCAGGCGCACGTCGGCGGACGGCCAGGTGTCCCCGAGGATGTGCTCGTTCAGCGCCTCCCCGGACCCGATGCCGAACCGGAAGCGCCCGCCGGTCAGGATCTGCGCGGTGGCGGCGGCCTGCGCCAGCACGGCGGGGTGGATCCGCACCGTCGGGCAGGTGACGGCGGTGGTGACGGGCAGGTCGCACGCCTGCGCGATCGCGCCGATCACGGCCCAGACGAAGCCGCTCTCCCCCTGGGCCTCCAGCCAGGGGTGGTAGTGGTCGGAGATCCAGAGGCAGTCGAACCCGGCCCGTTCGGCCATGACGGCCTGCTCGACCAGGGCGTTCGGCGGGTGCTCTTCTGAGGACAGAAAGTAACCGAAACGCGTCATGCTCGACCCATTCCCGTTTCGGGCGGCCTAAACAACACCCGGCGGCCGTTCCGTCAGAGCAGGACGACGAGGGCGACCACGAGCGTGCCCGCCGCCGCGAGCGCCGCGTAGTCGTTCACCGAGCCGTCGTGCAGGGCGGCGAGCCGGCGCAGCGGCGCGAGCCGGATCACCCGTCCGCTCAGGCGTGCCAGCAGCAGCCCGGCGGCCAGGCAGCCCGCCGTGACCAGCAGCGTGACGGGGTCGAGATAGGTCAGGTGGACGTCCGCCGGGGCGATGCGCACCGGCTGCCCGCGCACGGCGGCGGCGTAAAGATCTCCGCGTGTGAGGGCCGCCGCTGCCGGTCTCATGACGCGGTCGACGACGGGACCGGACAGGACGCCGAGCGCGACGCAGCAGGTGGCGAGCGCCGAGAACCCGACCACCATGCCCGGCCGGAGCCGCTCGGGGACGTCCGGCGCGGTCCTGCGGCCGAAGAAGGCGAGCCAGGCGGCGCGGGCCAGCGCCGCGATGGTGACGGCCTGCGCGAGCGCCAGCAGGACGGCCGGGACGGTCTGGTGCGTCAGTTCGAGCCCGTGGTGGATCAGGGCCAGCGACGCGTACCCGTTCAGCGGCGGCACGCCCGCGATGGACGCGACGCCGACCAGGAACGCGCCCGCGATCACCGGCATCCGCCGGGCCAGCCCGCCCATGTCGGACAGGTCGGTGAGGCCCGTCCGGTGGACGATCGCGCCCGCGCACAGGAACAGCAGCGCCTTGAAGAAGGCGTGGTTGAGCAGGTGGTAGACGGCTCCGGCGGCGCCGTAGGGCGTGGCCGTCGCCAGTCCGACGGTGATCACGCCCATCTGGGAGACCGTGTCGTAGGCGAGCAGCCGTTTCAGGTCGTCCTGCCGGAGGGCGAGGACGGCCCCCAGCAGCGCCGAGACGAGTCCGAGCAGCATCAGCAGACCCATCAGCGGCACGGGGGACGGCGCGAACACCTGGTAGGCCAGCCGGGCCAGGACGATCACGCCGAGGTTCACCATCAGCCCGGAGAACAGCGCGGACACCGGGCCGGGCGCGGCGGTGTGCGCGTCGGGGAGCCAGGTGTGGAACGGGACCAGACCCGCCTTGGTCGCGTACCCGGCGACGAGGAGGGTCAGCGCGACGAGGTCGGCGACCCCGGTGGCCGCGCCGACCGCGTCGTGCAGGAGTCCCAGGTTGAGGACGCCGTGCCGCGCGTAGAGCAGGCCGGTCCCGATGAACACGCCGAAGCTCGCGACGGTGGTCAGCACGAGGATCTTGAAGGCGGCCTCCAGCGCGATCGGCCGCTCCAGGAAGAACCCGGTCAGGCCGTAGGACGACAGGGCCGCGACCTCGAACCAGACGAACAGGTTGAACAGGTCGGCGGTCAGCGCGGTGCCGATCAGCGCGGCGAGCAGCAGCAGGCACAGCGCGGCGTAGCCGCCGAGCTCGCGCTTTCCGAGGCCCCCGAGCTCCGACAGCGTGTACAGCAGCAGGATCGCGCCGAGCAGGGTCGTGACCAGCGCGAACAGTGTGCCGAGCGGGTCGGCGGTGAAGGCGATCGCGATGACGCGGGCCTGCCCGCCGAGCCGGTGCTCGACGGGACGTCCGGCCAGCACGCCCGGCAGCGCGGCCAGCAGGACCGCCGCCGCACCGGCCAGGGCGGCGAGCCCGGCGAGCAGCGGGAGCCGCCGGTCCAGGCG
>NZ_QURH01000757.1 GCF_003428695.1 Actinomadura logoneensis
CCTCGGCGGCCCGGTCCGGGCGCCCGGCGGCGCGGACGGCCCCGCGTCCGGCCCCGAACCCGGCCGGGAGACGGCCTTCGAGGCCGGTGCGTGGGCCGTCGCCGGGGCCCCTTCGGAGGACGGTCCGGCGGCGGAGTCCGGCTCAGGTGTAGGTGGAACCACAACCATTCCCAACGGGCGTCGCGAACAGGCGCTTACCTGGACAGAACCGTTGTACGGCCCAGGTAACGTGATCAAGTTATTCGGTTGAGGGTTCAGAGGAGCACGTTGTCCAGTCCCTACCGGGCACTCCTGGCCGTACCCGGGGCCAAGGCGTTCGTCACCGCGGGGTTCGTGGGGCGCATGGCGATGTCCATGGTGAGCATCGGGATCGTCCTCCTCGTCTCCGCGGTGACCGGATCGTACGGCATCGCCGGTTCCGTCTCCGCGACCCTCTCGGTCGCCTACGCGCTCGGGGCGCCGGTCAGCGCCCGGTACGCCGACCGGCTCGGGCAGCGGCGGGTGCTCGTCCCGCTGGTCTCGGTCAACACGGCCGCCTTCGCCCTGTTGATCGGTCTCGCCGTGTTCGAGGCTCCGTTGTGGACGCTGTACCCCGCGAGCGCGCTCGCCGGGTGCACCCAGGTCTCCCTGGGAGCCTGGGTGCGCTCCCGGTGGTCCCACGCGCTGCGCGACACCTCGATCCCGATGGGCACGGCGTACTCGTTCGAGTCGGTGATGGACGAGCTGATCTTCGTCGCCGGGCCGATCCTGGTCACCTCGCTGGCGACCGGCGTGCATCCGGCGGCGGGGATCGCGGTCGCGGTGTCCTGCACGCTGGTCGGCGGGCTGGCGTTCGCGCGGCTGCGCCGGACGGAGCCGCCGCCGCGTCCGCGCGCGCCCGGCGCCTCCGGGAAGGCGGGGGTGTTCGCGAACCCGGCGGTGCGGATCCTCTCGCTGATCTTCCTGCTCACCGGGGCCGTGTTCGGCGCGATCGACGTCAGCGGCGTCGCGTTCGCGGCGGAGCAGGGGCACAAGCCGCTCGCCGGGGTCCTGCTCGCCTGCTACGCCGGGGGCAGCGCCACCTCGGCGTTCTGGTACGGCGCCCGGAACTGGCGGGCTCCGGTGGACCGGAGGTTCCTCGTCGGCAGCGTCCTGCTGGCCGTGCTGCTGGCGCCGACACTGCTGGTCGGCGACTTCTGGCCGATGCTGCCGGTCGTCTTCGTGGCCGGGCTGGCGATCTCGCCGACGATCATCCCCGGGTTCGGGCTGGTGGAGGAGCTGGTCCCGGACGGCCAGCTCACCGAGGGCCTGGCGCTGGTGTCGACGACGATCAGCATCGGCGCGGCGGCCGGCGCGTCCCTGGCCGGACGGGTCGCGGACGCCTACGGGGCCGAGGCGTCCTTCGGCGTGCCGCTGGCCTCGGCGGTGGTGGCGGCGCTGGTCACCCTGGCCGCCTACCGGGCCGTAAGTAAACGTGAACTTTCCTCACGAACGATCCCCCAGTAGAGTTCGGCCATGTCCCCCGTGAGCACCCGGACGTGGCGCAACTGGGCGGGAAACCAGACCGCCACCCCCCGCCGCGTCACCACCCCCACCAGCACCGACGAGGTCTCCGCCGCCGTGCGCGCCGCGGCGGCCGACGGCCAGACCGTCCGGATGCCCGGCACCGGCCACTCCTTCACCGGAGCCGCCGTCGCCGAGGGCGTCCTGCTCCGCCCGACCGGGCTGACCGAGGTCCGCTCGGTGGACACCTCCACCGGACTGGTCACGGTCGAGGCCGGCCTGCCCCTGCACGCGCTCAACCGGACGCTGGCCGAGCACGGCCTGGCCCTCGCCAACATGGGCGACATCCAGGAGCAGACCGTCGCGGGGGCCCTGCAGACCGCCACGCACGGCACCGGACGCGACGCCGCCGGCCTCGCCTCCCAGGTGCACGCGCTGGAGCTCGTCCTCGCCGACGGCTCGGTGGTCACCTGCTCGCGCGACGAGCGGCCCGACCTGTTCGACGCCGCCCGCGCGGGCGTCGGCGCCATCGGCATCGTGACCGCCATCACCTGGAAGACCGTCCCGGCGTTCCTGCTGCAGGCGCAGGAGCAGCCGATGAAGTGGGACGAGGTCCTCTCCCGCGTGGACGAGTTCGACGCCGCGAACGAGCACTTCGAGTTCTACTGGTTCCCGCACACCGAGGGCTGCCTCACCAAGCGCAACAACCGCGTCGACGGGCCGCCCCGGCCGCTGTCGCGGTTCAAGGGCTGGCTGGACGACGAGTTCATGTCCAACTCGCTGTTCGAGGTGATCAACCGGGTCACCCACGCGGCCCCGGCGCTCACCCCGTCGGTCAACCAGGTGTCGGCGCGGGCGCTCGGCGCGCGCACCTTCACCGACACGTCCTACAAGGTGTTCACCAGCCCCCGGACCGTCCGGTTCAAGGAGCAGGAGTACGCGATCCCGCGCGAGCACCTGGTGGACGCGCTGCGCGAGGTGCGGAGCCTGTTCGACCGCAGGGACTGGAAGATCAGCTTCCCGATCGAGGTCCGGATGCTGCCCGCCGAGGACGCCTGGCTGTCGATGGCCTACGGCCGCCGCAGCGCGTTCATCGCCGTGCACGTCTACCACCGCGACGAGCACGACTCCTACTTCCGGGGCGTCGAGGACGTCCTGACCGAGATGGGCGGGCGCCCGCACTGGGGCAAGATGCACACCCGCGACGCCGCCTACCTGGAGACCGTCTACCCGCGCTTCAAGGACTTCCAGGCGGTCCGCGACGGCGTCGACCCGGACCGCCGGTTCGCCAACCCCTACACCCGCCAGGTCTTCGGCGACTGACCCTCCCGCCGCCATGAGACGGGCCGGGCCTCCCGCAGGAGGCCCGGCCCGTTCTTCTCTCGTTCTGACCACCCGTGCGTGCTCGCGGCGCCTACTGGTTGCCCTCCGGCGCCGGAGCCTGGACGCCCGGCTTGCCGGTGGCGGGCGGCGCGGACTGGCCGCCACCGCCGGTCGGCGCGGAGGACGGCTCCTGCGTCGGCGTCTGCGTCGGGCGCTGGGTGGGCGAGCGGTCCGGGCTCGGCGACTCGCTCGGCTGCCCGGTCGGGCCGCCGGTGGGCTCGCCGGTCGGCTGGTCGGTCACCTTGTCGCCCGGTCCGGTCGTCCCCGGCGCGGTCGGCTCGTCGGTCGGGTGCTGGGACGGCCGGTGCGCCGGCGTGTGGGGCGTCCCCTCGTTCTGGCCCCGGATCACGTTGCCGATCGTCCCGCCCGCGCCCTTGACCCCGCCGAACGTCTGGTCGGTGAACGACTCGTACAGCGTGATGCCGCCGATCACCAGGGCGAACACCGCCACCGCCGACGCGGTCAGCATCTTCCAGCGCTGCCGGGCCCAGACGAGCGTGTCGTCCAGCGCCGCCTGGAAGGACGCCTTGCGCACCGCCTCGTCGCCCGCCTCGGCCGCCAGGTCGTCGGCGACCGTCTCGGCGGGCGAGCGGTCGAGGCGCGTCTCGTCCGCCCCCGCCGCCTCGAACCGGGCGGCGGCCGGCACGGACGCGTCGAACCGGGTCGCGTTGGGGTCTCCGCCCAGAACGGACGGATCGAACCGGGTCGCGTTCGGGTCACCGCCGAGCGCCGAGTGCGCGGGCGTCGAGTGCACGGGCGGCGGGGGCGACGCGGACGGACGGTAGGGGTCGTCCGCACGAGTGCCGTTCGGATCGTCCGCGGCCCAGTGCCCAGGCCGCGACGCGTAGCCGGGTCCCGCATGGCCGGGTCCCGCATGGCCGGACGGTGCCGCATGGCCGGGCGGGGCTCCGTGGCCGGGCGGGGCTCCGTGGCCGGGCGGTGCCGCCCGGCCCCTGGGTGCGGCCGAACCGGC
>NZ_QURH01000765.1 GCF_003428695.1 Actinomadura logoneensis
CCACTTTGTGGCGGGCCTCACTTCGTTTTCCATGGGATACTTCTTTCTCATAAGAAAGGCCCCGCCATCACTGGCGGGGCCTTTCTTGGTTTCTGGGTGTCAGGGCTTGTAGGCCATGCCGGCGTAGTGCATCCGCTGGGCCAGGGACAGCTCGGCGGGCGGGGGCTCGTCCGGATGCCAGAGGGGGTTCGGGACGACGCCCGGCGGCAGGAGTTCGTAGCCGTCGAAGAAGGCGGTGATCTGCTCGGCCGCGCGGAAGCGGCCCGTGCCGAGCAGGTCCAGGAAGCGACGCTGGAGCTCCTGGGAGAGCGGGCCGAAGTCGCAGAAGTGCGAGACGAACAGGTGGCTCCCGGACGGCATCGCGGACATGTAGTCGTCCAGGACGCCCTTCGGGTCCTCGTCGTCGTGCAGGTGGTGCAGGATCGCGACGAACAGGACGCCGACCGGCTGGGAGAGGTCGAGGAGCCGGGTGACCTCGGGATGCGCGAGGACGGTCTTCGGGTCCCGCAGGTCCGCGGTGATCACGGCGGTGCGGTCGTCGTCGGCGAGCAGGGCGCGGCCGTGCGCGAGGACGATGGGGTCCTTGTCGACGTAGACGACGCGGGAGTCCGGGGCGACGCGCTGCGCGACCTGGTGGGTGTTGTCGGCGGAGGGGAGGCCCGCGCCGAGGTCGAGGAACTGGCGGACGCCGCGTTCGGCCATGAGCCGGACGGCGCGTCCGAGGGTGGCGCGGTTGACCCTGGCCATGCTCATGATCTCGGGCAGGCCGTCCTGGAGGCGCTGCGCGACGGCCCGGTCGACCGCGAAGTTGTCCTTGCCGCCGAGAGCGACGTCGTACACGCGCGCGACGCTCGGCCGGCTCGTGTCGATGCCCTGGGGCGCCCACTCCGCCGCCATGGTGGAACCTCGTCTCCCCGTCGCGGAACGTCCGTGGTGGCGATCGTAGCGGCGCGTTCCCGGCGGCGACGGAGTTTCTGCCACCTACCCACGTAAATCGCATGGTGTTCATCTCGGGGACGTGTGCGGACCCTATTCGTAAGGTGTGAGAGCTGTTCTAGGCGGCGCCGTCGCGGCGGGGCTCGTGCTGGCGGTGGCGGGGTGCGCCGCGGACGCGGCGACGGGCGGTTCGGTCGCGACGAAGCGGACCCTGGTCGTCGGGGTCAAGGCGGACCAGCCGGGACTCGGGATGGCGGACGCGAGCGGGCGCGGGTTCAGCGGCTTCGAGGTGGACCTGGGCGCGGCGATCGCCCACCGGGTCGGGGCCGCGGACGTCCGGTACGCGGCGGTCACGTCCGAGAACCGGGAGGCGCTGCTGAACGCGCACAAGGTGGACCTGGTGCTCGCGTCGTACTCGATCACGGCCGAGCGGTCGACCCGGGTGATGTTCGGCGGGCCGTACTACGTGGCGCACCAGGACATCATGGTCCGCGCCGGGGAGCGGCGGATCGGGGGCGTCCGGGACCTGGCCGGACGGAGGATGTGCGAGGCGAGCGGATCGGTCTCGACGTCCAGGGTGGTGCGCGGACTCGGGATCGACGCGGTGCTGGTGCCGCGGCCGTCGTACTCGGCGTGCGTGCGCGGCCTGCTCGACGGCGAGCTGGACGCGGTGTCGACGGGCGACCTGGTGCTCGCCGGGTTCTCGGCCCGCGGCCGCGGCGCGGTGCGGATCCTGAACCGTCCGTTCACCGAGGAGCCGTACGGCGTCGGGCTGCGCAAGGGGGACGTGGACGGCTGCGAGGCGGTGAACAAGGCGATCACCAGGCTCTACCAGGACGGCACCGCGCCGCGGCTGCTGCGGAAGTGGTTCGGGACGTCGGGGCTGGCGAACCTGGCGTTCACGGTGCCGGAGTTCCAGGGCTGTTCGTGAGCCGGCGCCCGCGTCAGGGCTGGGGATCGGTGCGGAGGATGGAGTAGCGGACGCCGTCGCGCCACGCGCCGTCGCGGAAGACGATGCCCCGGATGGTCCCCTCGCGCGTGAGGCCGAGCTTCTCGAGCGCGCGCTGCTCGGCGACGTTCCCCAGCTCGGTGTCCGCTTCGAGGCGGTGCGTCCGGGTGTAGGCGAACAGGTAGCGGATGAGGAGCCGCTGGGCCTGCGTCCCGACGCCCCGGCCGCGGTGGTCGGGGTGCAGGCCGATGCCGAAGTTGTAGTAGTGCGTGGACGGGTTGGCGACCACCTTGTGCCATGCGACCATGCCGAGGCGGTCGTCCCCGGCCGCCACCAGCAGGACGCTGCGGTCGTCGTTGATCATGCCGTCCTCGTGCCAGCGGCGGCGCAGGCGCATCGTGTCGGTGTAGCCGTGCCAGGCGTACTCGCCGGCGGTGTGCGGGTCGGTGAAGAACGACTCCAGGAACGGCAGATCGTCCTCGCGGACGGGGCGGAGGGTGGGGGGTCCGAGATCCATGCGAGCGACCGTAGCCCACCCGCGCCGGGTGGCCGGGTTGGACGTCTCGCGGGCCGGTCATAGGCTGCACGGGTGAGTGAGAAGGTGTGGGAGATCGAGCCGTCCGGGCCGCTGCGCGGCGACGTCACCGTGCGAGGGGCCAAGAACGCGGTCAGTAAGCACATGGTCGCGGCGATGCTGGGAGAAGGGCCCAGCACCATCACCAACGCGCCCGACGTCGGCGAGGTGGGCATCACCGGCGCGATGCTGGAGCACCTCGGGATGCGCGTGGAGCGCGCCGACGGGGAGATCACGATCGTGCCCGGGCCGGTCGCCGAGCCGAACGTCCCGAAGGCGTTCACCGGGCTGAACCGGATCCCGATCCTGATGCTGGGGCCGCTGCTGCACCTGGCGGGGGAGGCGTTCGTCCCGCTGGTCGGCGGCGACCCGATCGGCCGCCGGCCCGTGGACTTCCACGTGGAGGCGCTGCGCGCGTTCGGCGCGGAGGTGGAGATCGCCGAGGACGGCATCCACGCCCGCGCGAGCCGTCTGGTCGGCACCCGGATCACGCTGCCGTACCCGAGCGTCGGCGCGACCGAGACGGTGCTGCTGGCGGCCGTCCGGGCGCAGGGCAAGACGGTGATCCGGAACGCGGCGACCGAACCGGAGATCATCGAGCTGGCGCTGTTCCTGCAGCGGATGGGCGCGCGGATCTCGTTCGCGCCCGACCGGCGGATCGTGGTGGAGGGCGTGCCGCGGCTGAACGGCGCGCGCACCCGCCTCGCCGGCGACCGGATCGAGGCGTTCTCGTACCTGGTCGCGGGCCTGGTCACCGGCGGTGAGGTGCGGGTGCACGGCTGCCCGCAGGACCGGCTGGTCACCGCGATCACCACGCTGGACCGGATGGGCGCCCGGTTCGAGATCACCGACGAGTGGATCATGGCGTCGGCGCCGCACGGGCTGCGTCCGGCGGCCGTCCAGACCGACACCCACCCCGGGTTCGCGACCGACTGGCAGACCCCGCTGATGGTGCTGTTCACCCAGGCGGACGGCATGTCGGTGCTGCACGAGACGGTGTACGAGAACCGGCTGGCGTACGTCCCGGCGCTGCAGAGCATGGGCGCGGAGATCGAGGTGTACGACACCTGCCTCGGCGGCCCGGCCTGCCGGTACCACGACACGGCGGCGCTGCACTCGGCGGTCGTGCGGGGCGTGACCAAGCTGCGCGGCGGCGACGTGACGATGCCGGACATCCGCGCCGGGTTCTCGGCGGTGCTCGCGGCGGCCGTCGCCGAGGGGCCGTCGATGCTGCGCGGCGTGCACCACATCGAGCGCGGCTACCACCACCCCGTCGAGCAGTTCCGGGCGCTCGGCCTCAACCTGCGCGCCCGCGAGGCCTGACCTCGGCCGCCACGCGGGCGGCCCGGCACCGGGCGGCCCGAACGCGGGCCGTCGGCG
>NZ_QURH01000760.1 GCF_003428695.1 Actinomadura logoneensis
CGCGGGCGTCCCGGACGTCGCGCGCCGACGCGGACGCCGCCGACCGCGCCGAGCCCGCAGCCGCCCCCGCAGCCGATGATGCGGACGGCGCGGACGCCGGAGCGGGGCTCACCGGACGCGTGGGCACGGCGGCGCCCGACCAATGATCGACATCGGCGAGAATCAAGAACCGTCCCCTTGCACCCTCGAGAACTAGCGGTATCACTGTGGCCACGCTCTCCCAATGGGTCGCCGGGTCCCGGCCCCGCACCCTGCCCACCTCGCTCGTGCCCGTCGTCGTCGGAACCGGCGTGGCGATCGGCGCGGGACACGCCGTCTGGTGGCGTGCCCTGCTCGCCGCCGTCGTCGCGCTCGTCCTCCAGATCGGGGTGAACTACTCCAACGACTACAGCGACGGCGTGCGCGGCACCGACGAGGTCCGGGTCGGGCCGCTGCGGCTGGTCGGATCCAAGGTCGCGCCGCCCCGGCAGGTGCTCGCCGCCGCGCTCGGCTGCTTCGCGGTCGCGGCCGTGGCGGGCCTGGTGCTCGCGGCCGTGACGTCCTGGTGGCTGCTGCTGGTCGGCGCGTTCGCGATCCTCGCGGCCTGGTTCTACACCGGCGGCAAGAACCCGTACGGGTACCGGGCGCTCGGCGAGATCTCGGTGTTCGTGTTCTTCGGCCTGGTGGCGGTCGTCGGCACCGTGTACGTCCAGACCGAGACGCTGCCGTGGGAGGCGTGGGCGGCGGCCGTCCCGATCGGGCTGCTGGCCTGCGCGCTGCTGGTCGTCAACAACCTCCGGGACCTGCCGACCGACAAGGAGTCCGGCAAGCGGACCCTCGCGGTCGTGCTCGGCGGCCCCTGGACGCGCATCCTGTACGCGGCGTGCTGCGCGGTCCCGTTCATGATCGTCCTCGCCCTCGCGGCCCCGCACCCGTGGGCGCTGGTCGCGCTGCTGGCCGCGCCGTTCTCGGTGCCGCCCACGCAGCGGGTCATCCAGGGCGCCAAGGGCCGCGACCTCATCCCGGTCCTGGGCATGACCGCCCGGCTCCAGATCGTCTACGGCGTGCTGCTGGCGGTCGGACTCGCGCTCTGACCGTCCCGGCCCCGCCCGGCGGCCCGCTCGGCGCCGCTCCCCGCTCCAGAGGCCCGTTCGGCGGCGCGTTCCGCGAGCAGGGACGCGCCGGCCAGGCCGATCACCAGGCCGCCGAGCATGCTCGCCAGGGCCTCCAGGCCCATCAGGGTGGAGGTGTCCGGGTCCGCGGCCACCAGGCAGGTGAACAGGCCGTAGGAGAAGCCCGCGCCGCCGCCGATCCAGGCCGCGGTCATCGGGACGATGAGCCGCCCGCGCCGCCGCTGGACGAGCGCCAGCGCCCCGGCGGCCCCCGCGAGCGCCACGGAGCCGTGCACGAACTGGACCACCTGCTGGGTGGTGCTGAGGTCGACCGTCCGGCCGCCGGTCCCGCCGAACGCCCAGTAGAGGTCCACGACCACGGCGAAGGCCATCGGGACCGCCGCCGCCCAGACCAGGAACCGGCGCATGACGTCGGTCGGGCCGGCGGGGACGTCGCGCGCGAGCAGGGCGAACACCTCGGGCCACCGGGCCCTCGCGTAGAGGACGAAGGCGATCGTCAGACCCGCGGCCTGCATGATGAATCCGCCGTACACCACGACGAAGACCCAGGGGTCGAGCATGCTCGCGCCGGGCGCCGACGTGGGCGAGCCCTCCCCCAGGGCGAACTGCACGACCGTCCCGAGCGGGACGGCCAGCGTGAGCGGCGCCAGCAGTCCCGTCCCGACCCAGATCGGCACCACGACCAGCCAGGACGGCAGCCGCCGCCCCCAGCCGTAGGTGAAGGCGAGCACGATCAGGATGGTCGTGGTGTCGAGCGCGAACGTGATCACGTTGGCGACCTGCGTCTTGGTGCTGTGCATCGCCCCCGGGTCGTTGACGCCGAGGTTTCCGCCGAACAGCCAGATCAGCTTCAGCACGATGTAGGGGACGCAGGCCGCGCACGTCACGTACGCGATGGCGAGGCGCGGCGCGCCGGGTGAGCCGTGCCGTCCGCGCGGGGCGGACGGCACCGGCTGAGCGATCGTCGTCATGCCCCGAGCCTGGCGGGAGGCCGTCCCGCCGCACCTCCCGCCCGAAGGGGAACCGCTTCCCCCGGACGGGGGAAGCGACCGCCCGGGCCACTCAGAAGAAGGTCAGGCCGAGGTGAGGTCCCAGTCGATCTCGGGCTCGCCCGCGTCCGCGAGGGCCTTGTTGACGGCGCTGAACGGCTTGGTGCCGAAGAACTTCTTGGCGCTCAGCGGGCTCGGGTGCGCCGACTCGATCACGGTGTGCCGCTCGCCGGTGATCAGGCGGGCCTTCTTGCGGGCGTAGGCGCCCCACAGCACGAACACCACGCGCTCGGACTTCTCGTTCAGCGCGCGGATGGCCGCGTCGGTGAACTCCTCCCAGCCCTTGTTCGCGTGCGACCCGGCGTCCCCGGCGCGGACGGTCAGTACCGCGTTGAGCAGCAGGACGCCCTGGTCGGCCCACGGCGTCAGGTCGCCCTGGGCGGCGACCGGGACGTCGAGGTCGCTCGCCAGCTCCTTGTAGATGTTGCGCAGCGACGGGGGCAGCTTCACGCCGGGCTTGACGCTGAACGACAGGCCGTGGGCCTGACCGGGGCCGTGGTAGGGGTCCTGGCCGAGGATGAGCACGCGCGCCCGGTCGTAGGGGCAGTGCCGGAAGGCGTTGAACAGGTCCTCGGGGGGCGGGTAGACCGTCTGCTCCTCGTACTCCCCGGCGACGAACGCGGCCAGCGCGGCCGTCTTGACCGGGTCGAGCAGGGGCTCGAGCCGCACCCGCCAGTCGTCGGGGAGCTGCTGCATCAGGTCGAACGTCATCGGGGGCCTCTCCAGCCGGGGTGTCGCCACGAACCCTGGCCACCGGGAGCGCCGGCGCGCCAGGAACACTGGGCAGAACCCTAGTCCGGAGCACTGACACGCCCGGCCCGAATCCCCGGAGCGAAGGCCGATCAAGCCTAGGATGACGGCATATGCCCGACTTCCGCCGATGGCCGCGGCCCGCCGCCGTCCCCTCCCTGGCCGTCGTCCTCGGCGCGTCCCTGGCCGCCTGCGGCGGCTCGTCCGGGCCGGTGACGCTGACCGTCCTCGCCGCCTCCTCGCTGACCGAGGTGATGGACGAGCTGGGCGCGACCTACCGGCAGGAGCGGCCGGGCGTGCGGGTCCGGACGGTCTACGGCGGCTCCCAGGAGATGGCCGCGCGGGTCGGCGACCACCAGCCGGGCGACGTGCTGGTCACCGCCGACCGGACGGCCCTGGACGAGGTGTCCCGGAAGCTGGCGGGACGTCCGCGGGCCGTCGCCCGCAACTCGCTGACCATCGCCGTCCGGCCGGGCAATCCCAAGCGGCTGCGCACCCCGTACGACCTGGCCCGGCCCGGGCTGCGGGTCGTCACCGGCGGCCCGATCGTGCCGGTCGGACGGTACGCGCAGCAGATGTTCGCCCGCGCGGGGGTGACCGTCCGGACGTCGTCGCAGGAGGTCAGCGCGCGGGCGGTGCTGGACCGGGTCCGGGCCGGGGAGGCGGACGCGGGCGTGGTCTACGTCACCGACCTGCGATCGGCCGGTGTGGCGGCCGGGAGCGTGCCCGTTCCGCCGGCGCTCAACGTCGTGGCGTCCTATCCGGCGGCGGCGGTGCGCGGCGGGCACGCGAAGCAGGCGGAGGCGTTCGTCACATGGCTGACATCTCCGGCCGCTCGTTCGTTGTTCGGTAAGTACGGGTTCGCCGCTCCCGCGGCGGGCGGCTGACGCCCGGCGACCACCGGACGGCGCCCGCCCGCGGCGCCCGCGGCGGACC
>NZ_QURH01000763.1 GCF_003428695.1 Actinomadura logoneensis
CGCGCAGGACGGCGGGCAGGGCGCGGGCGGCGTCCACGGCTCCGCGCCGTCCGTCGGGGGTGCGGACCGCGGTGGCCACCTCGCGGACCAGCGCCGCGGCCGGACGCCGCAGCCAGGCGGTGAGCAGCCGGTTGCGGACCTCGCGGCGGCGGCGTGCGCCCGCGTCCCGGCCGAGCGACGACGGATGGTGGTGGACGGTCAGCTCCGGCACGTAGGCCAGCCCCCATCCGGCGGCGGCGAGGTCGAGGGCCAGAAGCTCCTCCTCGCCGCCGAAGTGCAGCGTCTCGGAGAAGCCGCCGGCGGCGAGGAAGGCGTCCCGGCGGACGACGGCCGAGCAGGCCAGGAACCCCAGGACGGCGGGGCCGGGAAGGTCGTGGGGGCGGCCCAGCGGCGAGTCGGCCATCGCGTCGCTGACCGGGTCCGGGCGCTCGTCCTCGCCGACCAGGACGCGTCCGGCCAGCAGCGCGGCGCGCGGGTGCGCGTCGAGGAGCGCGGCCGCGCGGGCGAGCGCGCCCGGCGCCCACCAGGAGTCGTCGTCGGCGAACGCGACATAGCGGGTCGCGGCCCGTTCCGCGCCGAGGTTGCGGGCGGCGGCCCCGAGGTTGCGGTCGAGCCGCACCACCTCGGCCCCGGCGGCGCCGGCGACCTCGGCCGTCGCGTCCCGGGAGGCGTTGTCCACGACGATCACCGGGCGCGGGTGGTGGCGGAGGCTGCGGGCCAGTTCGGCGGCACGGTCCCGCGTGGCGACCACCGTGGTCACCCCGCCGGGCGCGCCGTCCCGCTCAGCCTCCATACCTTTCAGCCCCCATGTTCCTCAGCCTCCCTGCCGCTCAGCGCCGTTCCTTCGGCTCCGTGGCCCTCTCGATCCGCATGGCGGGGCTCAGCCCACGTAGCGGCGGGCGGGCGAGCGCCGCTGCGGTTCGTCCAAGGTGCGTAGCCGCGCCTCGACGGACGGCGGGACGGGCGCGCGGTTCCGCAGCACCCACGGGATCCCCGCGGCGGCCTCGGCCAGGGCGCCGACGGTCGTGAGGTCGCGGGGCACCCCGCGCAGCAGCGCGCCGGTGCGGCGGAGCGCGTCCGGCGTGGAGCGGCGCAGCCAGGTCGTCCAGAGGGTGTTGCGGATGCCCAGGCGGCGGCGCGGCCCGGAGTCCCGCACCACCGAGGGCTCGTGGTGGACGATCACGTCGTCGGCGTAGCAGAGCCACCAGCCGGACGCCATCAGGTCGGCGGCCAGGAGCTCCTCCTCGCCGCCGAACCAGAGCTTCGGCGAGAAGCCGCCCGCCGCGCGGAAGGCGGCGGCGCGCAGCATCGTCGCCCCCGCCAGGAACGAGCCGAGGGCGGGGCCGGGCAGCCAGGACGGGCCGGGGACGGGCGAGTCGCGCAGTTCGGGGACGATCGGGTCCTCCCGGCCGTCCGGGCCGACCAGGACGCGGCCGGTCACCGCGGCCAGCAGCGGGTGCGCGTCCAGCAGCCGGGCGGCGCGCTCCGGCGCTTCGGGCGCCCACCAGGTGTCGTCGTCGCAGCAGGCCACGTACGGGGTGCGGACGTGGTCCACGCCGACGTTGCGCGCGACGGCCCCGAGGTTGCGCGGCGCGCGGACGACGGTCACGCCCGGCAGCCGGGACGCGGCCTCGGCCGAGCCGTCCCGCGAGGCATTGTCCACCACGATGATCGGCGGACGGCCCGGCAGCGCCCGGAGGCGGCCCAGAGTCGACAGGAGCTCCGGCCGGCGATTCCGGGTGATGACCAGGAGCGTGTACCGCATGGCCGCCCCCTACCCGCACGGGCGCCGCCGCATACCGGAGCCGCCATGATCCCCGCGTTTCAGCACGGTCGGTGGAAGTCAGTGCCCCACAGTCGAAACGGAATGTGCGGACGGTAATCACCGCAGGACAGGGGCTTTTCGCGGTTCCGCCACAAAAACTTCGTCTCGTTTCCGTTTAACGCCCCGGTGCCGGGTATGCGCGCCGAGTGTGCGACTGACTCCGGATCGGAGTCGAGTGTCCGAAGCGCGGCTCAGGGGGGCCTCGAAATGCGCGTACTCGGAATCAATGCGGTCTTCCACGATCCCGCGGCCGCGCTCGTCGTCGACGGGCGCGTGGTGGCCGCGGCGGAGGAGGAGCGGTTCAGCCGCCGCAAGCACGGCAAGCGGCCGTACGCCTTCTCCGCCTGGGAGCTCCCGGAGAAGTCCGCCCGGTGGTGCCTGGAGACGGCCGACCTGGAGCCGGGCGACCTGGACGCGGTCGCCTACTCCTACGATCCCGGCCTCGTCGAACCGGGGCTGCCGGGGCACGAGGACAAGTGGGAACGGCTGCGCACGCTGTACGCGGAGCACGCCCCGCACATGCTGGCGGACGCGCTGCCCGGGCTCGACCCGGGCGTGGTCCGGTTCGTCCCGCACCACGCGGCGCACGCCGCCTCGGCGGCCCTGGCCGCGCCGCGCCCCGGCGAGGGCGACGTGCTCGTCCTGGACGGCCGCGGCGAGTCGCACTCCCATCTGGCGGGCCGGTACGGCGCGGACGGGCTGACCACGCTCGCCGCCCAGCCGCTCCCCCACTCCCTCGGACTCATGTACGAGGACCTGACGCAGCACCTGGGGTTCCTGCGGTCCAGCGACGAGTACAAGGTGATGGCGCTGGCGTCCTACGGCAGGCCGACCCTGGTGGACGAGATGCGCGACCTGGTCCGCGCGACCGGCGACGGCGGGTTCGCCTCGGCCGGGATCGACTGGTCGTCGCTGGCCAAACCGCGTCCGCCGGGCGGCGAGTGGACCCGCGACCACGCCGACCTCGCCGCGTCCGTCCAGCTCCGCCTGGAGGAGGTCCTGCTGGAGCTGGTGCACTGGCTGCACGGCAGGACCGGGTCGCGGCGGCTGTCCATGGCGGGCGGCGTGGCGCTCAACTGCGTCGCCAACTCCCGGATCGCCCGGGAGGGCCCGTACGACGAGGTGTGGGTGCAGCCCGCCGCCGGGGACGCCGGGACGGCCCTCGGCGCGGCCCTGCACGTGGTGCGGGGGGCGGGCGAGCCGGTCGAGCCGATGCCCGGCGCGGACCTCGGCCGCAGCTGGCCCGACGAGGAGATCGCGGCCCGCCTGGAGGAGGCGCACGTGCCGTACGAGCGCCCGGACGACCTGGCCGCGACGGTCGCCGAGGACCTCGCCCGCAACCGGATCGTCGCCTGGTTCCAGGGCCGGTCGGAGTACGGGCCGCGCGCCCTCGGGCACCGCTCGCTGCTCGCCCACCCGGGCGACCCCGGCAACGTGGACCGGCTGAACGCGGTGAAGGGCCGCGAGCGGTTCCGGCCGATCGCGCCGATGGTCGCGGTCGAGCACGCCGCCGAGATCTTCGACGGGCCGATCCCGAGCCCGTACATGCTGTTCGTGCACGACGTGAAGCCGGAGTGGCGGGACCGGATCCCGGCCGTCGTGCACGTGGACGGCACCGCCCGCATCCAGACCGTCGATCCGGCCGACAAGCCGCTCGTCGCGGCCGTCCTGGAGGAGTTCCGGGCGCGCACGGGCCTGCCGGTCGTGGTCAACACCAGCCTGAACACCGCGGGGCGGCCCATGGTGGACGACCCGCGCGACGCCCTGGAGTGCTTCGGGTCGGCCCCGGTCGACCTGCTCGTCCTCGGCCCGTTCACCGTCCGGCGCGAGGGGGTCTACGCGGCATGAGGTACTCCGTGGTGATCCCCACCGTCGGCCGCCCGAGCCTGCACGCGACGCTGGCGGCGCTGCTCGGCTCGTCCGGGCCGCCGCCCGCCGAGATCGTCGTGGTGGACGACCGGCCGCGGCCCGGCGCGCCGCTCCCGCTGCCGGACGGCGCGGACGAACGGCTGCGGGTGCTCCGGTCGGGCGGGCGCGGCCCC
>NZ_QURH01000761.1 GCF_003428695.1 Actinomadura logoneensis
GCACGGCGGACACCACGAACGGCACGGCGGCCGGCACCACCGAGGACGAGGCCGCCGCCGCGCCCGCTCCCCGCGCCGCCCGCAAGACGGCCGCCAAGCCCGCCGCCGCGAGGAAGGCCCCGGCCAGGAAGCGCGCCACCACCGCCAAGTCCGCGGTGAAGGCCGCCCCCGAGCCCGACTCCCCCGCCGACGAGGACGGCGCCGACACCGGCACCGGCCCGGACGACGGCACGTTCGAGCTGACCGAGGTCGAGGCCGCCGACACCGAGACCAGCGCCGCCGACCTGGACGACCAGTCCACCACCATGGGCGACTCGGTGCACACCTACCTCAAGGCGATCGGGCGCCGGCAGCTGCTCACCGCTGAGCAGGAGGTCGACCTCGCCAAGCGCATCGAGGCCGGCCTGTACGCCGAGCACCTCCTCGACACCGACGACGACCTGCCCGACACCTACCGGATCGAGCTGGAGTGGGTCGCCGCGGACGGCCGCCGCGCCAAGGCCCACATGCTCGAGGCGAACCTGCGCCTGGTCGTGTCGGTCGCCAAGAAGTACTCCGACCGCGGCCTGTCCCTGCTGGACGTCGTCCAGGAGGGCAACCTCGGCCTGATCCGCGCCGTGGAGAAGTTCGACTACTCCAAGGGCTACAAGTTCTCCACCTACGCCATGTGGTGGATCCGGCAGGCCATCCAGCGCGGCTTCGCCGACTCGGCCCGCACCATCCGGCTGCCCGTCCACGTGCTGGAGATGCTCAGCAAGCTCAGCCGCGTCGAGCGCGACATGCACCAGCGCCTCGGCCGCGAGCCCACCCCCGAGGAGCTGGCCCTCGAGCTCGACAAGAGCCCCGAGCAGGTCCGCGAGCTGCTGCGCACCAGCCGCCAGCCGATCAGCCTGGACTCCACCATCGGCGAGGACGGCGAGACCCGCATCGGCGACCTCATCGAGGACACCGACAGCCCCGAGGCGTCCGAGCTGGTCGACCGCCAGCTCATGGCCGACCAGCTGCGCCGCACCCTGGACATCCTGAACCCGCGCGAAGCCAAGATCATGGCGATGCGGTTCGGGCTGTACGACGGGACGCCGCGCACCCTGGACGAGATCGGCAAGGCCCTCGGCCTGACCCGCGAGCGGATCCGCCAGCTGGAGAAGGAGTCGCTGTCCAAGCTGCGGCACCCGAGCAACGCCCAGCCGCTGCTGGACTTCGCGGTCTGACCCGCCCGGCGGCCACCGCCCTCGCGCACGCGCACGCGCATGGAGAAGCCTCCGCGATCATCGGTCGCGGAGGCTTCTCCATGTCTCCAGGGGTCTCCGGGATCGGCAGGGGTCTCCGGGATCGGAGCCGCCCCTCCCCTACTCCGAGCGGCGGAACTCCAGGATCGCCACGGCCATCAGGGCCAGGCCGATCAGCAGCACCAGCAGGATCTCCAGCCCGACCGGCACCCGCCAGCCGCCCCAGGTCACGCCCGGGTCGAACGTCCGGCGCAGCTCCGGCGTCAGCGACAGCCGCGCGAACACCGCCTGCCGCAGCGGATCGACCGCGTACGTCAGCGGGTTGAACCGGGTCAGCACCGTCAGCCACACAGGCAGCCCCGCCAGCGGGTACAGCGCCCCCGACAGGAACATCATCGGCATCATGGCCATCTGCATCAGGCCGAAGAACGACTGCATGCTCTTGATCCGCGCGGCCATCATCACGCCGAACCCGGTCAGCGCGAACGCCCCCAGGAACATCAGCCCGAGGAGCTGCAGCAGGAGCACCGGGTCGTAGGGGACGCCCGCCAGCCCGGCCAGCGCCAGGATCACCGTGCCCTGCAGCGTCGCGACCACGGCGCCGCCCACGCACTTGCCGACCACGATCGACGAGCGGCTCACCGGCGCGACCAGCATCTCCCGCAGGAACCCGAACTCCCGGTCCCACACGATCGACCCGGCCGAGAACATCGCCGTGAACATCACCGTCATCGCGCACACGCCGGGGAAGATGAACGTCTTGAGGTCCACGTGCGTCCCGGACGGGCCGCCGCCGCGCCCCGCCGTCATCAGGTTCGACAGCCCGGTGCCCATCACCAGCAGCCACAGCACCGGCTGCACCAGGCCCGAGACCATCCGCATCCGGTCCCGCCCGTACCGGATCAGCTCCCGGTGCAGGACGATCCTCACCGCGCGCAGGTCGTGCACGATGCTGCGCTCCGGCACCGCGACCCGCACCACGGGACCGCCCGAATCCCGTTCGGGCGGCCCGGCAGAGCGTCCGGCAGGCGGTGCGGCAGGCGGTGTGTCCTCCTCCGCGTCCCCCGCCGCGGCCTCCGGCTCCGCGGCCTCCGGGGTCGGCTGCGCTGTTTCGGTGCCTGGCCGAGGCTCCCCCGCGGGGTCCGGACGGCCGTTCGACCCCGCGTCCGGCTGATCATCCGCGCCGGGCTCCAGCCGGTCGTCCGCCCTGGCCCCGGTCCTGCCGCCGCCCTCGCCCTTCATCCGGCCCGCCCGCGCATCGCCATCCGCATCCAGTCCTTCGACGTCCCCTCGGCGTCCCGGATCGTCGTCCCGGTGAACGACATGAAGACGTCGTCGAGCGAGGGCCGCGACACGCTCACCGAGCGGATCGGCAGCCCCAGCTCCGCGAACAGCCTCGGGACGAACTCCTCCCCCGACGCCACCGCGAACGTCACCGCGCCCTCGACCACCGTCGCCGCCACCCCGAACCGCTCCGCCAGCGCCGCGATCGCCGCCTCGTCGTCGTCGGTGTGGATCTGCACCCGGTCCTTGCCGACCCCCGCCTTCAGGGCCTCCGGCGTGTCCAGCGCCACGATCGTCCCCGAATCCATGATCGCGATCCGGTCGCAGTACTCCGCCTCGTCCATGTAGTGCGTCGTCATGAAGATCGTGATCCGCTCGGCCGCCCGCAGCGCCCGGATGTACTCCCAGATCGACGCCCGCGTCTGCGGGTCCAGGCCCACCGTCGGCTCGTCCAGGAACAGCACCCGCGGCGAGTGCAGCAGCCCCCGCGCGATCTCCAGCCGCCGCTTCATCCCGCCCGAGTACGTCTGCACGCGGTCGCCGCGCTTGTCCCACAGGCCGACCATCTCCAGCACCTGCCGCATCCGGTCCGCCAGCGCCCCGCGCGGAACCCCGTACAGCTCGGCGTGGAACCGCAAATTCTGCTCACCGCTCAGGTACCCGTCCAGCGTCGGGTCCTGGAAGACCAGGCCGATGTTGCGGCGCACCTGGTCCCGCTCGCGCACGACGTCGAACCCGGCCACCCGCGCCGTCCCCTCCGTCGGACGCAGCAGCGTGCAGAGCATGTTGATCGTGGTGGACTTGCCCGCGCCGTTCGGACCGAGGAACCCGAAGATCTCCCCCGGCCGCACCGCGAACTCGATCCCGCGCACCGCCTCGACCCCGCCGAACCGCCTGACCAGCCCGGCCACCTCGACGGCGTGCGCCCCGTCCTCCGGCATACAGCCTCCTCGCAGGCCGACAGCACGGGTCGGCAGCACGGGCCGACCGCGCCGGGACGCCCCCGGCGCCACGCCGCACCCTACGCGCCCCCGCCCGCCCGCTCCACGCCTTTCCCCCACTGTCGCACACCGGCCACGGAAGCCGTCCCACCGGCGCGAACCAGGCCGTTCAGCCGTCCTCGGAGTCCTCCCCGACGCCGAGGACGGGTCCCGCGCCTGCCGCGCCGATGCCGTCCACGGCCTCCATGGCTCGCGCGGACGGCTCGCGCGGATCGCACGCCAGCCGGTAGCCCCGCTTCACCACCGTCTCCACGATGCCCGCCCGCCCGAGCCCCCGCCGCAGCCGCGCCACCGCCATCTCGACCGCGTGCTCGTCGGCCCGCGGCCGTGCCCCACGCGTCCCACCCCTCCCGCCGGACCGCCGCCGGCGGCCGGTCGCGGCGCCGGCAGCGGACG
>NZ_QURH01000766.1 GCF_003428695.1 Actinomadura logoneensis
CCCCTTCCGCGATCCGCGTCACCGCCTCCCGGGGGCGTGCCGCCCGCACGGCGACCGCCGCCGGTCAGGCGTCGGCGCCGCGGGTGGACGCGCCGGAACCGGTCTGCTCCCCGGCGGCCTTGCGGGCACGCGCGGCCTTGGCCCTGGACGCGCCCTTGCCCTGGTCGCCCGCGGCGACCTCGGCGACGCCCTCGGCGCTCTTGGCGACCTCGGCGGCGGCGCCGTGGACGACCTTCTTGCCGCGCTCGGCCAGCTCGTCCACGAACTCGACGGCGCGGGTGCCGAAGTGCGTCACGTACGCGACGGCCGCGCCCGGAAGGTCCTTGACCTCGACCTTCTCCTGGAGGCGCCCGACGTTCTGGCGCGCCTCGCCGCGGTACTTGTCCACGTTCTCGCGGACCCCGCCCCGGTACTTGGCGACGGCGTCGCGGACCTGCTCGCCGTACTTGTCCAGATTGCCGCGGACCTCACCGCTGTAGCGGCCGAGGTTCTGCCGGACCTCGACCTGGTACTTGGCGGCCGTCTCACGGGCCTTCCCGACGTGCTCGGGGGCCTCGCGGAGCTTCTCCACCGCGAGGTCGCCCGCGCCGGCGACGGTGTAGACCAGCTTGTTCTCGCGCAGGGTGTCGGCGAACGTCATCAGACCTGCTCCTCTTCCTGTGCTGCGGATGGCTCTTGTGTGGCGGGCCGTGCCGTGGCCGGCTCTTCCGGGGCCGGCCGTGCCGCGGCCTGCTGTGCTGTGGCCTGCTGTGCCGCGGCCTGCTGCTCGGTGGCCTGCTGCTCGGTGGCCGCGTTCTCCTTGCGGAACGAGTCGTAGATGTCGAGCAGCACCTGCTTCTGGCGTTCCGTCAGGACCAGGTCGGCCCGGACCGCGGCCTGCACGTCGCTCTCCGCCTCGCGGGCCTCCAGGATTCCCGCCTGGACGTACAGCGCCTCGGCGGAGATCCGCAGACCCTTGGCGATCTGCTGCAGGATCTCCGCGCTCGGCTTGCGCAGGCCGCGTTCGATCTGGCTCAGGTACGGGTTCGAGATGCCCGAGACGTCCGCGAGCTGACGCAGCGAGATCTTCGCCCGCGTGCGCTGCTCCCGGATGTACTCCCCGATGGAGCCGACCTTCGAACCTGCCATGTCTCCACCCTCCGCCACCGTGCTTGCAATTGCAAGCAGCCTGCTAGCACTTTGCCGGTGAGTCTGCTCACATGCGCCCTGACCTGCATCGACATCCGTCCGACGTGCGTCGTTATCCGCCTGAACCGCGTCGATGTCCGTCATTCCCGGCTCCCCGGCCAGGCCGCGAGGACCATCTCGACCGCCGGACGCAGGTCGGCGGCGGTCGCGCCGTCGCCCGCCCGCTGCGACAGGCCCTGCAGGACGAGCGCGAACAGCTGGGCCACCGCGCGCGGGTCGGTGTCGTCCGGCAGTTCGCCGCGCCGGACGCCCTCCCGCACCCGGTCGGCGAACGCGGCCACGTTGGCGTTGCGGATGTCGCGCAGGTACGTCTCGATCTCGGCGTCGCGCGGAGCCACGTTCGTCGCCGCGCGGATGACCAGGCAGCCCGCCGGGTGGGACGGGTCGGTGTAGATCTCGGCGGCCTCGCGCAGCGCGCGGGCGAAACCGCGGTAGACGGTGGGCTCCTCGTCGAACGCGCGGCCCACGAAGTCGGCCCACTCCGTCCGCTGGTACCCCTGCACGACCTCCTTGAACAGCGCCTTCTTGTCGCCGAACGCGGCGTACAGGCTGGCGGGACGGATGCCCATGGCCTCGGTCAGGTCGCCGATCGAGGTCGCCTCGTACCCGCGCTCCCAGAACAGCCTGGTGGCGGACGCGAGGGCGGCGTCGCGGTCGAAGGCCCGGGGCCTGCCCCGGCGGGTCTCGGTCATGCCCCCAATTCTAGATCGACCGCTCAAGAAAGTGTGCTAGCGTCTTTCTTGAGCGATCATTCAACAAATGAGAGGCGGTCGAACGACCATGGGCACGGAACGTCTGGACGGGAAGTTCGCGCTGGTCACGGGCGGCAGCAGGGGCATCGGGCGGGCCATCGCGCGGCGGCTGGCCGCTGACGGCGCGACCGTCGTGCTCACCTACGCCCAGGACGCCGAGGCGGGGCGGGAGAACGTCGAGCGGATCGAGAAGGAGGGCGGCAGGGCGATCGCGATCCAGGCGCCGCTCGGCACGCACGGCGACGCCGAGCGCCTGTGGGCCGCCTACGACGAGGCGACCGGCGGCGCGCGGGTGGACATCATCGTCAACAACGCGGGCATCGGACGCAGCGCCGACCTGGCGAGCCTCACCGAGGAGGGCTTCGACGAGGTCTTCGCGGTGAACGTCCGGGCGCCGTTCTTCATCGTCCAGCAGGCCCTGCCGCGTCTGAACGACGGCGGCCGGATCGTCAACATCTCCAGCGGCGTCGCCCGGATCGCGATGCCCGAGATCCTGGCCTACGGCGCGACCAAGGGGGCGCTGGACAACTTCACGATGAACCTGGCCGTGCAGCTCGGGGCGCGCGGCATCACGGTCAACTCCGTCCGGCCGGGGATCATCGACACCGACGTCAACGCGTCCTGGCTGCGGGGGAACCAGGAGGCGTGGGAGCGGTCGGCGGCGCTGTCGGCGCTGGGCCGCGTCGGGGAGCCCGAGGACGTGGCGGACATCGTGGCTTTCCTGGCCTCCGACGACGGCCGCTGGGTCACCGGCAGCGTCCTGGACGCGACCGGCGGCTCCTCGCTCTGAACCCGTCCGGACGCTCCCGCGGTCCCGTCTCCTCGCGGTTCCGCCGCAGCGGCCGTTACGCACAGTGGAGGCGTCCGGGTCATCCCGGACGCCCCTCACGTGAACAGCTCGGCCCGCGCCACGAGGCACGGTGGCCGGACGATCAGGAGCGCAGCGGCCGGACGGTCAGGAGACGGCGCTCGGCGGAGCGGTCCAGGTGTTGCAGGCGGCCAGGTTCTGCCGCTGGATGCCCCGGATCGTCCAGCTCGCGTAGTGCTTGCTCGACCCGTGGTCGCGCTTGGCGGGGGGCTTGTCCTCGTCGCCGCGCCCCCGGACGTCCATGATCAGCGCGGAGTACTGCTCCTGGTCCAGCGGCAGGCTCGTGCGGTTCGCGCCGAGGAACTCGCCCGCGAGGCACTGCGCCTGTAGCTCGATGCGGCGGCTGGCCTCGGCGCGGCCGAGCGGGTCGCTCTGGTCCATGAGCGAGTCGCCGTAGAGCAGGATGCCCGACCGGTCCTGGACGTGGTGGCCGTACTCGTGCGCGACGACCCGCGCGAACACCGTGAAGTGCGCCACCGACTCGTTGCCCGAGGTCTCGATGACGTGCTTCAGCCCCACGTACATCGTGTTGTTCGCCGGGCAGTAGAACGCCGACGACCCGGGCGCCGGGTAGCTGCCGCACGGGCTGCTGCCCGGCTGGAGCCAGAACACCCGGTTCGGCGGCGCGAACGAGATGCCGGCCTTGCCGAACTGCGTCTTCCAGGTGGTGTCGAGGCAGTCGCTCAGGTCGTTCATGAAGCGGCGCATCGACTCGGCCGACTCGTCCAGCCTCGGCAGGTGGCAGTTCACCGAGGTCAGCGCGCCGGTCGTGTACAGCTTGCTGTCCGTGGCGGTCGCGCGGGTCACGTTCTGCGGCGAGAAGCCGTCGCTGCCGCGCCCCGACGCGGAGGTGGTGCCGCTCCCGCCGGACGGGAGGGTGGTGCGGTGTGACGACGACAGCGCCGACATCACCACGATCACCACGACGCCGAGCGCGGCGAACACGCCGATGATCCCGGCGACCGCCCCGCCCGCGCTGCGGCGCGGCGGACGGCCCGGTGGCATGTACCGGTACGCGGCCGGACCGCCCTGCGGGTATGGCTGGGGCATCCCCCGGTACGGCGGCGGCGGCCCCTGCGGCGGACGCGGCGGCGGCGGCCCCTGC
>NZ_QURH01000767.1 GCF_003428695.1 Actinomadura logoneensis
AACGGCGGGCGGCCGGGACGGGTCGCCGAACTGGGGTGACGGCGGCTGCCCGCCGCCGCTCCCCGCCGGGCCGCGGGCCTGCGGACGGCCGTCGCGCCCGGTCGACTGCGGCGGCGACGTCGGGGTGATCGAGGGCAGCGGACGCAGCGGCCAGTCGAACGTCGGGACGCCGAGCTGCGACCCCATGAACAGGATGGCGGCGAGCGCGGTGAGCAGCGCCCCGCCGATCCCGCCCGTCGCGAACATCCAGCGGCGCGCGTACGGGGACGCGACGTCCGGCTGCGTCGGCAGGCCCTCGGGGGTCAGCGCGCCGCCGCGCGCGGCGATGTCGGTGCGGTATCCGGCCAGCTCGGGGTCCGTCGCCGTGTGCAGGACGCGTCGGCGCAGCGCCTCGCTCGGTTCCGGCGCGGGCGCGAGCACCAGCAGCCCGGCGGCACGCACCTGACCGCGCGCCCGGCACGCGCCGCACGCCCGGATGTGCTCGTCGAGCGCGCTGTCGATGACGTCCGCGTGGACGGCTTCGGACGCGGAGCGCCGTCCGCCCGGGACCACCACGACCCTGGACCTGGTCCGCGTCGCGGGCGCCGCCGCGTGCCGTCCGCGTCCGGAGCCGGGAGCCGTGCGCGCCGCGACATCCACGGCCACCCCGTCACCACTTCCGGAACCGCGCCGCCGCGTGCCGTGGGACGCCCGCGGCATCGCCTCGTGCGCGTTCTGTTCGCTTTCCGGCGCGGGTGACCAGTTCGCCGACTCGGAGGCCGACGTTCGCGCTACGGCGCTTTCCGCCGGAGACGCCTGCTTATCGGCAGAAGCGGAGGGACATTGAGCCGGATTTCCGCGCGCGTTCTGCTCCGTCGCCCGTTTCGCCGTCCGTTCCGGCGTCCGTTCTGCACTCCGTGCTGCCGTCCGTTCCGGCGTCCGTTCCGTACTCCGTCCTGCCGTCCGTTCCGGCGTCTGCTCCGCACGCCGTGCTGTCGTCCGTCCTGTCGCGCAGTCGTTCGCGGCGGCGGCGAGGGAGTCGCGAAGGGCGCTCTCCAGTTCCGCGCGCGCCGAGCCGGCGAGGCCGGAGACCCGCCGCCCGGACAGTCCCCAGAGAAGGCCCAGCTCGGAGGGGTGGAGCCCGTGCCGGACGGTCAGCAGGAGGAGTTCGCGGTCGCTCGCGTCCAGCCGGTTGACGGCCGACTCCAGCAGCGCGCGCAGCTCGGACGTGGGCGGCAGGACGGCGCTCGGGCGCGCGTCGGCGCGGCGGGCCCGGCGCTGGTACGGGGAGCGGAACGGGCGGTCCGGCTCCCAGCGCAGCTCGGGGGCGTGGCCGCGCTGGAGGCAGCGGCGGCGGACCGCGCCGTACAGCCAGATCCGCAGGTTGGCGTGGTCGCGGATGCGCGGGACGCGCCGCCAGGCGTCCACGAGCGCGTCGTGCACGATCTCGTCGGCGGCCCGGAAGTCGCCGGTCATCGCGGCGGCATAGTCGAAAAGACGCTCCGCGTAGGCGTCGTAGAGCATGGCCAGGGCGTCGGCGTCGCCGTCGTTCAGCCTGCGGACCAGGCGACGCGTCGCGACGTCGGGCGGTGACCACCTGGGCATGTGCTCTCCCGCAGCGAACGAACGGGGCCCCGCACGCCACGGGACGACCGGACAATAGGGCCCACTCTGGATACACCCGCGAACCCCTTCAGCACCATTCGAACCCGTGAAAAATCGCCGCGCAGGGGTTTCCCTATCGCTGTGAAACGGGCCACTCGGTCGTTTCGGCTGAAGCCTGGCGGTGAACATGGCACAGTGCCCTCTGATCGCCCCGCCCGCCGGGGCAGTGGACACCCCCCGACAACCACACAGGGACGGAGGGAGCCGAGGTGAGCATCTTCGGCGTCGACTACGCCTGGGGACGCCCCGGTCCCAGCGCGTTGAAGAGCGCCGGCGCCAAGTTCGTCTGCCGGTACCTCTCGCATGACTCGTCCGGGAAGAACCTGACCCGCGCCGAGGCCGACCAGCTGTCGCGCGCCGGGCTGTGGCTCGTGGTCGTGTGGGAGAGCACGGCCTCCCGCGCCCTCGCCGGCCGCTCCGCGGGCATCGCGGACGCGACCGCCGCCGCCCAGCAGGCCCGCGCCTGCGGCATGCCCGCCGACCGGCCCATCTACTTCGCCGTCGACTTCGACGCGTCGTCCGGCCAGCAGGCGGCGATCAACGCCTACCTGGACGGCTGCGCCGCCGTCATCGGCCGCGCCCGCGTCGGCCTGTACGGCGGATACGGCCCGGTCAAGCGCGCCTTCGACGCGGGGAAGATCCGCTGGGGCTGGCAGACGTACGCCTGGTCGGGCGGGCGCTGGGACAAGCGCGCGCAGCTCCAGCAGTACTCCAACGACCATCGCGTGAACGGCGTCGGCGTCGACTACGACCGCGCCGTCCACACCGACTACGGCCAGTGGCGCGTCGGCGTGAGCCCGACGCCGCCGGCCCCGACGCCGCCCCCTGCGACGGAAGAGGACGACATGCCCTACGGCCAGCTCATCAACGGCGCGAACGCCGTCACCCCGATCTCCCTGCCGCGCGGCGGGGCGACGTCGATCGGCTTCCTCTGCGACAACGGACTGCAGCAGCTGCCGCCCGCGCGCCTGCGCATCGCGGTGCACGACAAGAACGGCTGGTCCATCGACCAGCTGACCGTGGACAGCACCAAGGCGAAGGTGGTCGTCCAGTTCAAGGACCCGAAGAGCACGGACGGCGTGTCCGTGCAGCGCCTCGACGACGGGCGGGTCAACGTCGCCTGGGACTGCACCTGACCGTCCGCCTCACGGAGCCGCGACCACGGAGCCGCGACCACGGAGCCGCGACCACTGGGACCGCGACCACGGAGCGGTCAACCCGCAGCGGTCAACGCGGGCCGTGGTCGCGGCGCCGGGACGGTGGAAGCGGGTCAGCCGCTGCGTTCGACCACGCAGCCGCAGGGCCTGAGCGCCAGCAGGTCGTCCCCGGCGGGATCGACCTCGCGCACGAGGGTTCCGCACATCGGGCAGCAGGACAGGTCGGCGCGCGTCGCGCCGTCAAGATCGCTTGAAACGGTCACGGCGGCCCAGCCTAGTGGCGGCGCGGGATCGGGTCGGCGGGGCGCGCGGCGCTTTACCGAGTGCCGACGGCACGTGGCGCTTCAACGGAGTGCCGACGGCACGCGGCTCGCCGCGCGGACGACCGAGGGCCGGCTCGGTGCGCGGACGGCCCTCGTCAGGCTCGCCGTCCGGAGGGGCCGGGACCGTCGTCGTCCGGGCCAGATGACCGTCCGGACACCGGACGGTGACGAGGTCATGTCAGTTTCGGCTACCCGCGGGCAATTCCGGCAAATCCGCAGCATGGCGCGTCGATCTACGGAAGGGTGTCGTACTCCGCGAATCACCCATGGTTCGCGGGACCCCCGACGTTACGCCTGCCCAGCCCCGCGTCGCACACGCGAACGGCAGGTCGACGACATGTCACCGGAGGAATCCGCACCGTGAAGCAGCGCAACATCTTCGCCGTCTGGCTGGGCCTGCCCATCATCACGCTCGGCATCTACGGCTTCGTCTGGATCTACAAGATCCACGACGAGCTCAACCGCACCTTCCCCCAGAACGGCGCGTCCAGCGGGGGCTCCGCCCTGCTCTCGGTGCTGTTCGGCTGGCTCACGCTCGGCATCTGGCCGCTGATCGTGCTGATCAAGTTCGGCACGGGCCTCGCGGAGGCGCAGCGCCGCGCCGGCCGCCAGCCCAGCTTCAGCAACGGCCTCGGCATCCTGCTGGTGATCTTCGGCTTCGGCCCGCTCTACTACCAGAACGAGCTCAACAAGATCGCCCAGCGCTGATCCGGCGGTCGGGCGGGTCCGGCGCGCGACCTGACGCGCGCCGCGCACCGCCCGCCGCCCACCGGCCCCGAACGGACGGGCCGCCGCGGCCCGGGAG
>NZ_QURH01000764.1 GCF_003428695.1 Actinomadura logoneensis
CGCCCGAGCGGTTCGCCGAGGTCGCCGCCGCCCTGCACGCGCGCGGCGAACGCGTCGTGGTCTCCGGCGGACCGGACGAGACCGGGCTCGCCCGCGGCGTCGTCCGCGCGGCAGGGCTGCCGCCGGAGGCGGACCTGTCCGGGCGCACCGGGCCGCTGTGCCTCGCGGCGCTCATCGCGGGCGCCCGCCTGCTGGTCTCGGGCGACACCGGCGTCGCGCACCTGGCGACGGCCTACCGGACGCCGTCGGTCCTGCTGTTCGGACCGACGCCGCCCGCGCTGTGGGGGCCGCCGCCGGACCGTCCCGAGCACACCGTCCTGTGGAAGGGGCTGCGCGGCGACCCGCACGGCACCCGGCCCGATCCCGGGCTGCTCCGCATCACCCCCGGCGAGGTCGTCGCCGCCGCCGAGGGCCGACTGGCACGACCGGAAGGAGTGACACCATGAACCGCGCCGTCGTGACCGGCGGAGCCGGGTTCCTCGGCTCCCATCTCTGCGAGGCGCTGCTCGACCGCGGCTCCGCCGTGGTCTGCGTCGACAACCTGCTCACCGGGACGCACGAGAACGTCGCCCGGCTGGCAGGGCGGCCCGGGTTCCGGTTCCTGCACCGCGACGTGACCCGTCCGCTGGACGTGCCGGGACCCGTCTCGCACGTGTTGCACTTCGCCTCGGCCGCCTCGCCGGCCGACTACCTGCGGCTGCCCATCCAGACGCTGGACGTCGGGAGCCAGGGCACCCGGAACGCGCTGGAACTCGCCGAGCGCAAGGGCGCGCGGTTCGTGCTGGCGTCCACCTCGGAGGTGTACGGCGACCCGCTGGTGCACCCGCAGCCGGAGGGCTACTGGGGGAACGTGAACCCCGTCGGCCCGCGCAGCGTGTACGACGAGGCCAAGCGGTTCGGCGAGGCGCTGACCGCCGCGTTCCGGCAGGCGCGCGGGCTGGACACGGCCATCGTGCGCATCTTCAACACCTACGGTCCCCGGATGCGGCCGGACGACGGGCGGGCGATCCCGACCTTCCTGCGGCAGGCGCTCGCGGGCGAGCCGCTCACCGTCACCGGCGACGGCACGCAGACCCGGTCGATCTGCCACGTCTCCGACACCGTCCGGGGGATCGTGCTGCTCGCCGAGTCGGGCCATCCGGGCCCGATGAACATCGGGAGCCCGTTCGAGATCAGCATGGCCGACCTGGCCGCGGTGGTCATCGAGCTCACCGGGTCGCGGTCCACGATCCGGTACGTCGAGCGGCCGGTGGACGACCCGGGCGTCCGGCGCCCCGACACCTCGCTGGCCCGGCGCGCCCTCGGCTGGGAGCCCGGGGTGCCGGTCGAGAAGGGCCTGCTCGACACCCTCGACTGGTTCAGGGTCGAGCTGGGAGTGGCCGCCTGACCTCCAGGCACCAGCGCCACATCCGGTCCAGCGCGGCCTCGTCCAGCAGCGGCGGGGCCGCGTCCTCGGGGACGGTCACGACCGCCGGCCACGCCCAGGCGCGGGCCTGCGCGGTGACCTTGGCGCCGCCCCCGACCGGGTCGACGGCGAGCGCGGGCACGCCGTTCTTCAGCGCGAGGACGAGCCCGTGCAGCCGCGTCGTCACGACCATGTCGCAGCGGCGCAGCACGCTCTCCAGCTCGGCGGGCGTGGTCGCCAGCCGCCAGTCCGCCGGGTCCAGCCGGGTGTCGATCGGGAGGCGGGCGCAGTCGCGGCGGCCGAGCCAGCCCGTCAGCTCCTCCCGGATCCGCTCGTGGCGGCGGCGCGTCCCGTACTCGGCCTGGCCGGGCGCGAGGACGACCCCGACCACCGGGACGTCGGGGACGACGGGGCGGGCGGCCAGGTCGGGACCGGGCTCGGCGCCCGGCGCGTCGCGCGGGATCACCAGGTCGAAGCCGGTGACCGCCGGGTCGTCGGGGTCGAGCACCGACACGCCGACGGCGATCCGCCGGCAGTGCGCGAACCGCCCGTGCAGCGCCTCGACCTGCGGCCCGTGCAGCGGCCCGCACGCGAACACCAGGTGCGTGTAGCGGGCGGGGTCGGCGTCGTCGAGGCTCAGCGCGCCCGGCCGGAACACCGGGCTCCACGCGGTGTCGTACGGCAGGCCCATGGCGTCCAGCTCGCCGTGCACCGCCTCCATCGCCAGGACGTCGCCGGCCGTCGCCTCGCCGTCCACGAAGCTCGGCCAGCCCGTCACCAGTACGCGCGCCATGGGTGGCATGTGCCCGCATCGGTGGCTCCGATGCGGGCACACGGCAAAAATCACCCGGCGGCCGGGCACCCGCTGCCCCGGCCTCAGCACCCAGACCTCAGGGGGGAGATCAGTCGACGTCCACCCAGCCGTAGGTGCGCTCCACGGCCTTGCGCCAGCCCGCGTAGCCGGACTCGCGCTGCTCGTCGTTCCAGCGGGGCGTCCAGCGCTTGTCCTCGTTCCAGTTGCGGCGCAGCTCCTCGGTCGAGCCCCAGAACCCGACCGCCAGGCCGGCGGCGTAGGCCGCGCCGAGCGCGGTGGTCTCGGCGACCACCGGACGCGACACCGGGACGCCGAGGATGTCGGCCTGCATCTGCATGCACAGCTCGTTCGCGGTGACACCGCCGTCCACCTTCAGCACGTCCAGCGACACGCCGGAGTCCTCCCGCATCGCCTCCACGACGTCGCGGGACTGGTAGCAGATCGCCTCCAGCGTCGCGCGGGCCAGGTGGGCGTTGGTGTTGTACCGGGACAGCCCGACGATCGCCCCGCGCGCGTCGCTGCGCCAGTACGGCGCGAACAGGCCGGAGAACGCCGGGACGAAGTAGACGCCTCCGTTGTCCTCGACCTGCGCGGCGAGCGCCTCGCTCTGCGCCGCGCCGGAGATGATGCCGAGCTGGTCGCGCAGCCACTGGACGGCCGATCCGGTGACCGCGATCGAGCCCTCCAGCGCGTACACGGGCGCGGCGTCGCCGAGCTTGTAGCAGACGGTGGTGAGCATGCCCGCCTTGGAGCGGACGAGCTCCGGACCGGTGTTGAGCAGCAGGAAGTTGCCGGTGCCGTAGGTGTTCTTGGCCTCGCCCGGGGAGAAGCAGACCTGGCCGACCGTCGCGGCCTGCTGGTCGCCGAGCACGCCGCTCAGCGGCACCTCGCCGCCGAGCGGGCCGTTCGCGCGGGTCACCCCGTAGGGGTCGGGCGCGGACGACGGCCGGATCTCGGGGAGCATCGCGCGGGGGATGCCGAAGAACGACAGGAGCTGGTCGTCCCAGTCGAGGGTCTCCAGGTCCATCAGCATGGTGCGGCTGGCGTTGGTGGGGTCGGTGACGTGCACGCCGCCGTCGGTGCCGCCGGTGAGGTTCCACAGCAGCCACGTGTCGATGTTGCCGAAGACCGCCTCGCCGTTCTCGGCGGCCTCCCGCACGCCGTCGACGTTCTCCAAAATCCACTGGATCTTGCCGCCGGAGAAGTAGGTGGCGGGCGGCAGCCCGGCGCGGTGCCGGATGGTCTCGCCGCGCCCGTCCCGCTCCAGGGCGCTGGCGATGCGGTCGGTGCGGGTGTCCTGCCAGACGATCGCGTTGTAGTAGGGGCGGCCCGTCCGGCGGTTCCACACCACCGTGGTCTCGCGCTGGTTGGTGATGCCGAACGCCGCGAGGTCGGTGTGGGAGAGGTTCGCGCGGTTGAGGGTGGACTGGATGACGGCGCGGGTGCGCTCCCAGATCTCGGTGGGGTCGTGCTCGACCCAGCCGGCCTTCGGCAGGATCTGCTCGTGCTCGAGCTGGTGGCGGGCGATCTCGTTGCCGCCGTGGTCGAAGATCATGAACCGGGTGCTCGTGGTGCCCTGGTCCAGGGCTCCGACGAAGTCGGCCATCGGCACTGCTCTCCTCGCTGGTCGGGAAGGGGGACGGCGGTCAGGACGCCTTGCCGGCCGCGTCGCCGGCCGCGCCTGCGGCGGGGCCGCCGGTGCCGCCTCCGGCGGCGCCGGTTCCGGTC
>NZ_QURH01000762.1 GCF_003428695.1 Actinomadura logoneensis
CGGCGCGCCCGGCGCCGCGCCCGCGCCGAGCAGCGCGAGCTCGGCCAGCGCGTCCAGCCCGGCGAAGTCGGCGTCGCGCCAGCACGCCGCGACCGTCCGCGCGAACCGCCCCGCCTCGTACGCGCCGCCGACGGGCCGGTCCAGGGGGACGGCGGGCGAGGTGCGCTGCGCGGACGCCCACACGTCCGGCGTCGTCCCGACCAGCCGCTGCGGGGCGCCGTCCGGGTCGGCGCTGTAGGTGACGAACGACAGCGCGGACGCCGCCGCGACCGGCAGCGAGTACGACACGACCGCGATCCACCGCGCGACCAGCTCGATGTCGGACGAGACCAGCACCACCCGGCCGTGCCCCCGCCCGAGGACGGTCACGACCGCGTCCACGATCCGCGCGAGCCGGTCGTAGGCGTCCCCGGAACCACCCGAACCGTCGCCGTTTCCCGAGCCGCCGCCTGAACCGTCGTCGCCGCCCGGGGGGTCCGGCGGCGCGGCCTCGGCGGCGAGCCAGGCGGCCAGCGACTCGGGGTCCAGCCCCTCGTCGGGCACGAGCTCGTCCACCTCCGGCAGGTCGGTCTCGGACGCGGGGGAGTCGGCCCACAGCGGCGCGTGCCACAGCTCCACCGGACGGACGCCCTCCAGCTCGTCCGGCTCGGCGACCACCGCGTGCGCGAAGAAGTTGCCGTACCGGCCGGAGTAGTCCCGCCCCAGGTAGCGGCAGCGCAGCAGCAGCGGACGCCCGTCCACCCGGTCGTACAGCAGCGACACCGGGAACCCGTCGAGCTCGTCGTCGGCGGGCGACAGCGGCGCCTCGGGCGGCGGACGGTACGACAGGTGCGGCGTGACCCGCGCCCGCACCCCGTCCGGCAGCCCCGGCGTCTCCGCGACGAACTGGAACCCCGACCGGCCGGTCGGCCCGCGCCGGGCCGAGGTGTAGTGGAGCTGCCACGCCACCTGACGTCACTCCCCGTCCAGCATCCCGAACCGATAGAGCAGCCAGAGCAGCGGATCCTCCGCGCGGTACGGCCGCACGCCGCCCGCGCCGACCCGGTCGCCCTCGGGCATCGCGCCGAGCGCGGACAGGCCGAACAGCGCGTAGTCGGCGTACTGCTGCGACAGGAACAGGTCGAGCTGGCCCGCGTTCCAGTCGTGCAGCAGCGCCCTGACCTGCTCGTTCACCGCCGCGCGGTCGTCCAGGTCGAGGACGCCGGAACCGGACCGGGAGCGGTGCAGCGCCGACTGCCGCGACACCGCCGGACCGAGCGCGTCGATCTTGGTGAGCGCCACCGCGACCGGCACCGGCAGCCGCTCGCCCGGCCGCAGCCCGTGCCGCAGCCGCAGCGCCTCGGTGACCCGCGCGATGATGTTGATCGGCTCGCTGTCCGGGTCCTCCCCGAGCGTGCCCTCGCGCGGCTGCGCCTCGTCGGCGAGCGCGTTGTGCGCGCCGGGCAGCTCCAGCGGGTCGACCAGGAAGATGATCGCGTCGGCCGCCTCCAGGTACCGCAGGTGCAGGTCCCGGACCTCGCGGCTGCGCAGGTCCTCACCGGCGGTGTCGAACAGCACCAGCGCGAGCGCGTCGTGCTTGGCGCGCCCCATCCCGGCCAGCGGCGTGCGCGCCAGCTTCGACGGGCGGGTGCGGGTCAGCAGGTACACCAGCGGCTCGCGCGGCGCGGTCGCGGCGCTCGCCGTCGTCGGCAGCAGCCGCCGCTCCTCCAGCAGCGGCCGGGCGAAGTCGCGCTTGTACCGCTCGATCGTCCGGTCGTCGCAGGCGACGAGCGAGGTGTCCAGCTCGGTGCCGACGCGGTTCATCAGCTCGTGCAGCAGGACGGCGATGTAGGTGGACTTGCCCGCGTTCTTCGCGCCGACGAGCGCGACGATGCGTCCGGGGGAGTCGCAGTAGGCGGTCGGGAGCGGGTTGTGGCACTCGGGGCAGACGCGGTTGTGCGTCGGCTGCCCGCAGGCGGGGCAGTCGGCGCGTCCGCCCGAGCGCGGCGGCGCGGGGAACACCGGCGGCAGGGACGCGCCCGCCGTCGACCCGGTGTACTCGGCCAGCTCGCGGTCGAGCACGGGCGCGCAGCCCTGCCGCCGCCCGACCTGGCCGCGGCAGCGGAACGGGATCCGCTGCGGGTTGATCTCCACGAAGCAGTACGGGCAGGTGATCTCCTGCCGGGCGAGGCCGGGCAGGCTCACCCGGGACGCTAGGGACACCGGCTCCTCCAGGGGGACGCTTACCGGGGGCTGTGCAGATGGCGTACCGGGGGGTCGGTCAGCTCGACCACGGTGTCATCCGTGAAGCAGCGTAGCCAGTACTCGCCCGCGGGCCGAGGCAGCGGCACGGTGAGTTCTCCGGGAACGGGCACCTGCGTCCACGAACCGAGGGTCTCCCCGTCGGTCGGCCGGTGCGGCATCACCCGCCCGCGCCGCAGCACCAGCTCCAGCGACCCGACCCGCAGCGGGCGCTCCGCCGACAGCCGCACGGTGAGCGCGCGCTTCCACGGCGGCCCGCTGCGCTCCAGCTCGTACCGGACGAGCGTGCGCGCCCGCACCTCCACGACCGCCGGGACCCCCACCACGCGCTGCTCGTCGGCGGTGCCGACGGCGGCGACGGCCAGCTCGACCGGCTCGGCCTCCGGCACCTCGACCCGCAGCCCGCCCTGCGCCTCGTAGGCGGCGCGGGTCACCGCGACCCGCTCGGGCGCGGCGCTCGGCAGCCGTCCGGCCTCCATCCGGCCCGCCGCCACCAGGTTCGCCTCGATGCGGCCGGTGGCGATCGCGTCCGCGCCGATCCGCCAGGTCAGCTCGACCTCGGCGACCTCGTCCGGCCAGTCGAACCCGACGTGCACGACGTCGCCGCGCCGCTCGGCGACCAGCCGCCGCGGCGGCGGAAGGTTCACGTGCCGGTGCCGCGCGCCCACCGCGGCCGTGCCCTCCGAGACGGTGACCGCGAGCAGCCACCCGCCGCGTCCCGGCTTCACCAGGATGCCGTCGGAGGTCACCGCGTTCGGGATCCGCCTGGTCGCCTTGCGGATCTCCTCCACGGGCAGGACGGCGCTGCGCGGCCAGGCGGGCGGCGAGTCCAGCAGGACGATCTCGGGGTTGCCGTGCGCCGGGCGCTCGAACCGGACGAGGACCTCGTCCTCCTCGCCCGCCGACGCGTCCACGGCCATGTCGTACACCGGCTCCGGCGGCGCGGACGGCGTCACCGACAGCCGCACCCCCGGCGTGGTCGTCTCGCGGCCGTGCTCGTCGAGGTACACGGCGCAGACCCGGTAGTAGTACGTCACGCCGTTCGGAACCCGCTCGGAGAACCCCTCGCGGCCCGCCGGGACGGGCCGCTCGGTGCCGCGCTCGGCGCGGAACACCGCGATCCGCGCGGCCTCCGGCGGGCACCGCCAGCGGCCGGTCACCGTGCCGTCGCCGGGCGACAGCTCCACCTCGCGCGGCTCCGGCCGCACCAGGATCGGCCCGGCGACCGTCGGCGGCGCGGCGGCCTCGCCCCGCACCGCGATCACCGCGTAGTACAGGTGCACGTTCACCGGCGGGTCGTCGTCCCTGGTCAGCGGCACCGGCTCGCCGTCGGCGGGCCCGTGCGGCGGACGGTCCCGGCGGCGCACCATGTGGTAGAGCACCTCGCCCGCGGTGGACGGCGACGCCTCCCACACCAGCCGCACCGACGGCTCCGGATCGGCGTGCACGGTCGCGATCAGGGACTCGACCGGCTTGGGCGGCAGCCGCCGCTGGTGGTCGGCCGCGCCCGGCAGGTCCCGGACGAGCTTCAGCGCGTCGGCGAGCAGCCGCCACGCGCGGTCGGTGTCCGGCTCGTCGGCCGCCGCCTCCCGCAGCCGCGTCGCGGTGTCCACACGGTGCCGCGCCTCCGCCGCGAGGACGGCCACGTCCTCGGGAAGGTCGGCGCCCCCGGCCGCGTGCCGTCCGCCGCCCCCGGAAGCGGTGCGGCC
>NZ_QURH01000771.1 GCF_003428695.1 Actinomadura logoneensis
CCATGCGGCCACACCGTCCGCCTGGACGCCCCCGGGCCGCGCCGCGCGCCCGCGCGCCGGACGCCCGCACGTCACGGGCGCCCGCGCGCCAAGGGCTTGGGGAGTTGACCGGGCCCGGTCCGCCGGGGACGCCACGGGGCGGGGCAAAGGTACGTAGTATCCGAGGCATTGGACTAGAAAGTCCTCGGAGGTGTCCCCCATGCCGTGTGCGCTTTGCGGCGACATCGTCCCGGCGGACGTCGCGCGCTGCCCGGCCTGCGGAGCATGGGCCAGGCGCCGGGACTTCCGCGCCGTCGGGGTCGCGGTGTTCATGCTGCTGGGCTTCCACGCGTTCCTCGCGCTGGGCGCCGGGATCAGCCTGGTCCGGGTGTCGCGTCCGCTGCGGACGGCCACCCAGGACGGCTACGACCCGGCCTCGGCCCGGCACTCCCTGGTGCCGTTCTCCGACCTGTTCGTCATCTGCGCCGTGCTCGCCGGCATCACCGGCGTGATGTTCGTGTCCTGGCTGTGGCGGGCCTACACCCAGTCGCCCGGCCCGCACCGGCACCGGCGGAGCTGGGTCGTGTTCGGCTGGCTCGTCCCGGTCGCGAACCTGTGGGTGCCGCCGCGCCTGATGTACGACGTCCTGGTGACCACCGGCCGCTACCGGATGTCGCAGCGGCACGTCGCCGGGTGCCTGATCGGCGCGTGGTGGCTGAGCGTCCTGCTCGCCGTGCTGCTGTCCCGCTGGTTCGCGCGCGGCGGGGCCGACTCGCTCGCCGACGCCCGCTTCACCGTCCACCTGGGCGTCGCCGCGGCGGCGTTCCAGGCCCTGGCCGCGACCCTCGCGATGAGCGTGGTCTACCAGGTCACCCGCCTCCAGATCGCCCGCCCCGACTAGACCGCCCCTCCGGGACGCCCGTCACGGCGCGGTCGGGCCGGAGCTGCCCGGGCTGGTGTGCCAGAGCCGGGCCGCCTGCGGGCGTCTGACCTGCGGGCCCGCGGGGCCGACGTCGGCGTACGCGCTGACGGCGAAGCCTGAGCCGTAGGTCGTGCGGCGGCCGATCGGACGGCGCGCCGCCGCGGCCGAAGACGGTCCGGACGCCGCCATGGCCCGCCGGACGGCCCCGATCCCGCCCTCGCGCCACGCCGCGTCCAGGACGTCGAGGTCCCAGCACTCGGACGCGGTGACGGACGCGGCGCGGAAGCCCGGCTTGTGGACGCGTCCGCGCGCGAGCAGCAGCCACGACCCGAACACCGTCGCGGCGCAGCGGTCCTGGACGGACTCGAAGAAGGTGAGGTCGACGGGGCCGGTCGCGTCGTCCAGCGTCGCGAACACCACCCGCTGCCCGGACCGGACGGCCGGAGTCTGCGTGGCCACCTTCACCCCCGCGACCAGCACCTCCTCGCCCTTGCCACGGTCGGGCAGGTCGCGGGCCGGGACGGCGCCGAGCGCGCGCAGCAGGTCGCCGTAGAAGCTGATCACGTGCCGGCTGACGTCCATGCCGAGGACGTCGAGCTCGGCCTCGACGATCTCCGACGGCGTCATCGGCGGCAGCTCGCCCAGCGGGACGTCCTCCAGCATCCCGGGCTCGGGCGCCGCCAGGCCGTCCCCGAGCGGGAGCTGTCCCTCGACCAGGCCGGCGGACGGGCGCGCCGACGACGCCCGGTCGAGCGCGCCGACCCGGCAGAGCAGGTCGCGGCGTCCGACCGGGGTGCCGCGGTACAACGCGTCGAACCCGCCCGCCAGGACCAGCCGCTCCACCGTCGGCCGGGACGCGTGCGCCCGCCGCCAGAAGTCGCCGAGCGAGGCGTACGGACGGCGCTCGACGATCCGCGCGACCTCGGCCTCGGCGATCCCCCGGACCTCGCTGAGCGCCACCCGGATGCCGCCGTCCTCGACCCGCCACGGCGCGGCGGACCGGTTGACGTCCAGCGGCAGAACCGGCACGCCGAAGTGCCGCGCGTCGTCCAGGATGACCCGCTTCGGGTACATGCCCGGGTCGTGGGTGAGGACCCCGGCGAAGAACGCGGCCGTGTGGTGCCGCTTCAGCCACGCCGACTGGTAGGTGGGCAGCGCGAACGACGCCGCGTGCGCCTTGCAGAACCCGAACGCGCCGAACGCGGCGAGCGTCCGCCAGACCCGTTCGACCGTGGCCGCGTCGTATCCGCGCGCGTCCGCCCGCTCCCGGAACCACGTTCCGACGGCCTCCAGGCCTTCCGTGCTGGACATCCGGCGGCGCATGCCCTCCGCCTCGGACAGGCCGCACCCGGTCATGACGTCCAGGACGCGGAGCACCTGCTCGTGCCAGACCACCACGCCGCGGCTCTCCCGCAGTACCGGCTCCAGATCCGAATGCGGGTAGACCGCCGGGCGGCGGCCGTGCCGGGCGTCCAGGAACGGGTTCACCATGTCCGAGCCGACCGGGCCGGGACGGAACAGGGAGATGTCCACCACCAGGTCGTCGACCGTGCGCGGCAGCAGCTTGGCGACCAGCTCGCGCTGGCCGGGCGACTCGATCTGGAAGCAGCCGAGCGTCCGCGCGGACCGGATCATCTCGAACGTCGGCGCGTCGTCGCGCGGGACGGCCTCCAGCTCGACGCGCCCGCCGGTGGTCCGCTCGATCTCCGCGACCGCGTGCGCGAGCGCGGACTGCATCCGGACGCCGATGACGTCGAGCTTCAGCAGCCCCATCGCCTCCACGTCGTCCTTGTCGAACTGGCTCATCGGGAACCCGGCGGTGCTCGGCTCGACCGGCGTCCGGTCGCGCAGCGTCGGGTTGGACAGGATCACGCCGCACGGGTGCAGCGCGATGTGCCGCGGCAGGCCGTCCAGCCGCTCGGCGAGCGTGAAGACCGTCGCGAGCTGGGCGTTGTTCAGGTTCGAGCGGCGCAGCTCGGGCAGCTCGGTGAGCGCCGCCCGGATCTGCCGCGCCCGGATGTGCGGGAACGCCTTCGCGATCGCGTCCACCTCGTGCGGCGGCAGGCCGAGCGCGCCGGCCACGTCGCGGATCGCGCTGCGCGCCCGGTAGGTCTCCATCATCGACACGCACGCCGTCGCGTCCGTCCCGAACCGCCGGAACAGCGCCTCGTACGCCTCGGGCCGCCGCGCGGACTCCACGTCGAGGTCGATGTCGGGCAGCCCGGGACGGCTGTCGGCGAGGAACCGCTCCATCACCAGGTCGTGCCGGAGCGGGTCCAGGTCGCCGATGCCGAGCAGGAAGTTCACCAGGCTGCCCGCGCCCGACCCGCGGATCGCGCAGCGGACGCCGAGGCCGCGGATGAGCTCGGCGGCGTCCGCGACGGTCAGGAAGTACGACGCGAAGCCCTTGCGGCCGATGATGTCCAGTTCGTGCGCGAGCCGCGCCTCGTAGCCGTTCCGGTGCTCCAGGCCGCGTCCGCGCAGGCCCCGGAGGCAGCGCTCGGCGAGCCGCCGGTGCGGCTCGGGCCCGGTGTCCGGGAGGTGCGCGCGGCCCATGCCGAGGTCGCGCCCGGGTTCCAGGACGCACCGGTCGGCGAGTTCCCGGGTGGCTCTGACCAGGGCGTCCGCCTCGTCCGGGCCGCAGGCGAGCGCGGCCGACCGGCGCATCTCCGCCTCCGACTTCAGGTAGGCGTGCCCGGTCTGGTCGTCCAGGTGGCGGCGGTGCAGCGGGACGAGCTTGCGCGCCGCGTCCAGCACCTGCGCGACCGGATGATCCGCCTTGTCCAGGTAGCGGACGCCGTTGCCGAGGACGGCCGGGACGCCCGCCTCCCGCGCGAGCGCCAGCATCCGGGCGGCGCGCGGGCCGTCCCCCTGCCCGTGGTGGTTGACGATCTCGACCGCGATCCGGGCCCCGGTGGCCCGCCAGGCGTCCAGCAGCGCCGCCGCCTTCACCCGGTCGCGCGCGGCGACGGCCCGTCCGACGTCCGAGGCCGGGCCGAGCAGCACGACCAGCCCGGCCGCCCGCTCGGCGACCATGCCGGGCGTGATCGCGGGC
>NZ_QURH01000768.1 GCF_003428695.1 Actinomadura logoneensis
CGCCGCCCGGCACGTCCCCGCGCTGACGATCGTCGCCGATGCCTCGCCCCGGTCGCGGGCGGCGGCGCGGGTCGTCGGCGACGCGGCGCGGGCGCACCGCGTCACCGTGACCCCGCAGGCGCGCGACGACCGGCCCACGGTCATCGTCGGCGGATGGGCGACCGCGTACGCGCGGCTCATGGACATCGCGCGCGGCCGAATCCCGTCCCAGGGCAGCTACCTCGCGCCGTGGCTGCTCGCTCCGCCGCTGCTGACCGTCCCGGCGGGACAGCTCGTGCCGCTGCGTTTCGCGCCGGACGATCCCATGCCGCAGCGCTACGAGGCCGCGCTGGAACGCCGGTATCCGGGACAGCCGCCGACCGCGACCGGCTACGCCGCGTGGCTGGCGGCGCTCCGCGCGCCGTCCGCCACGACGTGCCGGCTGTTCGCGGCCTCGACGGTCCAGGTCCCCGGACCGCTCGGGCACGACCACGGCACCGGCGGCGCGTGGCTTCCGGGCGGCACGATCACCGAGGTCGCGGGCCCGCTGGGCCGTCCGGCCTGACCAGGCGGGCACAGTCGGCCATCACGGTGGCCAGGCACGGCGCAGAGGGCGGGCACGGGCTCCGGCGCTCAGAGTGCGGGCGCGGGTTCCGATGCGGGGAGGCCCGCGGCGGCGCGGACGGCGTCCAGGAGGGCGGCGCAGCGGACGGCGTCGTCGAGCGCGGTCTCCAGCGCGGCGCGTTCCGGCCCGTCCTCGCGGACGGCCCCGACGAAGCACTCAAGCGCCGCCCGGTAATGGTTCGCGGGCGGGAGCGTCAGCCGCTCCTCGCGGTCCTGCTGCTCGATGCGGAGCACGGGTTGCCATGTCGCGGGCGGCGTGAAGGCCCGGTCCAGGATGATCCGGCCGCTGCTGCCCCAGACCTCGTAGCGGGACCGGTAGGCGTGCCGGAACCCGAACGTCAGGTGCGCCGCGGCGCCCCCCTCGCCGCGCGTCGCGCCTTCAGCGCGCAGCAGCACGTCTCCGCCGGTGTCCACGCCCGTCCGCGCGTCGTGGTGGAGGACCGCTCCGGCGACCTCCAGCCGGCCGGGCAGCAGCATCATCGCCGCCTGGACGGGGTAGTAGCCGATGTCCAGCAGCGCGCCCCCGCCGAGCTCCGGGACGTAGCGGATGTCGTCCGCCGGGCGGGGCGGGAACGCCAGCGCGGCCGTCAGGGACCGCGGCTCCCCGATCGCGCCGTCGGCGATCAGCTCGCGGACCCTGGCGTGCTGCGGGTGATGGGCGAACATGCGGTTCTCCATCAGCCGCAGGCCGAGGGAGCGCGCGAGCGCGGCGAGCCGGGCGGTCCGCCCGTGGCTCGTGGTCAGCGGCTTCTCCACCAGGACGTGGCGTCCGGCGCGCAGGGCCCGCTCCGTCCACTCGGCGTGGAGCGCGGCGGGCAGCGGGATGTAGACGGCGTCCACGTCGTCGCGGTCGAGCAGCGCCGCGTAGCCGTGCACGGGGGTCCCGCCGAACCGGTCGGCGAACTCCCGCGCGCGCCCTGCGGAACGGCTCGCCACCGCCGTGAGCACCGCGTCCGGCATGCCCGCCAGCGCGGGAAGCACCTGCCGGGCGGCGATCCCGGCGCAGCCGAGCACCCCGATCCGCAGCGGTCGCCGGTCGTCCACGTGCCCTCCGGGTGTCAGTGCGAAGCCGCCGGGGCCGTTCCCGCCGCCGGGTCGGCCGAGGCCGCCGCGTCGGTCAGGGCCGCCAGCGTCGGGACCAGGTCGGCCGGGGCCGGCAGCGTCTCCATCTCGGCCCGCACCTGGTCGGTCGCCTTGCGGATCGCCTCGTCGGCGAGCAGCGCCTCCAGGGTGGCGGGGGTGACGTCGTCCTGCAACGTGACCAGGCCGACGCCGCCCTTCTCCACGGCGGGCGCGAGGGTCTTGTGCCCCAGGTAGCGGGGGTCGAGCGCGACCAGTTGCGGGACGCCCGCCCAGATCGCGGCCAGGGCCGTCCCGCCGCCGCCGTGGTGCACGACTCCGGCGCAGGTGGGGAGCAGCAGGTCCATCGGCGTCCAGCCGATCGGACGGACGTTGGGCGGCAGCACGCCGAGCGGCTCCGGGGCGGCGTCGCCGAGCGCGAGCAGGAACTCGGCGTCCAGCTCGGCCGCCGCGGCGACGGTCGCCTCCAGCGGGCCCAGCCCGTGCATGCCCGGCCGGATGCTGCCGAGCGTGACGACCACGCGCGGACGGTCGCCGGGTGCGGGCAGGCGCTCCATCTCCGCCCCTCCGGTGTACGGGACGTACCGCATGAACTCGCCCTCGGGCGCCGGGAAGGGCAGCATCGACGGCGGGACGAACTCCAGCGTCAGCGCCGGCCGCGACGGCACGTCCGGTACGCCGAGCCGGTGCAGGTCGTCGGCGAGCAGGCGCAGCACCTCGTCGTGGACGCCGCCGGTGCGGATCGTGCCGAGGTTGCGCTGCACGGCGGGCACCCCGGCGCGGGCGGCGGCGACCAGCCCGTACGGCGCGGACTGCTCGAAGACCACCAGGTCGGGGCGCCAGGTGTCGGCGAGCGCGACGGCGGTGGCGAGGAACGGGCGGTTCAGCGCGGCGACGCCGGGCGCGAGCTTGGCGGGGTCGTCGCCGAGGGGCTCCATCCAGCGCTCGACCAGTTCCGGCCGCGCGGCGAACAGCTCGGCCAGGATCGCGTTGCCCGACGTGCCGGGCGCCGCGTCCACGACCTGCAGGCCCGTCCCGGCGGCGAGGGCGGTCTGCTCGGAGTAGGTCAGCAGGGTCTCGTGGCCGGCCGCCCGGAACGCCCAGGCCAGTGGCGCGAGCGCGAACACCTTGCTGATCGGCGGGGTGGCGGCGAACAGTACGCGCATCCTGTGCGCCCCTTCCTGTTCCGGGGATCCGGGAAGCGGTCCGAAAGCGCAGAGCGACAGTAACGCTACTACAAATTCAAGTCAATCTTGGGCTTCTTCGCATCGAAGCGCGGTGTTACCGTGCCAGAGAGTGACCGACCCCACTAAGGTTTGGGATAGTCGGAGTTCGACCCGCCAGTCGTTTCGTCCGCCGCCACGCCGTCCGTTCCCGCCGCCGCGCCGCCCGGCCCCGCCCCGCTGGAGGAGCTCTTGGCCCCCGCATCCGACCTGGCCATCGAGACGTCGGGCCTCGTCAAGACCTTCGGTGAGACGCGCGCGGTGGACGGTGTCGACCTCGCCGTCCGGCCCGGCACGGTGCACGGCTTCCTCGGCCCGAACGGCGCGGGCAAGACGACCACGATCCGGGTCCTGGCGACGCTGCTGCGCCCCGACTCCGGCACCGCCCGGGTCTGCGGCCACGACGTGGTGCGCGAGGCGGCGGCCGTGCGGGCGCGGATCGGCCTCACCGGGCAGTTCGCGTCCGTCGACGAGGACCTCAGCGGCGCCGACAACCTGTTCGTGCTGGCCCGCCTGCTGGGCCACCGGCCCCGGCGGGCCCGCGCCCGCGCCGCCGAGCTGCTGACCGCCTTCGGCCTCGAGGAGCAGGCGGACGTGCTGGTCAAGAACTTCTCCGGCGGCCTGCGCCGCCGCCTGGACATCGCCGCGAGCCTGGTCGTCCGGCCGGACGTGCTGTTCCTGGACGAGCCGACCACCGGCCTCGACCCCGTCAGCCGCAGCCGGGTCTGGGCCGTGGTCCGCGCGATCGTGGACACCGGCACCACGGTCGTGCTCACCACCCAGTACCTGGAGGAGGCCGACCAGCTCGCCGACCGCATCGCGGTCATCGACCGCGGCCGGATCATCGCCGACGGCACCTCCGACGAGCTGAAGGCGTCGGTCGGGTCGAACGCGCTGCGGGTGCGGCTGCGCGACCCGGCGCAGCGCGCGACGGCGGTCCGGGTGCTGCGGCGGGAGCTCGGCCCGGACGGCGAGATCACCGTGGGCGCGTCCCGCGGCGGCCCGACGCCCGGCGCCTCCCCCGACGCGCCCGGCGGCTCGCCCGGCCGCG
>NZ_QURH01000769.1 GCF_003428695.1 Actinomadura logoneensis
CCGCCTGCTCGCCGCCGCCGCGTCGCCCGACCCGTCGGCCCGTCCGAGCGCCGACGAACTGGTCGACGCCGCGTCCGCGCTCGACCTGGGCCCCGCGCCGGCAGGGCCCGCGCCGTCGCCGTACCCCGACGCCCCGGTCACCGGCGGCTTCCCGGCCGTGATCTCCGGGACGGGCGGCTTCGCCATCCCCACCGCCCGCGTCCCCGACACGGCCCCGTCCGCGAACCCGCCCGCGCACCCGTCCGCGACGCCGTCCACCTCCGGCCCCCACCTCGACGCGCCCCTCGGCACCGGCGGTTTCCCCGAACCCGAGCCCGCCCCCCTGGTGGCGTCGGCGTCCGTGGCGGCGGTCGGTGCGGCGGCGGCCGTCTCGGCGCCGTCCTTCCACGAGAACGGCCGGATGTCCGGCTCGCACGCGCGGCACGCCGCCCCCGCGAACGCCCACGAGCTCGCCGTCGTCCGGGGATGGGCGCGGCTGCTGGCGCTGCTGGTGATCGTCCTCGCCGGGTGCGCGGCGGTCATGATGCCGGTGGTCGGGGTCGCGGTGTCCGCGGTCGCCGTCACGGTGCTGCGGCTCACCCGTGCGCGCGGCGGTCTCGGCCGCCTGGAGGCGGTCGGCCGCACGCTCCTCTCCGTGCCCTACGCGGCGGTGTTCGCGGTCGGGGTCCCGCTGGTGGTGATGGGCCTCGCGGCGGCGGACGTCGAACTGTCCCCGCTCGGCGCGATCGCCCTCGGCGCCGGGACGGGCACGATCGCGCTCTGGACGGCTCCGGGCGCGGGCGGCGCGCGCCGGGCCCTGGAGACCGCGTTCGAGCCGCTGGCGTGGCGTCCGGGCACGGTCGCCGCGGCCGGCCTGGTGCTCGGCGTGCTGACGCTCGGTGGCCTGGTGGCGGCGATGTCCTTCACGCCCAGCCTCGCGCCGCTGTACGGCCTGCAGAGCTCGCTGGAGGCGACGCTGTCCCGGCTCCAGAACGCGGTGCACTGAGGACCGCGGCGACGGGCGCCCGCCGCGGTACGCCCGGCCCTCCGCCGTGAAGTAGGTCTCACGGAACGGGTTTCGAATCGGCCCTACTGGCCGGTAACATCAGCCGTGTACGGTCCAACCGGGGACCCGGGGCCGAAACACGTTCGGGTCTTTGGCAGGCTGTCAGTTGCGCCGCCGCGCGGCGGCGCTGCGAGCACGCGTCGACCCGGCCCCCGGGCGGCGTCCTTATGTCCGCTTACCCCAGCGGCCAACTGAGTGCAGGGAGGTCGGCCACCGGCCATGAACATCGTCGTCTGCGTCAAGCAGGTTCCCGACACGGAGAGCCCGCGCAAGCTGAAGTCCGATGACAGCACCCTCGACCGCGGAGCGGCGGACGGCGTCATCAACGAGCTCGATGAGTACGCGATCGAAGAGGCGCTGCGCATCAAGGAGGCCCAGGGCGGCGAGGTGACCGTCCTGACCATGGGTCCCGCGAAGGCCACCGACTCCATCCGCAAGGCCCTCGCCATGGGCGCGGACAAGGCCGTCCACCTCTCGGACGAGGCCCTCGCCGGCTCGGACGCCTTCCAGACCTCCTACGCCATCCAGCAGGTCCTCGGCCGCACCGGCTTCGACCTGGTGATCCTCGGCTCGGAGTCCACCGACGCGCGCACCGGCATGCTCGCCGCGATGCTCGCCGAGCGGCTCGGCGTCCCGCAGCTGTCGCTCGCCAACAAGGTGGAGATCGACGGCACCTCGATCAAGGTGCAGCGGCAGACCGACTACGGCCACGACAAGGTCGAGGCGACCCTGCCCGCCGTGGTGAGCGTCGTCGAGAAGATCAACGAGCCGCGCTACCCGTCCTTCAAGGGCATCATGGCGGCCAAGAAGAAGCCGGTCGAGACGCTGGACGTCGCGGGAGCGGGCATCGACGCGGGCCAGGTCGGCCTCGCCAACGCCGCGACCGAGGTCGTGGACTTCGCCGAGGCCCCGCCGCGCGCGCAGGGCCAGATCGTCACCGACGAGGGCGACGGCGGCGTCAAGGTCGCCGAGTTCCTCGCGTCGAAGAAGTTCGTCTGAGCGGGGAAGGGGACCCTAAGCAATGAGTGAGATCCTGGTCCTCGTCGACCACGTCGACGGAGACGTCAAGAAGGTCACCCTCGAACTGCTCACGCTCGCCAACCGCCTCGGCGACGCCGCCGCGGTATGGGTGGGCCCGGGCTACGAGGGCGCCAAGGCCAAGCTGGCCGAGTTCGGCGCCAAGAAGGTCTACCTGGCCGAGGACGAGGAGCTGACCTCCTACGTCGTCGCGCCGAAGGCCGCGCTGCTCGCCAAGCTCGTCCAGGAGAAGTCCCCGGCCGCCGTGCTCGTCGCCGCCACCGGCGAGGGCAAGGAGGTCGCGGGCCGCCTGGCCGTGAAGACCGGTTCCGGCGCGCTCACCGACGTGGTGGACGTGGCGGAGGGCTTCGTCGGCGAGCACTCCATCTTCGGTGGCGCGATCATCGCGCACGCGAAGGTGAGGACCGGCACGCCGATCATCGCCGTCCGGCCGAACTCCGTGGCGCCCGAGGCCGCCGCGGCGACCCCGGCCGAGGAGGCGGTGTCGGTCCAGCTGTCCGACGCCGACAGGGCCGCCAAGATCGTCGAGAAGGTCGTCGAGGAGAAGGGCGAGCGCCCCGACCTCACCGAGGCCGCGATCGTGGTCTCCGGTGGCCGCGGCGTCGGCTCCGGCGAGAACTTCAAGATCATCGAGGCGCTGGCCGACACCCTCGGCGGAGCGGTCGGCGCGTCCCGCGCCGCGACCGACGCCGGCTGGTACCCGCACCAGTTCCAGGTCGGCCAGACCGGCAAGACGGTGTCGCCGCAGCTGTACATCGCGGTCGGCATCTCCGGCGCGATCCAGCACCGGGCCGGCATGCAGACGTCCAAGACGATCGTCGCGATCAACAAGGACGCCGAGGCCCCGATCTTCGAGCTGGTCGACTTCGGTGTCGTGGGCGACCTGTTCCAGGTGGCCCCGCAGCTCACCGAGGAGATCAACAAGCGCAAGTAGGCGCACCAGCGTGACGCCCCGGCCGGGACCCCGGCCGGGGCGTTCCGTTTCTCCGTCGCCCCAAGACGACGCGCTCCCGCGCGTGCCGCACTTGCCGATAGAGAAGGGGCCCGTCCGTGTGGACGGGCCCCTTCTGCGGGTTCTCCGGTCGGCCGGCTCCCCGGTCGTCCGGGTTCAGGCCGGCGGGGGAGCGGTCGCTCAGGCGGGGACGGGCTGCGGCTCGCCTTCGGCCTGCGGCGCGCCGACCGGGCCGGAGACGGTCTCGCCGGACACCGCGGCGGCGCCGTCGGCCGAGGCCTCGGAGGAGCGCGCCGAGCCGATCTCGCCGGGGCCGAGCGGCACGAACCGGGACCCGGCCGCGATCAGCAGGGCGAGCACGACGACCGCGCCGACGCCGATCCGCAGCGACGTCGCGTCCGCGAGGAAGCCGACGACGACCGGGCCGAGCAGCAGGCCGCCGTAGCCCATCGCCCCGGCCTGCGCGACCGCGGCGGCGGGCTGGTCCGGCGCGGACGTCCCGGCGAGGGACATCGAGGTCGGCACGACCGTGCAGACCACCAGGCCGGTCAGGAAGAACCCGGCGATCGCGACCGCCGTGTTCGGCGCGGTGACCACGACGGTCATCGACACCGCGGTGCCGACGCCCGCGCCGGTCAGCAGGTTCCGGGTGCCGACCCACATCCGCAGGTGGTCGCCGACGACGCGGCCGATCAGCATCGCGAGCTGGAACACCGGGTAGCCGAGCGCCGCGACGGCCTGCGTCGCGCCGAGCTCGCCGTGCAGCAGCAGGCCGCTCCAGTCGGCGATCGAGCCCTCGGTCATGAAGCCGATGAACGCCAGCACGCCGACCAGGTAGACCGCGAGCGGCAGGCGGGCGCGGCGGCGGCCCGCACCGGACGCGGCGCGCGCCGGGCGGTCGGCCAGGTAGGTCGGGCCGAGCAGCA
>NZ_QURH01000774.1 GCF_003428695.1 Actinomadura logoneensis
CCGAGGCCGCGGGACCGGACGGCCCGCCTCCGGGCCCGCCCAGCCCGGCCCCTCCGGCCTGCCAGCCGGTCGCCCACACCACCAGCACCGCCGTCAGCGCGCCGGCGAGCGCCGCGAGGAGCGCGATGGAGGCCAGGCTCCGCCCGTCCCCGCGCCGCCCGTGCCGCCCGCCTCCCCCGGGCTCCCCGGTTCGGCGGGGGTCCCCGGCTCCGTGGGGCCGCGACCGAACGTCCATGTGCGCCTCCCGTGGTCGGCGTCATGCGCGCACGTCCGTTAGAACGTCGCGGACGAGGTCCGGGTTCGGCCCGGCCCCCCAATCGGCCGTCACATCTGCCTAACCTCCGGGGTCCGTCCGCCGGAACCCGCACCCGTACGACCGCCCTGCGTCGCCTGCACGACCCGTCCCCGCGCTCGGACGTCCGGCAAAATCCCGGTCAAGTCGCCACGGGACGGCCGGGGGCCGTGTGTCCGGAGAATGCGGCGGATCCGGCGCGCTCCGGCGGAAGAATCACCCCACGCGACCGCACGGACGACACGACTTCTCGATGGGGTCGCGCCGATGTGTCATCCGTGCGGTCACGTCCTTCTGGCCCGGGAGGTGACGTCCACCCCACCGACCAGAGCTCCACTCCTGTGTCACCTCAGCGCCACAGGTCACTGTCGTCGCGGCAGAGGAGAGCCCGGCCCGCCCCCGAGCCCGGGCCGGCCCGTCCGGTGCCCCGGCGACCCTCCTCACCGCTGCCCGCCGTCCCGGCGCGCCTGCTCCGCCAGGAGCTCGCGGAGACCGCCGGAGTCGTCGGCGGCCACGGTCATCGCACATCCGGCCTGGAGTTGGGCGTCGGTCAGATCGCCGCTGCGGGTCGCGTACCAACGCCCGGCGTCGCTGCGCCACACCAGCCATCCCGGATGCTCGCGCTCGATGGTCGTCTTCAGATCCTCGAAGTCGCCCATCAAGGTCGTCCTTTCCCCCGGGCGGCGGTTCTGTATACAAAAGTCTTACTCGGTCGAAGAGGTGTCAAGCTGTCCGTAAGTGGACCGTCCCCTCACGGACAGTGCCTAGGGAGGTGAGCCCGTGGCCGAACGCCCGGCCTACCTGCGCATCGCCGACACCCTCCGGGACCAGATCCGCTCGGGCACCTATCCACCCGGTTCCCGGCTGCCCACCATGCGGGAGCTCGGCGACGAGTTCGGCGTCTCGGAGATCGTCCTGCGCCAGGCGTTCGGGCTGCTGCGCGGCGAGGGACTGATCGAGTCGCGGCGGGGCGCGGGGACGATCGTCCGGCACGCGCCGCCGGTCCGCCGGATCGCCATGGACCGCTACCGCAGGTTCACCGCGCCGGTCGCCGCGCCCGCGACCGCCTTCACGCACGACCAGCGGATCGGCTGGCAGGAGTACCGGCTCGACCGCGAGTTCACCCGCACCGAGGCGGACCCGGACCTCGCCGCGCTGTTCGAGCTGCCCGTCGGCACCGAGCTGCTGCGCCGCCGGTTCGTGTTCTACGCGCGCGGCGACCCGCAGCAGATCTCGGTCAACTACCTGCCGTGGGACCTGGTCGCCGAGACCCCGGTCTCCGACCCCGCGCGCGAGCCGTGGCCCGGCGGCACCCTCGCCCAGCTCGTCTACCTCGGCCACCCGCCGACCCGGGTGGAGGAGGCCGTCGGCGCGCGCATGCCGACGCCCGAGGAGGTCGAGACCCTCGGCATGGGCACGGGCGTCCCGGTCTTCACCATCACCCGCCGCATGATCTCCGGCGCGCGCGTCATGGAGGTCTGCCGCGACATCGTCATCCCCGCCGACCGCGCCGTCCTCGACTACGCCATCGACCTCGACCCCCGCCTCGACACCCGGCTGGACGCACGGCTGGACAGCGTGCTCGACCCGCGCCTCGACTCACGGCCGGACGCCTCCCAGCCGGACGTCCACCCCGACGCCCATCCGAACGGCCACCGCGCCGACCAGTAGCCGCCCGTCCCCGCCCGTCTCCGCCCATCCCCGCCCGTCGTGGGTCCGTCGCGGCGCCGCCCGTCGCCCGTGGCGGCGCCGTCCGGCGGCGGGCGGGGTCAGTCGGTGTAGATCCAGTCCTCGTCGTCGTTCTCGCGACGGCGGCGGGGAAGGTCGGTCCTGGTGGCCGTGGCGGTGCCCGTCTCCGGAGGCGTGGCCGCGATCTGCGGCGGGGGAGGCGGCGCGCTCGCGGCCCCGCCCTCGCGCGGTGGCCGGCGGACGCGGCCCAGCACCGCCAGGACGGCGCTGAGCGCGCCGACGGCCAGGACGCCGCCCAGCGGGCTCCACGCGTCCGCCATGAGCATGACCTGCGCGGTGCCCGCCAGGACGGCGAACGCGCCCCCGGACGCGACGACCAGCCGTCCCAGCGGGTCCAGGCCGGACAGCAGCAGCCACCATCCGGCGGCGGGAGCGGCGAACAGCAGCAGCGCCAGGACGAGGCTCACGCGACCACCTCCAGGGGCGGCCCGGGACGCGGGCTCACGAGATCACCAGGAACCTTTCGACGATCACCGCGACGACGCTGAGGAACAGCGGGACGGCGAGCACGGTCAGCGGACGCAGCCGCCACGGCTCCCCGGGCGGCAGCCGCAGCCGCCGCAGCTCGCGCGCGCAGAGGACGCCGAGCAGCACCGGCAGGTAGACCAGGCCCGCGGGCGTCCACGGCGACGAGCGCAGCCCGAGTCCGGAGGGGCGCGGCACCGGCGGGACCGGCTCGGGCGGGGGCCGCCGCAGCCGGTACACGGCGGCGTCGCGGTCGGCGAAGACGGTCTCGATGCGCGGGTCGGCGGCGAGCGCCGCGCGCGTCCGGGCCGCGAAGTCCGGCGCGAGCCCGGCGGTGAGCACCTGGAAGTCCTCGTTGCCGCGCGTGGTCACGAAGAACCCGCCGGGCCCCTGCTCGCGCAGCCGCTGGACGATCTCCGTCAGGTCGCCGGGGTCGCGCCGGTTCGCGATCACCGGCGTGTAGTTGAAGCGCTCGAAGTCGCGGTACGACCAGGGCATCACGGGCGTGCCGCCGACCAGGTCCGGGTTGTCGGCGCTCATCCAGACGACGCCGATCACGCCCTTGGTCCGCTGCGTCATGACGTCGAACGCGCGGACGTCGCCCGGCCGCACCTGCTCGTACTTCTCGTTGCCGTAGCGGACGGTCAGGAACCCGGCCACCAGCGGCAGCGCGAACACCGACGCCGCCGCCACGGCGGGCCAGTGCCGCCGCGACCCGGTGCGCAGCCACCCGAGCCTCAGCCGCACCCGCGGGTCGCGCACGCGGGGCGCGTCGAACGGCGCGGGGAAGAACAGGTACGCCACCAGCAGGCACGCGGCGGGCAGCATGAAGAAGTAGATGCGCAGCGCGATCTCGCCGCCGTAGTTCTGCAGCCCGAACGACGAGAACGGCACCAGCAGCAGGACGAGCGCGACCCGGTCGTCGATGCCGCGCGCCCGCCGCCGCAGCAGCCCGAGGACCGCCAGGCCCACCACGGCCACGGCGATGAGGATGCGGAGCTGCTGGACGTCGGCGGTCTGCGGGCTGGTCTGGCTGATCCGTCCGCCCGTGCTCTGCTGGACGTTCTGGAACACGTTGCCGAGCCCGCCGAACAGCTCCCCCTTGCGGCTCGACCAGTAGCCGACCGTCATGAAGCTGACCCACGCCGCGTACACGACGCCCGCGATGAACGGCAGCCCGCGCAGGCTGCACCGGCGCACCAGCACCAGGCCCGCGCACGAGGCCGTCATCAGGAACGGGGTGAGCTGGTGCGCGGCCGTCCCGACGGCGATGAGCAGGAACAGCAGGCAGAGCAGGATCGTCCGGTCGCGGACGGTCGCGGGCGGCGCGGGCAGCTCGCCGGGGTCCTTGGGGCCGAACAGCAGGTGGTAGAGGCGCCGCGGAGCGCCCCATGGCCCGCGGGTGCGCCATGACCCGCGCGTGCGCGGCGAGCCGTCCGCGCCGCGCGCCAGCCCGCCC
>NZ_QURH01000770.1 GCF_003428695.1 Actinomadura logoneensis
CCGCCGCCGCAGGCCGCGAGCGCGGCCAGCAGCACCGCCGACAGCCCGGCGGCCAGCGGCGCGGTCGTCCGGCGCCGTCGCGCGCGTCGCTCAGTTCGCATGTCTCCCCACTTCGTTCGTTCCGGCCGCGTCCGCCGTCAGCGGCGGCGGCCGTCCGTGCCGTGCCGGCGTGCCGCCCAGTGGGCGAGCAGCCCGAAGAACCAGAACACCGCCAGGCCGAGCAGGCTCGCGAGCAGCACCGCCGCGAACATCCGCTCGGACTCCAGCCGGGCCCGGTAGACGTTGATGAGGATGCCGAGCCCCGGCTGCCCCTGCTGGTAGAAGTAGTCGCCCACGACCGCGCCGACCACGCTCAGCCCGGCGGAGATGCGCAGCCCGGTGAGCATCGCCGGGACGGCGGCGGGCAGCCGCAGCTTCAGCAGCAGGCGCAGCCGTCCCGCGCGGGCCAGCCGGAACACCTCCTCCAGCGTCCCGTCCGCCGAGCGCAGCCCGAACAGCGTGTTGGCGATGACCGGGAAGACCGCGACGAGCACGCACACCAGGACGCGGCTGGCCATGCCGAACCCGAACCAGAAACCCAGCAGCGGCACCAGCGCCAGCACCGGGACGGTCTGCAGCACGACCGCGTAGGGGTAGAGCGAGCGCTCGACCCAGCGCGCCTGGCTCATCAGGACGGCCAGGCCGACGCCGACCGCGGTCGCCAGCACCAGCCCGAGCCCGGCGACCTCGGCGGTCCGGCCGAGCGCGGCGAGCAGTTCGGCGCGGTTGGCGCCGTCGAGGAACCCGACCCGGACGACCGCGTCCGGCGGCGGCAGCAGGAACCGGCGCTCGGGGCTGAGCAGCCGGTCGCTCACGCCGTACCAGGCGGCGACGGCCAGCCCGAGGACGACCAGCGGCGGCAGCCAGGCCCGGACGCGCGAGCGCGCGGCGGCAGGGTGGCGGGCGGTGTCGCCGCCCCGGCGGAGCGGCATGTCAGGCGACCTCCGCCATGCCGCGGTAGAGCCGCCCGGTCAGGTCGGCGACGACCTCGGCGAACTCCGGGGTCGCGCGCAGCGACCGCTCGCGCGGGAAGGGGAACGGGATCTCCACCCGCGCCACCACCCGGCCCGGCCGCGCCGACATCACCAGCACCGTGGACGACAGGAACGCCGCCTCGGCGACCGAGTGCGTCACCAGGACCGCCGGACGGGGACGCGCCGCGAGCAGCGCGGCCAGCTCGTCCCCGAGCCCGGCCCGGGTGATCTCGTCGAGCGCGCCGAACGGCTCGTCCAGCAGCAGCGCGTCGGGGTCGTCGGCGAGCGTGCGGGCGAGCGACACGCGCATCCGCATACCGCCCGACAGCGCGCCCGGCCGGTGCCGCGCGAACTCCGCCAGCCCGACCAGCTCCAGCGCGCGCCCGGCGCGCTCCCGGCGCTCGGCCCGCGGCGTGCCGCGCAGTTCCATGAGCAGCTCGACGTTGGCGCGGACGGTCCGCCAGGGCAGCAGCGCGGGGTCCTGGAAGACGTAGCCGATCCGCTCGGGGGCGTGCCGGACGGTCCCGGAGGTCGGCGCCTCCAGTCCGGCGGCGATCCGCAGCAGCGTGCTCTTGCCGCATCCGGACGGTCCCACGACCGACACCAGCTCCCCGCCGCCGACGCCGAGGGTGACCTCGGCGAGCGCCGCCGTCCCGTCGTCGTACACCTTGGACACGCCGGCCAGTTCGAGCCGCGGCCCACCGCCGCTCTCGGCGGCCGGAGTCCGCTCGGTCATTTCAGGACGAAGGGGAGGAAGCGGTGCACGGGTGGGGAGCCTACCGCCTCACCGGGCCCCCGATGCGCGGCGGCCCTCAGGGGGCGCCGGAGTCGTCGGCCTCCAGGACGTAGCCGCGGCCCCAGGCGGTGCGCAGGGTGAGGCCGAGCGGCCGCACCCGCCGCCGGATCCGCTTGATGTGCAGGTCGAGCGCGTTGCGGCTGACCGGGCGGCCGTCCTCGGCCAGCAGCGCGCGCAGCTCCTCGCGCGCCGCGATCCGGCCGTACCGCCGGACCAGCAGGTGCAGCAGCCGGGCCTCGCTGGGCGAGACCGCGACGCTGCGGCGGCCGTGCCGCAGGATGCCGTCCTGGTCGAGGTGCGGCCGGGCTCCGGTCCCGCCCCGGGCGCGCAGCATCGCGATCCGGGCCTGGAAGTCGCGCTGGGTCGCGGGCATCCGGATCCAGTCCTCGCGGACGTCGGCGCAGATCGGCGGCTCGTGGTCGCGCTCGACCACCAGCAGCCGCAGCAGCCCGCGCTCGCGGCACAGCTCGCGCCGTTCCGACTCGGCGGGCCAGCGCAGGACGGTGACGTCGCGGCGGAGCCGGGGACCCTGCATTTCCAGGGCGACCGGGGGGAGCGGACGGTCAGGGAGTAAGGAGCGGTCGTCCTCGCGGGACGAGCGTGGCGGGGGGTGCACGGGTCCGCGCCGACCTCCCTCACTGAACAGCGACCACAGCGACCAGACGCTATGGAAACCCAAGATCGTGAAGGTCGCAAGCCGCGCCGAGTCGTGATGTGGATCACGTGGATATGACACGGTGACAACGCCATTTTGACGAGCCTGTCAACGTGCCCGCGCGAAGAACGCCGCCCTTTCGGCGGTGTTTCCCGACGCAGAACAAAAGGCCCCTTTCCCCGGCCGGGGGACGCCCTTCTCCGGTCAGGACGGGCGGAGGGCGTTCAGCAGGCGGTTCACCGGGCTCGCCAGGTTCCAGGTGTCGGCCAGCTCCAGCAGCGCCTCCGGATCGCGCGGCGTCGCGGGCAGGCGGTCGTCGAGACCGGTGAGCTCGGGCGCGTCGATGTCGGTCACGACCCGCACCACCGACGGCGCTGCGGCCAGGTAGGCGCGGGCGGCCTCCAGCCGGCGCCGCGCCCCCGCCGGGAACCCCTCGTCGGAGCCGGAGTCCAGCGCCTCGATGATGCCCGGCACCGAACCGAACCGGGTCACCAGCGCGGCGGCGGTCTTGTCGCCCACGCCGGGCACGCCCGGCAGGCCGTCGCTGGGGTCGCCGCGCAGCGTCGCGTACTCGCCGTAGCCGCGGCCCGGGATGCCGTACTTGGCCGCCACCGCCGCCTCGTCCATCACCTGCAGGTTGCGGATGCCGCGCGCGGTGTACAGCACCTCGACCGGGGCGCGGTCGTCCACGAGCTGGAACAGGTCGCGGTCGCCGGTGACGATGTCGACCGGGCCCTTCGCCGCGCCGCGCACCGCGAGCGTGCCGATCACGTCGTCGGCCTCGTAGCCGGGCACCCCGGCGCGCGCGAGCCCGACGGCGTCGAGCACCGCGTCGATCACCGGGAGCTGGGCGGCGAGGGCGTCCGGGACCTGGTCGCCGCCGTCCTCGGCGACCCGGTGCGCCTTGTAGGACGGCATCGCCCGGACCCGGAACTCCGGCCGCCAGTCGGCGTCGAACGCGCACACCAGCCGCTCGGGCGAGCGCTGCCGGACGAGCGTGGCGATCATGTCGACCAGCCCGCGGACCGCGTTCACCGGCGTGCCGTCCGGGGCCTTCACGCTCTCCGGGACGCCGAAGAAGGCGCGGAAGTACAACGACGGCGTGTCCAGCAGCATCAGCCCGCTCATGCCCGCCATCGTGCCACGGCGGTCCGACGGTTCAGACGACCCGCACCGCCAGCAGGCAGGTGTCGTCGTTGGGGTTGGCCGCGCCGAGCGCGGTCAGCACGTGCTCGATCAGCTCGTCCGGGCCCGCGTCCGGACGCTCCTGCACGGCGTCCCGCAGCAGCGCGAACCCCTCGGTGAGGTCGCGGTCGCGGCGCTCCACCAGCCCGTCGGTGTAGAACAGCAGCACGTCGCCGCTCTCCAGCCGCAGCGTCGCCGGCTCCAGCGGCGGGTCGTCCAGCGCGCCGAGCAGCACCCCGTCCGGGCCGTCCAGCAGCCGGGCCCGGCCCGCGCGCAGCAGCACCGGCGGCGGATGCCCGGCCCGCGCCCACCGCAGCTCGCGCG
>NZ_QURH01000776.1 GCF_003428695.1 Actinomadura logoneensis
GCTGCCGCCCGGCGCGGCGGGCGAGATCTGGGTCGGCGGCGCGGGCGTCGCGGACGGCTACCTCGGCAGGCCGGAGCTGACCGCCGAGCGGTTCGTCCGGGACGAGGCGACCGGCGCGCGGCTGTACCGCAGCGGCGACCGGGGCCGGCTGCGCCCGGACGGCCGCCTGGACCACCTCGGCCGCCTGGACGACCAGATCAAGGTGCGCGGGCACCGGGTGGAGCCGGGCGAGATCCGCGCGGTGCTGGCGTCCGACCCGAGGGTGACGGCGGCGGCCGTGGTGCTGCGCGCGGGCGGCCCGGACGACCCGGAGGGCGGACGGATCGACGGCTACGTCGTGCTGGCCAGTGAGGCCGGCGAGGGCGGTGACCCACGCGACACGTCGGCCGACCAGCGCCACACGTCGGCCGTCCTGCGCCGCGTCCTGGCCGACGCGCGCCGCCTCCTGCCCGACTACATGACGCCCGCCTCCCTGACGGCGGTGCCGGAGATCCCCCTCACCACCAACGGCAAGCCCGACCTGGCGAAGCTCCCGAAACCCGCCGCCCACGCACCGGAACCGGAGTCGGCGCCGGCTCCCTCCGAGGGCCTGGAAGCGCAGGTGCTCGACATCTGGAGCCGCTGCCTGCACGCCCCGGTGACGCTCGACGACAACTTCTTCGAACTCGGCGGGAGCTCGCTGCTCGTCCTCCGGGTGCTCACCGAGCTGGAGGAGAGGGGCCTGCCCGTGATCACGCCGCGCGAGTTCTACGCGCACTCCACCGCCCGCCGGTTCATCGACCTCGTCGCCGCGGGAACCGCGGAGACCGCCGCAACCGGCGGAACGACCGGCGCGGCGGGCGGGGCGTGACGCCTAACCCCGTTTCCGAACCACCGAAGCAGACGACCAGCGGAGAGGAAGTGCGTGCCATGCGCGTCGAGGACTGGCGGACGCATCCCAAGCACGTCTGGGTGCACGGGCAGCGCCCGGAGCGGATCGTGGACTACGACGAAGAGCTCCAGATGTGGAACGTCTACGGCTATCCGGAGGTCGTGGAGATCCTCACCACGCCGAAGGTGTTCTCGAACAACGCGGGACGGCTGGACCCGATGGAGCTGCCCGCCGACATCTGCGCGGGCGACTTCTCGCAGCTTGACCCGCCGGAGCACCGCAAGGTGCGCGGCCTGGTGGACTTCGCGTTCACCCCGAACCTGGTGGCCTCGCTGGAGTCCCGCGTGGACTCGCTCACCCACGAGTTACTCGACGGGCTGGAGGGCCGCGACGGCTTCGACCTGGTGGCCGAGCTCGCGACGCCGCTGCCGCTGAACCTGATCTGCGAGCTGCTGGGCGTGCCGCGCGAGGACCGTCCGGCCGTCCACCGCTGGTCGCACCGGATGGTGGACGACGCCGACGACTTCGAGTCGCCCGAGGTCATCAAGGAGCAGGTGCACGAGCTGCAGCGCGCGTTCGACCTGCTGCGGGAGATGCGCGAGTACTGGAGCGCGCTGGCCGCCGAACGCCGCAGGAGGCCGCGCGAGGACCTCATGAGCCACCTCGTCCAGGTCGAGTACGAGGGCGAGAAGCTCGGCGAGACCGAGGTGTTCAACATCGCCAACCGGCTGGTCGTGAACGGCCACCACTCCACGTCCATGCTGATCGGCAACACGGTGCTGATCCTGGACACCTTCCCCGAGCAGCGCGAGCGGGTGCGCGCGGACCGCGCGCTGATGGCCCCGATGATCGAGGAGTCGCTGCGCTTCCTGTCCCCGATCTCCACGGTCGGCAAGGTCACCAACGAGGACGTGGTGATCGCCGGGCAGCAGATCCCCAAGGACCAGCTCGTCATGGCGTGGACGGGCGCGGCGAACCGGGACGAGCGGGCGTTCGACCGTCCGCACGAGTTCGACCCGGGCCGCACGCCCAACCCGCACCTGGGCTTCGGCCGGGGCATCCACTTCTGCATCGGCCGGCGGCTCGCCCGGATGGTGGCGCGCTCGTCGGTCGGCGTCCTGATGGACCGGTTCCCGGACCTGCGCACCGATCCGGACGCGCCGCCGTCGTTCTACCAGATCGCCGACGCGGGCGGGCTGGACAGCCTGCCCGTCCTGGTCAAGTAAAGAAGGGCGGACACCATGACCGACGTCGTCTCCCGCTGGAACATCCACCCCGAGCACCGCTGGCTGCACGGCGAACGGCCCGCCGAGGCGGTCGAGTTCGACGCCGAGCAGGGCCTCTGGAACGTCTGGGGCCACGCCGAGTGCCGCGAGATGCTCGGCGACCACCAGGTGTTCTCGTCCCACACCGCGCGGCTGCTGCCGGTCGGCGTGGACGACTCGCTGATGGAGGGCGACCTCTCGCAGCTGGACCCGCCACGCCATCTGAAGTTCCGCAAGCTGCTCACCCCGGCGTTCACGCCGAAGGCGATCGCGGCGCTGGAACCGCGGATCGAGGCGATCACCGCCGAGCTGCTGGACGCGATCGACGGCAAGCCCGACATCGAGCTGGTCGCGGACCTCGCCTACCCGCTGCCGGTGATCGTCATCGCCGAGCTCCTGGGCGTCCCGCCGAGCGACCGGGAGATGTTCCGCGGCTGGGCCGACAACGTGATCGAGAGCTTCAGCGGCTTCTCCTCCCTGGACGAGGAGAACGGCGCGGCGGACATCGCGGCGGGCACCGAGCGGATGCAGCCGCTGCTGGCGTACCTGCGCGAGCACGTCGAGGAGCGGCGCCGCCACCCGCGCGAGGACCTGCTGACGCGGCTCGCGACCGCCGAGGTGGACGGCGAGCGGCTCACCGACAACGAGGCCGTCAACGTCGCGAACATCATGCTGATCACCGGGCACATCACCACGTCGATGATCCTCGGCAACACCCTGCTGTGCCTGGACCACGACCCGGAGCAGGCCGCGCGGGTGCGCGCCGACCGGTCGCTCGTGCCGGGCGCGATGGAGGAGGCGCTGCGGGTGCTGCCGCCCGCGACCGTCCTGACCCGGGCGACCAACACCGACGCCGAGGTCAACGGGTACCGCATCCCCAAGGACCAGTTGGTCTTCCTGTGGCTGGGCGCGGCGAACCGGGACCCCGCGGCGTTCCCCGACCCCGGCCGGTTCGACCCGGACCGCGACCCCAACCCCCATTTCGGGTTCGGCTGGGGAATCCACTTCTGCATCGGCGCGGGCCTCGCCCGCCTGGAGGGCCGGATCGCGCTGAACGGCCTGCTGGACCGCTTCGCCGAGCTGCGCGCCGACCCGGACGACCCGCCCGGCTTCTTCGGGACGCCGGACATGATCGGCGTCAACAGGCTCCCCCTGCACACCCGCTGACCGCGGCCCCACTCCTGCCCCCACCTCTGACCGGACCGCTGACCGCACCGCTGACCAGGGAGGCCCCTGTGGAACCCGACCTGCCCCAGATGCTCGCCGGCTACCTGCCCGCGCAGATCCTGCACGCGGCGGCGGAGCTGGGCGTCGCCGACGCGATCGGCGACGGCCCCGGCGACGTCGCGGAGACCGCCAAGCTCACCGGCGCCGACCCGGACGCGCTCCGGCGGCTGCTGCGCGCCCTGGCCGGGCTCGGCATGCTGGAGCAGCTCGACGCCGACCGCTTCGCGCTGACCGAGACCGGCGGGCTGCTGCGCTCGGACGCGCCCGGCTCGGTCCGCGACGACGTGCTGCTGTCGATCACCCCGGAGCTGTGGGCCGCGTGGGGCTCGCTCACCCGGGTCGTCCGGACGGGCGAGCCGTGGCGCGACCCAGGAACCGGCCTGACCGCCCGCGAGTCCGCGCTGCGCGACCCCGTCCTCGGGACGGCCTACCGCGCCGCGCAGGGCCGCGCCACCGCCGAGTTCGCCCACGGGCTCGTGCGGGTCTGCGACTTCTCCCGGTTCGGGACGATCGCGGACCTCGGCGGCGACGACGGCGCGCTGCTCGCCGCGGTCCTGGCCGCCGAGCCCGGCCCGCGCGGGCTGCTGTTCGACCTGCCGGCCGCGCTGCCCGCC
>NZ_QURH01000773.1 GCF_003428695.1 Actinomadura logoneensis
GCCGGAGCCGCCCGCGCCGGTCACCGGCAGCAGCGCGGCGGCGGCGAGCAGCACGCCGACGGTGAGCGCGGCGGCCAGGTCCATGACGAGCCGGGAGAACGGCAGGCCCCACCGGGTCAGCGCGCCCGCGTCGCCCAGCCCGGGGATGATCTTCTCGGTGACCGCGCCGCCGAGCACGAGCGCCGCGACGAGGGCGGTGACGGCCGCCGCGGCGGCGACCAGGGCCGCGCGGACGACCCGGAGGGTGCTTGCGTTCACGGTCTCCTACTCACCGGGGTGCTTGCGCTTGGCGCGGGAGACGATCAGGACGCCGATGCCGATGCCGACCAGCGCGCCGATGCCGATCATGATCCAGCGGGACGCGCCGCCGGACGACTTCTTCGCCTCCGCCTTCGGCTTCTCCGCCGCGGGGGCGCCCGCCACGGGCGTCCCGGCGACAGCGCCGGTCGCGTCGGCGGACGGGGCAGCGGACGGCGCGGCGGACCCTCCCGGCTGACCGGCGTTCGGGGACGTGCCGCCCTGCTGGGCGGGGCCCCGGGCGGTGAAGGCCAGGTCGGCGTTCTCGATGCGGTGGCCGTCCGCGCCGACGACGGCGTAGGCGACGGTGTACTCGCCGGACGGCAGCGGCCCGGTCAGCGGCTGGGTGACCTCGGTGCCCTCCCGCCGGGCGTCCCCGGCCTGGTACTGCTTGCCCGCCTTGTCCTTGACCAGGACCTTCGCGAAGCCGATCCGGTCGCTGAACACCAGCTTGACCTCGGTGACCGAGTCGCCGGCGGCGTCCTTGGCGGGGGTGCTGCCCACCAGGCGGGTATGGGCCAGCGCCGGGGTGCTCAGCACCGCACCGAACGCCGTCGTCAGCACCGTGACCAGCGCGGCGAGCAGGCCGAGGCGGCGCGGGATGGAGGTCTTCATGGCGGGCCGGATGTCTCCAGAGTCGAAAGGTCGAGGCCTCCACCACCCTACTGACGCTGAGCGATGGCCGTGCTCCGGGGCGGGGCGTGGTCGCGGGCGGGAGGGAGGGCTCGTCAGGGGGGCGGGGCGCGGTCAGAGCGCGCTCAGGACGTGGGCGCGGCCGTGTTCGGCGAACTCGGCGCGGACGGCCTCGGCGGACGCCGCGTCGAGGGGCCGGTAGTCCAGGTCGCGGCCCGGACGCCACCAGACGTCGCCGGCGTCCCAGCGCTCGCGGCGCAGCGGGCGCTTGTCGAGCTTGCCGGTGGCGGTGAGCGGCATGGACGCGACGACGCGGACGAACCTGGGCGCCCACTTGGTCCCGAGGTCGGGCTGGGCGGCGAGGAAGGCGGCGAAGGCGTCCGGGGAGAACGGGCGGCCGTCCAGTTCGAGGGCGGCCATGACCTGGTCGCCCGTCCGGGGGTCGGGGACGGGGTAGACGGCGCACATGACCACCGGCTTCCAGCGGGCCAGGACCCGTTCGACCGGCGCGGCGGCGAAGTTCTCGCCGTCCACGCGGAGCCGGTCGGCGGTGCGCCCGGCGAAGTAGAGGTAGCCGGCGGCGTCCCGGTAGCCGAGGTCGCCGCTCCAGTAGAGGCCGCCGCGGACGCGCTCGGCGTCGGCCTCCGGGTTGTTGTAGTAGCCCTCGAAGGACGCGACGACGTTGAGCCCGACGATCTCCCCGATGGCCTCGTCCGCGTTGAGCAGGGAGCCGTCGGGGGCGAACCGGGCGGGCGGGCACTCGGCGGCCGTCGCCGGGTCCAGGATCGCGACCTCGATGCCCGGACGCGGCACGCCCAGCGCCTCAGGCGGCGTCCCGGGCACTTTGTGGATGGCGATCGCGCCCTCGCTGGAGCCGTAGCCCTCGATGATCCGGCAGCCGAACCGCCGTCCGAACCGGGCCATGTCCTGGGCGGACGCCTCGGTGCCGAACGCGGTGGCGAGGGTGTTGTCGGCGTCGTCGGGGCGTTCGGGGGTGGCCAGGACGTAGGCGAGGGCGCGTCCGACGTAGTTGAAGTAGGTGACGCCGTACCGCCGGACGTCCGGGAGGAAGCCGGACGCGGAGAACCTGCGGCGCAGGGCGACGGCCGCGCCCGCATGGGTGGCCATGGCCAGGTTCGCCATGACCGAGTTGCCGTGGAACAAGGGCATCGCGGCATAGGTCACCGAGTCGCGCTCGATGCCCATGTCGGAGGCGTGGGACCCGATGTCGGCGAGCCGGCCCTGCCCGCAGGAGACGGCCTTCGGCGCGCCGGTGGAGCCGGAGGTGAACAGCAGGAGCAGCCGGTCGGCCGGGTCCGCGTCCGGGACGGTCTCGGGCGGGTCGGACGGCAGCGCCGCGCGGTACCCGGCGGAGTCGACGCGGTGGACGGGGACGCCGAGGTCCAGGCCGTCCAGCAGCGGGGCGTGCGCGGCGTCGGTGAGGACCACGTCGCAGTCGGTGTGCCGGATGTCGGCCGCGAGCCCCGCGCCGCGCCGGGTCGGGTTGATCCCGACCAGCGTGCAGCCGGCGAGCGCGGCGGCCCCGATCCAGAACACGAACTCGGGGACGTTCTCCAGCAGCACGCCGACGTGCCGCCGGCGGCCGTCCGGGCACGGGCACAGGCCGGGGACGAGCGCGGCCCTCGCGCGGGCGGCGCGGACCACCTCGCCCCAGCCGTACGCCTCGTCCTCGAAGAACAGGCCCGGCCGGGGGTCCCCGGACCGCGCGAGCAGCGTCTCGGCGAAGGTCGCGTGCGGCACGCCCCGAGCGTTTCACCAAGCGATCGCTTGGTCAATGCCGGGACGGACGCCTCAGCGGTCAGTTCCCGCAGCCGCAGTCACAGCACCCGCAGTCGCAGTCGCAGCACCCGCCTCCACTGCTGCCGCTGCCGTTGCCACTGCCGCAGCACCCGCAGTCGCAGCACGAGCAGTCACTGCACTCGCACTCCCGGGTCACCACGCAGCGGTCGTCCCACGACCGGCCCCTCCACTCGCTCCAAGCCGGCTGGTACAGCCCGCAGGTCACGCAGACGAGGGTCCCGGTGAAGCACGGAACCGGCCAGGGCGGGCGCGGCGGCCTCTGCCGGGGCCCGTGACCGTGACCGCCGTGCCCCGGCCCACCCGGGAACCAGCCGCCGCCACCGCCACCGCCACCGCCACCGTACGGAGGCTGGCCGGGCGGAGGCCCGTATCCCTGCCCGTAGCCGGGCTGCGGCTGCCGGCCCGGGTACTGCCCTTGCGGGTACTGGCCCTGCGGGTACTGGCCCTGCGGATACTGCGGCGGATACGGCTGCTGCGGGTACGGCTGCCCCTGCGGCGGATACGGCTGGTGACCGCCGGGCGGCGGGAACTGAGCCCTGGGGAACTCGCCGTGCGCGTCCTCGACGCGCAAGAGCTGGAGGGCCGCGTCCTCGTCGTGCGCGGACTTCGGCGCCTTGCAGGAGGCGCTGTGCCTGCGCCGCGCCTCGGGGTACGGGGCGAAGACGCGGTCGACCGTGCGCCCGATCTCCCGGTTCAGCAGCGCCCGGACGAGCCGCGGCTTCTCCATCTCGACGTCCGCCAGCGCCAGCCGCAGGCCGCGCAGGGCGTCGTCGCAGACGCGGCGGGCCTCGGCCGGGGACGTGCCGGTCGCGAGCAGCGGGTTGAACGCGCCGGCGGCGGCGTCCTCCTCGATGTCCTCGACGGCGTCGATCAGGTGCGCGAGGCGTCCGAAGAAGCGTCCCGCCTCCGACAGCGCCTCGGCGTTGCCCTCGCGTCCGGCGATGACGGCCGTGTGCGCGAACACCGCGGCGGTCGCGGTCTCGGTGGGCTCGGTCAGCTCCAGCAGCCCGATGCCCGTGGCGCGTTCCAGTTCGGGCTGGCGCGCCACGGCGTCGCGCAGCACCGACGGGTCGAACCCGACGGCCGCGCCGGTCCGCGCGCCCGCCTCGTCCCACCGGTCGGCCATCCTCGACGCGGCGGCGGCGACCAGCCGGCGCGCGTACGGGCCGTCGCCGTCGGCCACGTGGTCGCGGGTCTTGCCCGCCGCGAGCAGCAGCGACGTCGCGGCGGCC
>NZ_QURH01000772.1 GCF_003428695.1 Actinomadura logoneensis
CCAGCAGGAGCAGCAGGCCCGCGCAGAGGCGCAGGCCTCGGCCGGACGCGCCGAGGCCGCCGAGCGCCGCACCGCCGAGGCCGAGGCGACCGTCCGGCAGGCGATGACCCAGCGGGACCAGATGAGCGAGGCCCGCGACGACGCGCTGCGCGCCGTCGAGGACGCCGTCGCCGCCCGCCGCGCCGTCGAGGCCGAGCGCGACCGGATGACCGAGCAGGCCGGCGAGCTGTCTCGGGCGCTGGAGAGCGCCCGCGGCGAGCTCGCGCAGGTCCGCGCCAAGCTCTCCGAGGCCGAGATGCAGGCGCAGAACCTGCAGCACGCCGTCGCCGCCGCCGCCAAGGAGGCCGAGGAGGCCCGCAACCTCGCGCAGGCCGCCGAGACCCGGATGCGCGCCGCCGAGGCCCGCGCGAACGAGGCCGAGCGCCGCACCCAGGAGTTCGAGGTGCGCGCCAAGGCCGCCGAGAGCCGCGCCGCCGAGAGCGAGCGCCGCACCCAGGAGGCCGTGCAGCGGGTCGGCGAGGCCGACCGCCGCGGGCAGGCCGCCGAGACCCGGATGAAGGCCGCCGAGTCCCGTGCCGCCGAGGCCGAGCGGCGGCTCGCCGACAGCGACCGGCGCGCCGCGGAGGCCGAGCGCCGCGCGGACGCCTCCGAGGCCGAGCGCAAGCAGGCGCTGGACACCGCCGCGCAGAGCCTGGAGGCCGCCAAGAAGGCCGAGCGGGAGCGGGACACCGCCGCCGCCGCGCTGGAGGCCGCCGAACGGCAGCGCGAGGCCGCCGTCCAGGCGCAGGCCCGGTCCGAGTCCGAGCTGACCATCGCCCGGGGCCGCGCCGACACCGCCGTCCGCGAGCGCGACCAGGCGTCCGCCGCTATGCGCCAACTGGCCACCGAGCGCGACGCGATCGCCGAGAAGCTCGCCGAGCGCGACCAGTGGGTCGACCAGCTCGCGCAGGCCGTCACCGAGCAGCGCGCGCAGATCGCCGAGCTCGCCCAGGAGCGCGACGCCGCCAAGCAGGCGTCCGAGCAGGCCCGTGGCCTCATCGACGAGCTGACCCGCCAGCTCCGCACCATCATGCCCTCCGGAGCCCCACCCCGCTGACCCCATCCGCTCCGGTCGCCGCGGGCATGGGCGACGGTCCGTGCCTGAGCGGCGCCTGCGCGCCTGGACGGTCGCTGCCGACGTGCGCGGCGGTTCCGTGTCCGAGCGGCGGCTCCCTCGTCTACCGGCGGCTTCCCGTGTGGCAGTGGCTCTGCGCCCGAGGCTCGAGCGCCCTCTCGGGGGGGGCAGAGGGCGCTCAGTGGCCCGTACGGCGCCTCTCGGGCGTCCACGCGTCCGCTGGTCGGGGTTGGGGCTGTGCGGCGGCCTGGGGCGTAGCGGCGGCCCTGGGGAGGGTTCCGTTCGGCTGGACAGCCTGGTGAAGCGCCGGATCGCTGGTGTCCGGGCGGGGAGCGGGAGCGAGACGGGAGCGTTCCGGCTGCGGAGCGCCCCGATGTGGGGAGGGACACGCCTGGTCGGGGTCGTCCCGGATGTCGCGCGGTCGGCGGGTGATATTCTGGTGGCCCGTGGACAGTGCGGTACCGATTTCCGGTTCATCCGCCTCGTATCGACCACGGGAGAGTCTTCTTGCCTTCGGCCACCACTGGTAGCTCGCGTCCTACCAAGCATCTGTTCGTCACCGGCGGTGTCGCCTCGAGCCTCGGCAAGGGACTGACCGCGTCGAGCCTGGGACGCCTGCTCGCGCTCCGCGGCCTCCGGGTCACCATGCAGAAGCTCGACCCCTACCTCAACGTCGACCCCGGAACGATGAACCCCTTCCAGCACGGCGAGGTGTTCGTCACCGACGACGGCGCGGAGACCGACCTCGACGTCGGCCACTACGAGCGCTTCCTGGACACCGAGCTGCACGGCTCGGCGAACGTGACCACCGGCCAGGTGTACTCCAACGTCATCGCCAAGGAGCGGCGCGGCGAGTACCTCGGCGACACGGTCCAGGTCATCCCGCACATCACCAACGAGATCAAGGACCGCATCCGCGGGATGGCCGACGGCCAGGAGGTCGACCTGGTCATCACCGAGGTCGGCGGCACGGTCGGCGACATCGAGTCGCTGCCCTTCCTGGAGGCCGTCCGGCAGATCCGGCACGAGATCGGCCGGGACAACTGCTTCTTCCTGCACGTCTCGCTGCTGCCCTACATCGGGCCGTCCGGCGAGCTGAAGACCAAGCCGACCCAGCACTCGGTGGCGGCGCTCCGCTCGATCGGCATCCAGCCGGACGCGATCGTCTGCCGGTCCGACCGGCCGATCACCGACGGGCTGAAGCAGAAGATCAGCCTCATGTGCGACGTGGACCGCGAGGCCGTCGTGTCGGCCGTGGACGCCGCCAGCATCTACGACATCCCGAAGGTGCTGCACGCCGAGGGCCTGGACGCCTACGTGGTGCAGCGGCTCGGGCTGCCGTTCCGGGACGTCGACTGGGGCTCCTGGGACGAGCTGCTCCAGCACGTCCACAAGCCGTCCCGCGAGGTCACGATCGCGCTGGTCGGCAAGTACATCGACCTGCCGGACGCCTACCTGTCGGTCACCGAGGCGCTGCGGCACGGCGGGTTCGGCAACGACGCCCGGGTGAACATCCGCTGGGTCAAGTCCGACGACTGCGAGACCCCCGAGGGCGCCAAGCGCGAGCTGGACGGCGTGGACGGCGTGCTGATCCCCGGCGGGTTCGGCGTGCGCGGCATCGAGGGCAAGCTCGGCGCGATCCGGCACGCCCGGGAGAACCGCGTCCCGCTGCTCGGCATCTGCCTGGGCCTGCAGTGCATGGTCATCGAGGCCGCCCGGAACCTGGGCGACCTGCCGGACGCGGGCAGCGCCGAGTTCGACCCGGCCACCGAGCACCCGGTCATCGCGACCATGGCCGACCAGCTGGACGTGGTGTCCGGCGAGCGGGACATGGGCGGCACGATGCGGCTCGGCCTGTACCCGGCCGACCTGGCCGAGGGCTCGATCGTCCGCGAGCTGTACGGCGAGGCCAAGGCCTCCGAGCGGCACCGCCACCGCTACGAGGTCAACAACGCCTACCGCGACCGGATCGAGGAGACCGGGCTGCGCTTCTCCGGGCTCTCCCCGGACGGCCGCCTGGTCGAGTACGTCGAGCTGCCGCGCGAGACGCACCCGTTCTTCGTCGGCACCCAGGCGCACCCGGAGTTCCGGTCCCGCCCGACCCGCCCGCACCCGCTGTTCACCGGGCTGGTCGGCGCCGCGATCGAGTACGCCGCCGCGCGCGGCGCGGGCACGACCGCGCCGGCCGCCGAGTGACGGGGTTCGGCGCCGGGGACGTCCGCGACGTCCCCGGGCGCTGGCCCACCGAGGACGCCGCGGAGGTGTTCGCCGGGCACGTCTTCCGGGTCCGGCGCGACCGGGTGCGGATGCCGAACGGCGACGACTCCGAGCTCGTGGACCGGGACGTGATCGAGCATCCCGGCTCGGTCGGCGTCCTCGCCCTGGACGGCGAGGGCCGCGTCCTGCTGCTGCGCCAGTACCGGCACCCCGTCGGGCGCTACCTGTGGGAGGCCCCCGCCGGGCTGCGGGACAAGGCCGGCGAGCCGCTGCACGTGCTCGCCGCCCGCGAGCTGCTGGAGGAGTCGGGGTACCGGGCCGGGCGCTGGGACGTCCTGGTGGACCTGTTCCCGTCCTCGGGGATGTCGGACGAGCGGACCCGGATCTTCCTGGCCCGCGACCTGGTCCGGGTGCCCGACGAGGAGATCGACTTCGAGCGGGTGCACGAGGAGGCCGACATGCCGGTGGTGTGGGTGCCGCTGGCCGAGGCCGTCCGCAAGGCCCTGAACGGCGAGCTGCACAACATGATCGCCGTGACCGGGGTGCTCGCCGCGCACGCCGCGAGCGCCGACGGCTTCGCCGCCCTGCGCCCCGTGACCGCCCCGGAGGACTGAGCCGCCCACCGCGCCCCGCGCGCCCGGCGTCCACCGCGCCC
>NZ_QURH01000775.1 GCF_003428695.1 Actinomadura logoneensis
GCCGGGCGGCCTCGTGGGCGGTGCGGGCGTCGGCCCCGGCGGGCAGCCGGAACGAGACGCGTCCGGCGGCCGCGGCGGCGGCGAGCTCGGCGAGGGAGCCGTGGCCGCCGGAGGCGAGGGCGTCCCAGACGGGCAGGGCGACCCCGTGCTCCAGGCCGACCTGGGCCTGGACGGCGTCGACGAGGTGGTTGGCCCAGGGGCGGCCCTCGGCGTCGGCGCCCGACAGGCCGGACAGGCGCAGCAGGGCGCGCTCGACCGACACGGTGGTGTGGGTGCGGGCCATCCGGATGACGGGTTCGGCGGCCCGCGCGGCCAGGTTCCGGGCCCTGCGGACGACCTCGGGGTCCAGGTCGAGCTTGCCCCGCGTGTTCGGGCCGGTCACCGGGGGGTCTCCCGGAGCAGGTCGGTCGGCATCGCCGTTCCCTTCTCCGCCGCGTCCGCCCGGGTCTCCGGCTTCGGGCACCCCGGACGGGCCGTGGCGAACAATCGTCCTCATTGACGCGTTCTCTACGGAAGATCTTCCGGTATGCACCACGTCACGCGCAAGAACCTGTTTGCTGTCGGCCCGCAAATCCCGTTCCGGCCTCCGACCAGCGCACCGACCCGCATGAAACAAGTTCGACCGGCTAAGTATCCGGGGGACGCACCCTCCGACGGAGAGGCGAGAGCATGTGCGGAATCACCGGATGGGTGGACTTCGGCCGCGACCTGACCGCGGGCGCCACCGCCTCCGACACGGCCCGGACCGCCGCGGCGATGATCGCCACCATGGCCTGCCGCGGCCCCGACGACCAGGGCGTGTGGACCTCCCCGCACGCCGTCCTCGGCCACCGGCGGCTCGCCGTCATCGACATCGAGGGCGGCCGGCAGCCCATGACCGCCCCCGCCACGAACGGCCCCGCCGCGGACGGACCCGCCGCGGACGGACCCGCCGCCCCCGCGGCCGTGCTCACCTACAGCGGCGAGGTCTACAACTTCACCGAACTGCGCGCCGAACTCGCCGCGCACGGCCACACCTTCCGCACCCGCAGCGACACCGAGGTCGTCCTGCACGCCTACCTGCGGTGGGGCGATCACCTGGCCGAACACCTCAACGGCATGTTCGCCCTCGCCATATGGGACACCCGCACCGAGGAGCTGCTGCTGGTCCGCGACCGGCTCGGCGTCAAACCCCTGTACTGGCGGCGCCTGCCCGGCGGCCTGGCGTTCGGCTCCGAACCCAAGGCGATCCTCGCCCACCCCGCCGCCGACGCCGTCCTGGACGCCGACGGCCTGCGCGGCATCCTCGGGTTCTTCAAGGACGTCGGCAACTCCCCCTACCGCGACATCCACGAACTGCGGCCCGGACACATCCTGCGGATCCGCCGCTCCGGCATCACCGTCCGCCGCTACTGGCAGGCCCCCACCGCACCCCACACCGACGACCTGCCCACCACCGTCGCGCACGTCCGCGCCCTGCTGGAGGACATCGTCGCGCGGCAGCTGGTGTCCGACGTCCCGCTGTGCACCCTGCTGTCGGGCGGCCTGGACTCCAGCATCGTCACCGCGCTCGCCGCCGCCCACGGCCCCGTCCGCTCCTTCGCGGTCGACTTCGCCGGGCAGGCCGAGCGGTTCGTCCCCGACCCGATGCGCGCCACCCCCGACACCCCCTTCGTCCACGACCTCGCCGCGCACGCCGGCACCGAACACGCCGACATCGTGGTGGACGCCGCGCGCCTCGCCGACCCCGAGCTGCGCGCCACCGTCGTGCGGGCGTTCGACGCGCCCGCCGCGACCGGCGACATGAACGCCTCGCTCTACCTGCTGTTCCGCGCGATCCGCGACAAGTCCACCGTGGCGCTGTCGGGCGAGTCGGCCGACGAGGTGTTCGGCGGCTACCTGTGGTTCCACGACCCCGACGCCGTCCACGCCGACACCTTCCCCTGGGTCGCCATGGCCGCCGCCGGCGACCGCGGCGGCCCGCGCGGGCTCGTCCCCGACCCCGCCCTGCCGCTCGACCGCGGCCTGCTGCGGATGCTCGACGTCCCCGCCCACACCGCCGAGCAGTACCGCCGGGCCGTCGCCGAGGTCCCCGACGTCCCCGGCGACGACGAGCACGAGCGCCGCATGCGCCGGGTCTGCCACCTGCACCTGACCCACTTCCTGCCGATGCTGCTGGACCGCAAGGACCGCGCCAGCATGGCCGTCGGCCTGGAGGTCCGGGTGCCGTTCTGCGACCACCGGCTCGTCGAGTACGTCTTCGCCACCCCCTGGTCGATGAAGACCCACGACGGCCGCGAGAAGAGCCTGCTGCGCGGCGCGGGCCGCCACCTGCTGCCCGAGTCGATCGCCACCCGCCGCAAGAGCCCCTACCCCGCCATCCAGGACCCCGCCTACGAACTGGCCCTGCTCGACCAGGTCCGCGACCTGCTCGCCGACCCGTCCGCGCCCGTCACCCCGCTGCTGGACCGCGCCGCGCTGACCGCGCTGACCGACCTCCCCATGGACGCCGCCGTCGGCACCGGCTTCGGCGGACGCCGCGGCACCTTCGAACTCGTCCTCAGCCTCGACGCCTGGCTCAGAGAGCAGTCCGTCCGCATCGGCCTCTGACCCGCCGACCCGCGGTCCGGGTTCCCGGAGCGCGGCACGGACCTGTCCTCCCGGACAGGTGGCACGGCGCCCCGGCCCGGACCGCACCCCGGGCCGACCTGCCGTTTCCTTCGCCACAGGTGCCCTCGGGGCTTCGTTTTGGTCTCACTCCCGTCACACCCACAAGCAAAGCCGCCTTCAAACACGGACCGTGAAAGTAAAATCACGGGGCGTCAATCAGGGCGTGTCGGACCGACCCCCGGGAGTGGGCCATGCCTCTCTATCTGCTTGCCGCGGCGTGCGCGATCGTCGTGGTGGTCATCGCGAGCCGGCTGCTGCGCCGCACCGGCCGCGGCGCCGACGACGAGGCCACCGACGGCCCGACCAACGGCCACGCCGGCGCCATGCTGTCCGCGCTGTTCCTGCTCGCCTTCGCCATCGCGATCGTCGTGCCCTGGACCAACGCCGACGCCGCCCGCACCAACGCCTCCGCCGAGGCGCAGGCCCTCGCCGAGACCTACTGGGCCGCCGGACGCCTCGACGCCGCCGACGCCGCCCGCACCCGCGCCGAACTCGCCGACTACGCCTCCTTCGTCCGCCGGACCGAATGGCCGCTCATGCGCGACCACGGCAGGCTCAGCGCCGACGGCTGGGCCCGCCTGGACCGGCTGCGCCGCGAGACCATCGCCGTCCCCTTCAAGGACGGCGACGACTCCCAGGACGCCCGCACCGCCGTCCTGGACCACCTGTCGGAGGTGTCGGCCGCCCGGCACCAGCGCGCCACCGACGCCCGCGCGCACCCGCCCGCCGGGCTGCTGGTCATCACCGTCCTCACCGGACTGGTCGTGCTCGTCCTGCCGATCCTCGGCGGCGCCCGCCCCCGCGGCATGGCGCTGATCCCGCTCGGCGTCATGGCCGCGCTGCTGGCCGTCGGCGTCTACCTCGCCCTGGACATCTCGCACGTGTTCTCCGGCGCGCTCGCCGTCCACCCCGACGCGTTCACCGCCGTGTCCGGCGAGTTCACCCGCATCAACCAGGGAGGCTGACGTGCGCCGCGCGCTCGCCCTCCCCGCGCTCGTGCTGCTCACCACCACCGCCGGCGGACTCACCCTGCCCCTCGACGCCGCCCCCACGGCCGCCGAGACACCCGCCCCCGCGGGCGGGACCTCCGACACCCCCACCTCCGACAGCCCCGCTTCCCGCACCGCCCACGGCGCCCCTCCCGCACACGGCTCCGCGGACACACCGTCGTCCGCTCCCCGGCCCGCACCCTCCGCCGAGCACGCCCCGGCCGCGACCCGCGCCCCGGCCGGTCCGCGCGCCTCCTCCAGCGACGTCCCGGCCGTGCGCGTTCCGTCCGCACCGCGCGCCCCGGTGCGCAGGCACCTGCCCCCGGCGGTCGGCGGGCCGTCCGACGGACGTCAGC
>NZ_QURH01000778.1 GCF_003428695.1 Actinomadura logoneensis
CGCGCCGGCGACCCGCAGGTCGTCCTCGGCGGTGCCGGGGGCCTCGGCGGCGCCGGCGGCCTCGGGGGCCGCGCCGAACGCCGCGGGGGTCGTGAAGGGCTCGGAGCCGACCGGTCCGGACGGCGCGACGCCGTCCTGCCCGAGGGGGTCGGAGCTGTGTCGATCGTCTCGCCAAGGGGAGCCGAAACGGTCTCCGGACAAGGCGGTCCTTCCGACGGTCGGCCGCGCATGGACGCGCGGACGAGGCTTTCACCCCTGGGCCGTCGCGGGGTCCGCCGACGGCGCTTCCCCGGCCCGGAGCGGCGGTGGACGGGGCGCTTCAGGGGATCGCCCGCCGTCCGCACACCGCTCGGGGGTGCTTACGGGGACACACAATGCCTGACTTGATCGGGTGGTTCGCAACCAAATCGAGATTGATGGTCTTTCGGCAGTGCTTGTCAACTCATCCCCGGAATAGCCCGATCTGCGGCGAGAGCTGGGCTTCTTGAGGTTCGGTCTAGGTCGTGTGACGTTAGTCACATCCACACGGTGTGATGTTTACTGATCACTTTGCGTAGAGAACATGCGGACGCCCCGGTGAGACCGGAGTCACCGGGGCGTCCACGAAGCGTCACGGCCGCGTCACCGACCGCCTATCCGAGCCGCGTCACCGACCGCCATCCGAGCCGTGCGAGCCGTGCGACCGACCGCCCGTCCGGAGGCGGTTCGCCGGCCGCCGGCCGGGGCCAGCGAACCGTCCGGTCACGCTCCCCCGACGTCGCCGAGCATGTCGGTCACCAGAGCGGCGATCGGCGAGCGCTCCGAGCGCGTCAGAGTCACGTGCGCGAACAGCGGATGGCCCTTCAACCGTTCCACGACGGCCGCCACGCCGTCGTGCCGGCCGACGCGGAGGTTGTCGCGCTGCGCCACGTCGTGCGTGAGGACGACGCGCGAGCCCGCCCCGATCCGCGACAGGACGGTCAGCAGCACGCCCCGTTCGAGCGACTGCGCCTCGTCCACGATGACGAACGCGTCGTGCAGCGACCGGCCGCGGATGTGGGTGAGCGGCAGCACCTCCAGCATCCCCCGGTCGAGCACCTCCTCGATGACCTCGGGCGTGGTGACGGCCGACAGCGTGTCGTACACGGCCTGCGCCCACGGCGACATCTTGTCGTTCTCGGTGCCCGGCAGGTAGCCGAGCTCCTGCCCGCCGACCGCGTACAGCGGGCGGAACACCACGACCTTGCGGTGCGCCCGCCGCTCCAGGACGGCCTCCAGCCCCGCGCACAGCGCGAGCGCCGACTTGCCGGTGCCGGCCCGCCCGCCGAGCGAGACGATGCCGACCGACTCGTCCATGAGCAGGTCCAGCGCGACGCGCTGCTCGGCCGACCGGCCGCGCAGCCCGAACACCTCGCGGTCGCCGCGGACCAGCCGCACGGACTTGTCGGGGGCCGTGCGCGCCAGCGCCGAGCCGCGCTCCGACAGCAGCCGCAGGCCGGTGTGGCAGGGCAGGTCGCGGGCCTCCTCCAGGTCGGTCTGCCCGCCCTCGTACAGCTCCTCGACGGCCGCCGCCGGGACCTCGATCTCGCGCATCCCGGTCCAGCCGGACTCCACGACCGCCAGCTCCGCGCGGTACTCCTCGGCCGCCAGCCCCACCGCCGACGCCTTCACCCGCATCGGCAGGTCCTTGGAGACCAGCACCACCTCGCGGCCCTCGCGGGCCAGCCAGCTCGCGACCGACAGGATGCGGGTGTCGTTGTCGCCGAGCCGGAACCCGTCCGGCAGCACCGACGGGTCGGAGTGGTTCAGCTCGACCCGCAGCGTGCCGCCGAGCCCGCCGATCGGCAGCGCCTCGTCCAGCCGGCCGTGGGTGAGCCGCAGGTCGTCCAGGGTGCGCAGCGCCTGGCGGGCGAAGTAGCCGAGCTCGGGATGGTGGCGCTTGGCCTCCAGCTCGGAGATGACGACGATCGGAAGCACGACCTCGTGCTCGGCGAACCGGGTCATCGCTCCCGGGTCGGCGAGCAGGACGCTGGTGTCGAGGACGTAGGTGCGCCGGTCCGGGGAGCCGTCCGGACCGCCGGGCGCGCCGCCGTCGCGGTCGTGGTCGCCCGGCGCTTCGGTGGAACGGCCTCCGGACGGTCCGGCGAGCTCGCCGGACCCGGGACGGCGCGGGAGGGATGTGGCCACTCGATCTCCCTGATCGTGGGGGATGAACTCGTGGCGCGGCGGTCCGCTCCCCGGACATGCCGGAACCGGCCACCCCGTGCGGTGGTGGCCGGGGACACTCCCGGAGCGGTGATCGCGAAGGTGGGACGGCGACCGTCAGGAACCGTAGCGCCGGTGCCGCGCGGCGTAGGAGCGCAGAGCCCGCAGGTAGTCCACCTTGCGGAAGTCCGGCCAGTGGACCTCGCAGAAGTAGAACTCCGAGTGCGCGCTCTGCCACAGCATGAAACCGGAGAGCCGCTGCTCACCCGACGTGCGGATGACCAGGTCGGGATCCGGCTGGCCGCGCGTGTAGAGATGCTCGGCGATGTGCTCGACGTCGAGGATCTCTGCGAGCTCCTCGATGCTGGTGCCCTTACCCGCCTGCTCGAGGAGCAGTGAGCGCACCGCATCAGCGATCTCACGCCTACCTCCATACCCAACCGCGACGTTCACAATCAGGCCGGGACGGTCAGATGTCTCTTCACCGGCCTTCTTGAGGACCAACGCGGTCTTGTCGGGCAGAAGGTCGAGCGCGCCGACCGGCTTGACGTGCCACCCCTCGGCGGCCAGCCCCTCGACGGTGTTCTCGATGATGCGCAGCAGCGGTTCCAGCTCGGCCGCCGGACGCGACAGGTTGTCGGTGGACAGCAGCCACAGGGTGACGACCTCCACCCCGGCCTCGGTGGACCAGTGCAGCAGGTCGGAGATCTTGTCCGCGCCGCGCTGGTGGCCGCGGTTCACGTCGTCCATGCCCATCGCGCGGGCCCAGCGGCGGTTGCCGTCCAGGATCACGCCGACGTGGCGCGGGACGACCTCGTTCGGGATGTACCGCTCCACGCGCCGCTCGTACAGCCGGTACACGACGTCGCGGAGACCGGTGTAGGGCGCGCTGTGCCGGATCGCGCCGATCACGCCGTCCTCGGCCGGCGCACGGCGCGGGCGGTGCCGCCGGATGGCCCGGGTCGTCCGGGACCTCCGCTCGTCGGCCATGTGTGGGCACCCCCTCGCGCGACCGTTCCTTGACGGAAAGGACGCTCAATTATGACCCACGGTTGGCCCGAGACGATCTGCCTCGGCGAGCAGATCCGTCAGGAACTCGGCGAGCTGCCCCGCCGTGAGGACCGCCCGGACGCCGCGTCCGCCCGCGCCCCACGCCTCCACGACCGCCCGGCGGGCCAGCCGCCACCGGCCTTCCGGCGACCGGTGCGGGCCCACCCACGCCGCGGACGTGCGGACACTGCACCGCAGTTCACCGGTGCCGGCGAGGTCGCCGCGGTCGCGGTAGCGGAAGGCGAACAGCTCGGGCTCGCTGCCCGTGCCCGGACCCGAGATCCAGCGCCCGCCCGCGGGGTCGGGGAAGCGGTCGTCCGGATCGGGCCAGACCAGGGCCTGCGGGGAGTCGTCCGCCCGCGCGGCGGCCAGCCGCCGGGCCAGGTCGCCGAGGAAGTAGCCGCAGCGCTCCCCGACGCGGCCGAACAGGTCGCCGTCGCGGCGCAGCTCCAGCGTGACCTCGAAGGCGAGACCGCGCCGGTCCCGCGCCGCGACCGGTACGACCGCGAGCGCCGACCCGTCCAGGCAGCGGAGTCCTCCCACAACGATCACCCTAGGCGGGGCTTTCTCAAAACCCCCACCACCGGCCCGCGAAGATCGGGCAAATCCCGGACAGCCCGGTTGACCTGCGCCTTCGCCTCGGTGACGGCCCGTCCGCGCCTGCCGGAAGTCGCCGGGCCGGCGGCACCGGCGGCGCCCGGGCGGGCACGCAACGCCCGCCGGATTCCCGGCGGTACCCCGGCGGCACCCCGGCGGCGCGCAACGTCCGGCGGTACCCCGGC
>NZ_QURH01000777.1 GCF_003428695.1 Actinomadura logoneensis
CCGCTCCAGGTCGGCCAGGCCCGGCGCGGGGTCGAGCGGTGGGGGCGCGGGCGTCCCGGCGGCGCCCTCGCCCGACTCGCGCAGCGTGCCGAGCATCCGCCGGAGCCCGGCCAGCGTCTCCCGGCTGGTCGCCTCGATCGCGGCGAGCGCCTTGCGGGCCTCCGCGGGCTGGGTGTCGATGACCCGCCCGCCGACGCCCGCCTGGATCGCGACGATGCCGATGCTGTGCGCGACCATGTCGTGCAGCTCGCGGGCGATCCGCAGCCGCTCGGCGGCGACGGCCCGCTCGGTCTCGCGGGACCGGAGCTCCACGGCGTGCTCGCGGCGCTCGCGCACCGTCCGCGCGGTCGTCATCGCCGCGATGAACCCGAGCACGACCAGGGCCGCCGCCTGGATCTGGCCGTCCGGGCCGTGCGGCATCGCGCCGGCGACCAGGAGCTGGACGGCGAACAGGACCGATGCCGCCGCCAGCCGGGTCGGACGGGGCCGGTGCGCGGCGACGTGGGCGAGGGCCAGGTCGTCCACGAGCAACTTGGCGTAGCCCGTCGCCCAGCCGCCGTGCGAGGCGAAGATCGCGACCCAGCCCAGTGCCAGCAGCACGACGAGCGCCGGCGTGCGGTTGCGGAGCAGCCACGCCGGGACCGCGAGGACCATGACGGGGGCCAGGACGGCCTGGGAGAACGCCGTCGGCTGGTGGCTGAGCAGCGGGATCGGCAGCAGCGCGGCGAACACCGCGCCCGCCCACGCCAGGACGGCCGTCCCGGCCCGCCGCGAGAGGACGGCCCGGGACGTCCGGCCGAGGACGCCGGAGGCTTGGGGGGACATGCGGCGATCGTAACCGTCTGACCGTTACGCAGGACATTGGTCGCGGGGCGTACGCCCACGGGCTACCCGCGCCCCCGGAATTGTGGCCGACGGCCCGACGACCGGCGGGGACGATCGGGGCGATCTTTGCGGCATGAAGACGTTCGTCCGTGTCCTCCTGGCCGTCGAGGCGGCGGTCCTCGCCGTGTCGGCCCTGCTCTGGGACTCGCTGGATTTCCGCATCTACCGGCTGGGCGGGGGAGTGGTCACCGAGGGAACCCGGCTCTACACCGAGCAGCTCGCCGCGCACTGGTACACCAACACGCCGGTGTTCGCGCTGCTGTGCTCCCCGCTGGCCGGGATCCCCCTCACGGCGGCGCGCGTCGCCTGGCAGGCCGCGTCGCTGGGCGCGCTCGTCTGGGCGTGCGCGAGCGTCCTGGAACTGGCCGGACGGCCCGTCACGCGCGGCACGGTCGCGGCCCTGGTCGCGGCGGCGGCACTCCTCGAGCCGATGTACCACACGTTCTTCCAGGGGCAGGTCAACCTCTTCCTGCTCGCCCTCGTGCTCGCCGACGTCAGGGCGGTCGCGCGCGGCCGGACGGCCGGCTTCGGGATCGGTGTCGCGGCGGCGGTGAAGCTGACGCCGGGAATCTTCATCGTGCTGCTGCTGGCGGCCGGACGCGTCCGCGCCGCGGCCGTCGCCGCCGGGACGTTCGCGGCGGCCGTCGCCGGCGCCTGGCTCGTCGCCCCGGACGCCTCGCGGACCTACTGGTCGGGCACCTTCCGCGACACCTCCCGCGTCGGGGTCACCTACATCAGCAACCAGTCGCCGTTCGGGGCGCTCTCCCGGCTGCTCGGCGGCCACCCGGACCGCGTGCAGGGCTGGTACCCGGCCGTCTCCGTGGCGGTCGCGGTCCTCGGCCTGGCGGTCGCGGCCCGCTGGGCCCGGCGCGGCGACTGGCTGGCCGCCGTGTCGGTGACCGGGACGACCGGCCTGCTGGTCTCTCCGATCTCGTGGGCGCACCACTGGGTGTGGGTGCTGCCGGCGCTCGTCCTGCTCGTCCGGAACGGGCACCGCGCCACGGCGGCCTGCGCGTACGCCCTGTTCGTCCTGTGCCCGCTGTGGTGGACGCCGCACGACGGCACCGACCGGGAATGGGGCTTCCACGGCGTCCTCACCCTGGCAGCCAACTGCTACCTGCTGGCGGGACTGGCGTTCCTGGCCTACGCGGCGCTCCGGCTGCGACGCCGGAACCGCGCCCCGGAGACCACGCCCCTCGTCGGGATCGGGGACGCGCCCACCCGCAGGGAGCCGGTCGAGGTCGCCTAACCCCCAGGGGTGAGGGCACGGTTCACCGCCGCGCGGGAAGCGCGTCCGGTGGGGCGGAGTCGAGGCTTGCGACCATGAACACCAAGAACCTCACCGCGGTCGCCCTCGCCTCGGCCGCCGTCGCCGGCCTCGGCGCGGTGTCGTCCGGGCCCTCGGTCTCCGCCCACTTCGCCCCCGGCTCCGCTGTCGCCGTCGCCGACGAGCGCGGCTCGCTGGTCGCGGACGAGCACCTGCGGACCCTGACCGCCGACGACGTCCGCACGATCCTCGGCCAGGGCGGCTTCGACGCCTCGACCGTGCGGCGCGGCGTGGACGCCTACCGCCTCACCTACCGGACGGTCGACACCAAGGGCGCCGCCACCACCGCCACCGGCCTGTTCGTCGTGCCGCGCGGGAAGCGCGGCAGGCTTACGCCGGTCTCGTACACGCACGGAACCACCAGCTACAAGCCGGACACCCCCTCGACGAGCACCACCCCGTGGGCCGTCGGACCCGCCTACACCTACGCGGGCTCGGGCTTCGCCGCCGTCGTCCCCGACTACCTCGGGATGGGCCGGGGTCCGGGAACGCACCCGTGGAAGGACGTGCCGTCCGAGACCACCGCCTCGCTGGACATGCTCCGCGCCGCCCGCGCGTTCGCCCCGCGCATCGGCCGCAGGCTCGACCGGGACGTGCTGGTCACCGGCTTCTCCCAGGGCGCGTCGTCCGCGCTCGGTCTCGCCCGCACCCTGCAGGACGGCGCGGACCGGCACTTCCGCGTGAAGGCGGTCGCACCGATCAGCGGCGGCTACGACTTCGCCGGGGCCGAGCTTCCCGCCCTGCTGAACGGCGACCTGGACGCCAAGTCCAGTGCGCTGTACGCCGCCTACCTGCTGACGTCCTGGCAGCGCATCCACGGCGGTGTCTACGGGACGCCGTCGGAGGTCTTCCAGGAGCCCTACGCCGACCGTGTGGAGAAGTACTTCGACGGCACGACGCCGGGACCGGAGATGTTCCAGGGCATGCCCGCCCGCCTGGCGGACCTGCTGACGCCGCGCGGCTGGGCGCTGCTGCGGAATCCCTCCGGCGCCTTCGCCGAGGCGCTGCGCACCGACGGCGAGGTCTGCACGGCCTGGACTCCGCGGATGCCCGTCCGGTTCTACCGGGCGGAGACCGACGAGCAGGCGACGACGGTCAACACCGACCACTGCGTCGCCTCGCTGCGGGCGCGCGGCGTGAACCCGCGGGTCGAGAACCTCGGCAGGCCGCTCTACCAGGGCTCGTTGCACCTGGGCACGAACGTCGCGGGGACGGGGCGGATCGTCCGCTGGTTCTCCTCGCTGGACGCCTGACCCCCTGAGCGCCTGACCCCCCGAGCGCCTGAACCCCTGAGTGCCTGAACCTCTGAGTGCCTGAACCCCTGAGCGCCTGAACCTCTGAGCGCCTCACCGCCCGATCGCCTGAGCCGGAACACGCGAACCCTCGAAGGCCTCATACGTGAGACGGCCACCCCGGGGAACTCCCGGGGTGGCCGTCTTCTCGCGCGGTCGGAGCGGGGTCAGCGCAGGAAGCCCTCGTAGTTGCGCTGCTGGAGCTGGGACTCGATCTGCTTGACCGTGTCCAGTCCGACGCCGACGACGATCAGGATGCTCGTCCCGCCGAAGGGGAAGTCCTGCGTGGCGTTCAGCATCGCGAAGGCGACCATCGGGATGAGCGCCACCAGGCCCAGGTAGAGCGCGCCCGGCGTCGTGATGCGGGTGAGGACGTAGTCCAGGTACTCCGCGGTCGGGCGTCCGGGGCGGATGCCGGGGATGAACCCGCCGTACTTCTTCATGTTGTCGGCGACTTCAGTGGGGTTGAAGGTGATCGCGACGTAGAAGTAGGTGAAGAAGATGATGAAGACGAA
>NZ_QURH01000779.1 GCF_003428695.1 Actinomadura logoneensis
GTCCGGGCCTCGGGCAGGGGCGGCGGCGGCCGGTGCCACCGCGGCGCCGCCGCGGCGCCGGCGACGTGCTCACCGGCGTCGGCGCGCTGCTGGCGCTCGCGGCGCTGCTCATCGGCGTCCCGTACGCGCTGCTGACGCTGTTCGGCTCCCCGGTCCCGGACCACGTCCCCGCGATGTCCGACCTGACGCAGCGGATCGGGCCGTCCGCGCTGCTCGCCATCCTGGTGGCGCTGGTGTGGCTCGCCTGGCTGCAGCTCGCGCTCTGCGTCGTGGTCGAGGTGTACGCGGGCATCCGCGGCGTCGGCGTGCCCGCGCGCGTCCCGCTCGCCGGGGGGACGCAGTCGCTCGTCCACCGGCTGGTCGTCGCGGCGCTGCTGCTGTTCACCGCGACCAGCGCGATCGTGCCCGCGTTCAGCGGCCGGGAGCTGTCGGTCCGGCCGCCGACCGCGACGACGCAGACCGAGCAGTACCACCGGCTGCCGGTGACGGCCGTTCCGGACCGCCCGGCCGCGCCCGCCGCCTCCGCGCCGGACCGCGCGGAGGCCGAGACGCTCGGCGCGCACCCGGTGGACAAGACCGCCACGACCAAGATCTACCGGGTGAACCCGCCGGAGGGACGGCACCACGAGAGCCTCTGGGAGATCGCCGAGAAGTGCCTCGGCGAGGGCCGCCGCTACAACGAGATCTTCGAGCTGAACAAGGGGCACGTCCAGCCGGACGGCAGCCGCCTGCACATCGCGAGCCTGATCCGTCCGGGTTGGATCCTGCAGATGCCCGCGGACGCCAAGGGCGCGCAGGTCATCCCTGCGCACCAGTTGCACGACTACTTCCGGCACGGACACCCCGTCCCGCACGAGAAGCCGAAGCCGGAGACGCCCAAGCCGCCGGCGAAGAACGCGCCGACGCCGCCCGCGAGCCACCCCACGCCGCCCGCGAGCCACCCCACGCCGCCCGCGAGCCATCCGACACCGCCGCCCGTCCACCAGTCGCCGCCTCCGGCTCACCAGACGCCGCCTCCGGCTCACCAGTCGCCCCCTCCTGCTCACCAGTCGCCGCCCGCCACTCATCCGGCGCCGAGCCAGCCCGCGCCCGCTCCGGGCAGTCATGCGCCGACGCATCCCGCGCCCGCGCCGAGCCAGTCCGCTCCGGCACCCGCGCCCGCGCCACGTCAGCCCGCGCCCGCGCCCAGCCAGTCGGTTCCGGCGCCTGCGCCCAGTCAGTCGGCGCCCGCGCCCAGCAGGTCGGCCCACGTGCCGGTGCCGCCGCCCGCGCACCAGCAGACGCCCCCCGACACGCCCGGGAAGTCGTCGCCCAGCGGCGGCGGGCCGGGGAGCGGGCACACCACGCCGTCCCCGACGGGCCATGACGGCGCGTCCGGGACGAGCGAGCCGGACCAGAAGCACGAGACCGGCGCGCCGGTCGGACGGAACGTCTCCTGGCCGCAGGGCCTCGCCGCCGCGTCGCTGCTCGCCGCCGGACTCCTCAGCGCGCTCGGACGCCGCCGCCGGACGCAGATGTGGCACCGCGCGTTCGGGCAGATGATCGTCCGGCCGCGGGGCGAGGCCGCCGCCGCCGAGCAGGCGCTGCGCGTCGGCGCGGACGACCACGGGGCGCGGCTCCTCGACGTCGGCCTGCGGATGCTGTCCCGGGCGCTCGCCGCCGAGGGACGCGCCCTGCCGACCGTCTACGCCGTCCACCTCGGCTCCGAGAGCATGGACCTGTGGATCGCGCCCGCCGATCCGGAGCCGCCCGCGCCGTGGCGCGCCTACGACGGCGGCCAGGTGTGGCGGCTGCGCGCCGCGGACGTCTCGGAGGACGGCCTCGCCGACGTCCTCGCGCCCTACCCCGGCCTGGTGTCGCTCGGCACGAACGAGACCGGGCGCATCCTGGTCGACCTCGAAGCCGCGCACGGCCTGATCGCGATCCGCGGCGACGACGCCAACCGCCGCGCCGCGCTCGCCGCGCTCGCCCTGGAACTGGCCACCAACCGCTGGTCCGACCACATGCGGATCACCCTGGTCGGGTTCGGCCAGGAGCTCGGCGAGGGTCTGGCAGAGGTCGCGCCGGACCGGGTCCGCGCGGTCCCGACGCTGGTCGAGGCGCTGCCCGAGCTGGAGGCGCGCAGCGAGGAGGTCCGGCAGGCGCTCGCCGCGTCCGGGGTCGACTCGGTGCTCACCGGACGGGCGCGCGGCGTGTTCGGCGAGGCGTGGATGCCGCACTACCTGATCATGTCGGACGCGCCCACCGAGCAGGAGGCGGACCGCCTCGTCGCGCTCGCCCGCACCGGCACCCGGATGGCCGCCGGGTACCTCGTCGCCGGGGACGTCCAGGGCGCCACCTGGACCTGGGACGTGGACGAGGCCGGACGCCTGCACGCCGGCGTCCTCGGGTTCGAGGTGGACGCGCAGCTCGTCCCGGAGGAGCAGTACCGGGGCGTGTTCGAGCTGTTCCGCACGGCCTCGGACCTGAAGGCCGTGCCGCTGCCCGAGCCGTCCGCCGAGAGCACCGCCGAGCCGCCGCGCGAGGGGCGCTCGTCGGTGGACATCCGGCTGCTCGGCCGGATCGAGGTGGACGCGCCCGGACCGATGGACGACGCGCGCCGCGACCTGTGCACCGAGGTCCTCGTCTACCTTGCGACGCATCCGAACGGCGTGCACCCGACCGTGCTCGGCGGCGCCGTGTGGCCGCGCGGGGTGAGCCAGGCCGTCCGGGACGCGTGCGTCGCGCGCGTCGCCGACTGGGTCGGACGCGACGCGCGCGGCCGTCCGAACCTCTACCACGACGAGCGCGGGCGCATCCGGCTCGGCTCGGAGGTCCGGGTCGACTGGTCGGTGTTCCGCTGGCTGATCTGGCGGTCGGCGGCCGAGCCGTCGTCCGAGGCCGCGTACATGTCGTACGCGCTCGACCTCGTCCGCGGCCCGCTGCTGGCGGACCGTCCGCGCGGCCGGTACGGCTGGCTCGCCACCGAGCCTCTGGAGTACGAGGCCGGGGCCCGCGTCGTGGACGTCGCGCACCGGCTGACCGTCCTGCGGCTCGACTCGGGCGACGTGCGCGGCGCGGTGGAGGCGTCCCGCGCCGGGCTGCGCTTCGCGCCCCGCGAGGAGGCCCTGTGGCGGGACCTGCTCCGCGCGACGCGGGCGTCCGGCGACGACGAGGCCGTCCGGGCGGTCGCGGACGAACTGCGCTCGTTCGCCGGATACGACCCGCTCCAGCCCGAGACCGAGGCGCTGATCGAGGACCTCGTCCCCCAGTACCGCCGCGTCCCGTCCCACTGACCCGCGCCGGGGGGCCGGGTCGTCGCCACCGCCGCGACCGTCGTCGGGCTGGCGGGGCGGTCGCGGCGGCGACGCAGATCGGCATCGACGTCTGGGTGGGATCGACGGCCGCCGACGGCGACGAGATGGCGCACGGCGGAGGCTGATCTCCGAGTTCACCTCCGGGGCGGTGGTCCGCGCGCCGTCGGACGAGCGGCTGGCCGTGCTGACGGCGCGCGAACGCGAGACGCTGCGGTCGCTCGGCCGCGGCCTGTCGAACCCGGAGATCGCGGCGGTCCTCGTGGTCAGCGAGCACACGGTGAAGACGCACGTCAGCAACGTGCTGGGCAAGCTCGGCCTGCGCGACGAGTGCGGGTCAGTCGGACGTGCCGATGCCGATGCCGAACTCGCGGTACACGCGCTCCCAGAAGCCGTCCCGCAGCCAGGTGCGGGCCTCCTGGTAGGGGCGCAGCGAGCCGCCGAGCTCCTTCTCCGCCTCGATCAGCAGCTCCTTGTCGATGACCGGCGGCAGGATCGGGCCGGGCAGCAGGTCGCGGATGTTGTCCCGGCCCCGCTCGAAGATCCACTTCTGGGCGACGTGCTCGCCGATCTCCAGCATGTGCGCGCGGTCCGGGCCGAGCTTGCCCTCCGACAGGGACGCGGCGGCGGCGTTCAGGGCGGCGGCGACCGTGGCCGGGGTCGGCGCCGGGGGAGCGGCGTGGTTGGCCCGCCCGGCGACCCGCGCGGCGGCCGGGGCGGTCTCACC
>NZ_QURH01000781.1 GCF_003428695.1 Actinomadura logoneensis
CCGTCCGGCAGGCCGGGGAGCGGTTCGCCCTGCGCGGCGCCGTCCGGCTCGGCGACCCGGCCGCGGCCACCGCCGGATGAGCCCCCACCGAGACACGTGCCGCGCCGTGCCCCGAGACACGCGCCGCGCCCTGCCCCGAGACACGCGCCGTGCCGTGCGCCCTGGCGCCGGGCGGCCGGGGCGCGCGGGGATACCCTGCCCCGCATGACCGAGCAGCATCCCCTCACCGGCACCCAGCACATCCTCACCGCGGGCCCCTACCAGGCCGTGGTGACCGAGGCGGGGGCGGCCCTGCGCGCCCTCACCCGCGACGGCCTCGACCTGGTGCTCACGCACGACGCCGACACGCTCCCCCCGGCCGCCTCCGGCCAGCTGCTCGTCCCGTTCCCGAACCGCGTGGACGGGGGCCGCTACACCTTCGAGGGCACGTCCTACCAGCTCGCGCTCACCGAGCCGAAGCTCGGCAACGCGATCCACGGGCTGGTGCGCTGGTCGGCGTGGACGGCCACCGAGCGGGCGAGCGACCGCGTCACGCTCGCGCTCGACCTTCCGGGCGCGCAGGGCTACCCGTTCCGGCTGTCCCTCACCGCCGAGTACGTCCTGGACGCCGAGGAGGGCCTGACCGTCCGGCTCGGCGCCGAGAACACCGGCACGCGGCCCGCGCCGTACGCGCACGGCGCCCACCCGTACCTGACCGTCGGCGTCCCGATCGACGAGTGCGAGGTCGCGCTCGACGCCGCGCGCTACCTCCCGGCCGGCGACCGGATGATCCCGGCGGACGCGCCCGTCCCGGTGGACGGCACCGACCGCGACCTGCGCGGCGGCGTGGTCCTCGGCGGCCGGCGGATCGACAACGCCTACACGGGCCTGGCCCGCGACGGGCGGGGCCGCGCCTGGACGCGCCTGACCGGCGGCGGACGCTCCGTCGCGCTCTGGGCGGACGAGGCGCACCCGTGGATCGAGGTGTTCACCGCCGACACCGTCCCGGTGGCGCACCGCCGCCTCGGCCTCGCCGCCGAGCCGATGACGGCCCCGCCGAACGCGTTCGCGACGGGCACCGATCTGGTCATTCTCCAGCCGGGCGCCCGGACGGGCGGTTCATGGGGGATCATGGCGTCGTGAACCTCAGCGTCCCCTCGATCGACGACCTGTCCGCCCGCGTCGCCGCGATCCGCGAGACGCACGCCGCGACGTTCCCCGGCCCCGCCGAAGGCCGCCAGCCGGTGCACACCGTCTACGTCCCGGCCGACCGCTTCACCCCCGGCACCGCCGCCGAGTTCGGCACGGAGGCGCTGCGCCTGCTGGACGCGCACGCGCCCGGCGCGGGGACGTTCGGCACGGTGTTCGGCATCGACGCGGGGCTCGCCGGGGCCGTCCGCGAGCGCGTCGCCGCCAAGCTCGCCGGCGAGCCCGTCGAGGACCTGCGCGTCGACTTCGAGGACGGCTACGGCGCGCGTCCCGACGCCGAGGAGGACGCGCACGTCGCCCACGTCGTGGAGTCGGTCGCCGCCGCCTACGAGGCGCGCACCCTGCCGCACTACTGGGGGCTGCGGGTCAAGTCGTTCGCCGACGGCGCGCACGAGCGGTCCATGCGCACCCTGGACGGCTTCCTCACCGCGCTGCGCGACCGTCTCGGCCGGCTCCCCGGCGGCTTCACCATCACCTTCCCGAAGGTCGTGATGGCCGAGGACGTCGAGGTCTTCACCGACTACCTGGAGCGGCTGGAGGGCGCGCTCGGCCTGCCCGGCGGCATCCTCCGGTTCGAGATCCAGGTCGAGACCACCGAGTCGCTCGTCGACCACCAGGGCCGGATCGGGCTGCGCGCCGTCGCCGCCGCCGCGCGCGGCCGGATGACCGCCGCGCACTTCGGCGTGTACGACTACACCGCCGCCTGCGACCTGCCGCCCGGGCAGCAGCGCCTCGACCACCCCGCCTGCGACTTCGCCCGCGACATCATGCGGGTGGCGCTCGCGGGCACCGGCGTCCGCCTGTCGGACGGCTCGACCAACCTCGTCCCGCGCGACGACTCCTCCGAGGAGGTCCACGGCGTCTGGACCGAGCACTCCCGGCACGTCCGGCACTCCCTGTCCAACGGCTTCTACCAGGGCTGGGACCTGCACCCCGCGCACCTGCCGAGCCGCTACGCCGCCGTCTACCGCTTCTACCTGGAGGGCGTGGACGACGACGCCGTCGCCCGCGTCCGCGCCTGGCACGAGCGGTCCGCCGCGGGCGGGGCGAACGGCGTCATCGACGAGCCCGCGACCATCCGGTCCCTCACGGCCCTCCTCCAGCGGGCCGTCGACTGCGGCGCGGTCGACCCGTCCGTGCTGCCGCCGAGGTCCTAGCGACCCGGCACAGCACCAGGGCCACCCGGGCCGGGGCGGCTACCCGTCACTCCCGGACCGCCGTCTCCGCCTCGTGGTTGAGGTACTCGAGCCCGGACGTCTCGACGCCGACCGCGAAGCGCGCCCCGTTCCAGCGGCTTCCGCAGCGCCCCCGGCGGCCCCGCCCTCGGCGACGCCGCCGCAATGGGCCTCGCCCTGGCCACCGGCCGGGGCGAACTCCTGCTCGCCCACTGGCCGACGAACGGGCCTACGCCCGGCCCTACACCTCAGAAGCCCAACGCCGCCAAGCGCTTGCACCATGGCTCCACGTGGACGACCATCACCGCAGCCACACCGCGCTCGCAGGCCACCCACCCGCCAGCCGCGTACCCAACCTCACAGGTCAGTACAGCTAGACGTCGTCGGGGACGGTGTAGGCGGCGAGGTCGGCGGGCGTGTCGATGTCGTCCGGGGACGCCACGTCGTCGCAGGGGACGGCCGTGACGAGGCCGGGGTTCGCGCGCAGGAACGGACGCGCGCCCACGTCCCCCACAGCGGACGCCGCGACGGCGGCGAAGTGCTCGCGGGCGACGAGCACCGGGTTGCGCGGACGTCCGCCGTAGGTGGCGACCGCGACGCGCGCGCCGTCCTCGTACGCGGCGAGCAGGCGGGCCACGGCGGCGGACGTCACGCGCGGCTGGTCCACCAGGGCGATGACGGCGGCCGGGCACTCGGGCGGCAGGGCGGCCAGGCCCGCGCGCAGCGACGAGCCCATGCCCGTCGCCCAGTCCGGGTTCGGGACGACGACCGCGCCGATCACCTCGACCGTGACGGCCCCCGCGACGACCACGACCGGCGCGCAGCCGCCGTCGTGCAGCGTGCGGACGCCCCGGTCGACGAGGCGTTCGCCGTCCAGTTCCAGCAGGGCCTTGGGCCGGCCGAGCCGGCTGCCGCCGCCGGCGGCGAGCAGCAGACCGGCGGGTGGTTGCGCTCCGTGCAGGGTCATCCCGGCAGGGTAGCCGCCCGATCACCGTTCGCCGTGGATACGGCCCTCGGTGTCCGACAGCGGACGCCCCGAGCCGCCCCAGCGGAGCTGCACCAGCTCCGCCGCGATCGACACGGCGGTCTCCTCCGGGGTGCGGGCGCCGAGGTCCAGGCCGATGGGCGAGCGCAGCCGCGCCAGCTCGGCCTCGGTGAGCCCGGCCTCGCGCAGCCGGGCGAGGCGGTCCTCGTGCGTGCGGCGCGAGCCCATCGCCCCGACGTACCCGGCGGACGTGCGCAACGCGACCTCCAGCAGCGGGACGTCGAACTTCGGGTCGTGGGTGAGGACGCAGACGGCCGTCCGCCCGTCCACCTCAGCGTCGGCCAGGAACGCGTGCGGCCACCTCACCACGACCTCGTCCGCGTCCGGGAACCGCTTGGCCGTCGCGAACACCGGGCGCGCGTCGCACACCGTGACGTGGTAGCCGAGGAACTTGCCGACGCGCGCGACGGCCGCGGCGAAGTCGATCGCGCCGAACACCAGCAGGCGCGGCGGCGGCGCGAAGCTCTGCACGAACACGGTCAGGTCGTCCAGCCGCCGCTCCCCGCGCGGACCGTAGTGCCGCCGCCCGGTGAGGCCCTGCGCGAGCATGCCGCGCGCGTCGTCGTCCACCGCCGCGTCCAGCCGGGCCGCGAACGGCTCGCCCGGCGCCAGCGACCCCGACGCGCCGCGCC
>NZ_QURH01000780.1 GCF_003428695.1 Actinomadura logoneensis
CGCGCGCGCCACGTCCGGCGCGGCGTCGGCGCCGCGCCGGGACGCGGCCCGGCGGAACAGCTCGGCGAGGCCGTCCTCGGTGAGGTCGCGCGTCCGGACGACGTCGAACGCGCGGACGAGCGCGGGGTTGAGGTCGAGCAGGCGGCGGTCGCCGTCGGCCCGGCAGAGCGCGACGACGTCGAGGGACGGCGCGCGGGCCACCAGGCGGCGCAGCTCCTCCACGGCGGCCGGGCCGCAGCGCTCGGCGGACGCCAGCCGCTCCAGGTCGTCCACGACGAGGAGCCGGCGGGTCTCCACGCACTCGCGCACGCGCGCGGCCAGCCAGATCACCGCGTCGCTGACCCCGAGCGAGGTGAACGTCTGGTCCGACACCCACAGCACGGACCGGACCGCGCCGAGCCGGGTGAGGCTCTCGGCGAGCAGGTCGGCGGCGTCGGCGCGCCCGGTGCCCTCGGGCCCGGCGATCAGCAGCCGGACGGGCCGCCTCCCGGCCGCGCGGTCGGCGAGCGCGACGCGCATGGCGCGCACGAGGTCGGGCTGCCCGACGACGGGCTCGATGTCGAGGTCGGCGTCCAGCGCCTCGTTCCCGTCCCGGGCGGTCGGCCGTCCGACGGGATGGCCGGCGAGGGTGTCGCGCAGCGGGTTGGGGACCCGGCGGAACGCGAACAGCCGCCGCAGGTCCTCCTGGAAGTGGCCGACCGGCAGGCGGCAGCGCGGGTTCACCGCGACGCCCGGCAGGCCCTGGACGGCGCCGGTGACGCGGGCGGCCATGTCGAGCCAGGCGCGGCAGGCGTCCGCCTCGCCCGCGACCAGCCCGCGCGCGAGCCGGCCGCGCAGCCGCAGCTGCCACAGGTCCGGGTCGAAGTCCTCGGTCTCGGCGGCGAGCCGGTCGGCGACGTCGCCGTACCCGTCCGCGCCCAGCGGGACGGCGAGCTCGGCGGGCGCCTCGGCGACCTCGCCGGCCATGAGCAGCCGCGCCAGCGCGACCTCGAACGGCTCGGTGTCGCGCACCGCGCCCGCCAGCCGCTCGTGCGCCGCGGCCAGGCCCTCGCACGCCCAGGTGAGGTAGCCGACCGGTCCGGCGAGCTCGGGCAGGACGGCCAGCTCCGCCTCGGTGAGCTCGGCGGTCCAGAGCTGCTCCAGCCGGTCGCGCGGGGCCGTCATCGCCTGCTCGCGCAGGTCGCTCCGGTGCGCGAACCGGTCGAACAGCCCGGCCAGCGCCAGCCGCCGCTCCTCCAGGGGTTCGAGCCCCGCCAGGACGTCCAGGGCGGCGCGGCCCAGCTCGAACATGACCGCGCGCCGTTCGGGGTCCTCGCCCGCGGGCTCGGGGAGCCACAAGCCCGGCGGGCGCCACCGCCCGCCCTGGGAGAACCACGCCAGCGGGTGCCGCACGGGGACCTCGGGGTCGGCGAGCAGGTCGCCGAGCAGCTCGAAGTCGACGTCGCCCCGGTTGCCCGCGCGGACCGCGCCCGCGCCCAGCAGGAACGTCAGCAGCGACCACAGCTCGGCCCCCGCCACCGACGTCTTCGGGCCGTAGAAGTCGCTGAGCCGCCGGGTCAGCACCACCGCCCGCTCGTCGGCGTTGAAGGCGACGGCGCGCTCGCGCATCTCCTCGTAGCGCCCGTCGGGCACCCGCCAGGGCCGCGACGCGTACACGTCCAGGACGGGCTCGTCGGTCAGGAGCAGCTGAAGATGGGACGGAAGCCGGGGGGAGCTCACGACAGCACTGTACTTATGACAGAACGTCCCGAACCGGCTTCAGAGCACCATCCGTGACGGTCCCGAGACCCGGCGGACACCTCAGCCCAGGTGGGCGCGCTCCCGGTCGCAGGATCCGCGTCCGGACAGCGGCAGCGCCTCCGGCCGCTTGGCGGACCGCCCGTCCCCCGAGGAGCGCCCGGTGGCGCGGCGGCCGATCCACGGCAGCAGGTAGGTGCGGGCCCAGTACACGTCCTCGCGCCGCTGGGTCAGCCAGTCGGACGCGTCCACGGGCGGCCACGGCTCGCGCCAGTCGCCCTCCGCCGGGACGCCGAGCACCTCGGCGACGCGCAGCGCCAGCCGCCGGTGCCCCTCCGACGACAGGTGCAGCCGGTCCTCGAACCAGGCGCGCGGGTCGTTGAAGACCGGCATCAGCGCCCACAGGTCCACCACGTCGCAGCCGCGCCGGTCGGCGATGGCCCGCAGGTGCATGTTGTAGGTGGCGGCCTTGCCGCGGATGCGCCGTCCCGACCGCAGCCCCTGCGGGTCGAAGCCGGTGAACAGCACGACGCGCGCGCCCGTTCCCCGCAGCTTGCGCACCGCGTCGTCGAACTCGACGGCGAGCGCGTCGGGGTCGCCGCCGGGACGGATGATGTCGTTGCCGCCCGCGCAGAAGGTGACCAGGTCCGGGTTCAGCGCGACCGCCCGCGGCACCTGGTCCTCGGCGATCTGGCGCAGCAGCTTGCCGCGCACCGCCAGGTTGGCGTACCGGAGCTCCGGGTTGCCCGCGGCGATGTGCTCCGCGAGCCGGTCGGCCCACCCCCGGAACACGTCGCGCTCCCCGGGCACGGGGTCGCTCAGCCCCTCGGTGAAGCTGTCCCCGATCGCGACGAACGTACCGATACTCTTCGCGTCACCCATAGCCGTTCCTAGCGCAGGTCCAAGTAGTTCGATCAGCTAGGAACTAATAGTGCAGCGTGCATATTTCCCTACGCGACCGTAGTGACCGAGAGGGAACACACGGTGACACAAAGCCGAAGGAAAGCAAAGCCGAAGGCGAGCCACCCAGGGGCAAAGCCGAAGGCGAGCCACCCGATGCAAGGCCGAAGGCGAGCCGAACCACCGGGACCGGAGACCGGTACCGGGAAACCCCGCGACAAGGCCGACCGGCGCGAATGCGTGACCAACAGCGCGAGGGGGCGACGCCGAAAGGCGAGCCCCCTCGCGCTGTTGATCGCGAAGCGATGCCGCATTCGCACGAGCATCCGGTCCGCGTCCGAGCCGCAAGGCGAGGACGCGGAGCCGGAGGCTCAGTGGGCGGAGCCCACCATAGACAACGCGTGCTGCACCAGTGTGATGAGGACCTTCTTGGTCGACTCGCGGTTGCGTGCGTCACACTCGACGATCGGCACGTGCGAGCTCACCGAGAGCGCCTCGCGGATGTCCTCCACGGCGTACTGGAACTCGCCGTGGAACCCGTTGACGCCGACGACGAAGGGCAGGCCCAGCTCCTCGAAGTAGTCGACCGCGGCGAAGCAGTCGGCGAGGCGCCGGGTGTCGACCAGCACGACCGCGCCGATCGCGCCCTTGACCAGGTCGTCCCACATGAACCAGAAGCGGTGCTGGCCCGGTGTGCCGAACAGGTAGAGGATCAGCTCGCTGTCGAGCGACACGCGGCCGAAGTCCATCGCCACCGTGGTGGTCGTCTTGTCGGGCACCGCCGACAGGTCGTCCACGTCCGCGCTGGCCGCGGTCATGACGGCCTCGGTGGTGAGCGGCATGATCTCCGACACCGACCCCACGAAGGTGGTCTTGCCGACGCCGAAGCCGCCGCCGACGACGATCTTGACCGACGTCAGCTCCGGCCCGTCCCCGGGCGCGGCCGGAGCCGACGACTGGTCATAGCTTCCGAAGCCCACTCAGAACCCTCTCAAGCAGTCGGATGTCCGGCTGCGCGCCCGCCGGGCGGGACTGGTGCAGCCGGAGCAGGCCCTCCAGGGCCATGTCGGCGACGAGGACGCGTGCGACGCCGAGCGGAAGCCGCAGCAGCGCCGACACCTCGGCGACCGACCGGGCCGTCCGGCAGATGTCCATGATCGCCCGGTATTCCGGGGTCAACGAGGAGACGTCGCGCGGCGGATGCGGAGCAGCCGTCACCATCGCCTCGATCGCGAGGTCGTACCGGGGCCGGGTCCGGCCGCCGGTGACCGCGTAGGGGCGGACCAGCGAGCTGGTGTCGCCGCCGGAGTCACCGCCCCCGTGCCGCGGCCCGGGCGTGCGGCCCGGACCGGGATGCGGCTGCTGCCCGGCCACCGGGTAGCCGCCGCTGTGCCCGCCGGCCACGCCCGGGGCGTCGCCGTGCC
>NZ_QURH01000784.1 GCF_003428695.1 Actinomadura logoneensis
CGGCGAGCAGCGCGGCCAGGCCGGCGCCGCCCGGCCGCGCCCGCTCGGCGGCGTGCTCGATCACCGGGACGGGCGCGTCCGGCGAGAGCCGCGCGCACTCCCCGACGAGGTCCACGTCCAGCAGCGTGTCCCCGACGACGACGAGCGTTCCGGGCGGCGCGGGCCGGGTCATGCCGTCACCCGTAGCGCGAGGTCCACCTGCCCGCACAGCAGGTGGAGCGCGGCGAGGTGGATCTCCTGGACGGTCGAGGTGCGCCCGGCGTCCACGGTGATCGCCTCCTGGGCGGCGGCGGCGAGCGGGTTCGGGCCGGGCCCGGTGACGGCCCACGCCGTCATCCCGCAGACCCGGGCCTGCCGGGCCGCCGCGACCACGTTCGCGCTGGAGCCGCTCGTGCTCAGGCAGACCAGCACGTCGCCGACCCGTCCGTGCGCCCGGACCTGCCGGGCGAAGACCTCGTCCGCGCCGTAGTCGTTGCAGATCGCCGTGGCGGTGGAGGTGTCGGCGTGCAGCGGGATCGCGGCGAGCGGCACCCGCTCGCCCTCGAACCGTCCGACCAGCTCCGCCGACAGGTGCTGCGCCTGCGCGGCGCTCCCGCCGTTGCCGCAGGTCAGCAGCCGTCCACCGGCCTCCAGGACGTTCGCCAGGTGCGCGCCCCAGGCGGCGATCACGGGCGTCCAGCGGCGGAACTCCAGCGCCGCCGTCGCCAGGTCCTCCAGGCGCCGGTCCTGTTCGCGGGAGAGCACCCGCGACTGTGTCGTGGAAGTCATGCCGCCACCTCCCTCGCGGCCATCGCCCGGTGGTACACGGCGAGCGTGTCGTGCGCGACGCGCGGCCACGAGTAGCGGGCCTCGGCGATCCTGCGGCCGGCGAGGCCGAAGGAGGCCCGCCGCTCCCGGTCGGCGAGCAGCACGTTGACCGCGCGCGCCGCCTCGGCCGGGTCGCGCGGCGGGACGAGCAGGCCGGTCACGCCGTCCTGCACGGTGTCCAGGTGGCCGCCCACCCCGGTCGCGACGACCGGCACGGCGCAGCCCATGGCCTCCAGCGGAACCATCCCGAACGGCTCGTACCACGGCAGCGTCATGACCACGTCGGACGACCGCAGCAGCGCCGGGACCTCGTCGCGGGAGCGCCGGCCGACCAGCCGCACCCGGTCCCGCACGCCCGCCCGCTCGGCGACGGCGATGAGCCGCCGTGCCTCCGGGTCGGCGCCGAGCGCGTCGGCGGGCGGGCCGCCCGCCACCACCAGCTCGGCGTCGGGGATGTGGGCCAGGGCGCGGATCGCGGTGTCGATGCCCTTGCGCTCCACCATCCGCGACAGCACCGCCAGCCGGTACGGGGCGCCCTTGGGATCGGCCGGGCCGTACGGGGTGCAGGCCCGCAGGTCCACCCCGCACGGGACGACCTGGACCCGGTCGGCGGGCACGCCCATCGCGGCCAGCTCGCCGGTCTCGCCGGTGGCCGTCGCGACCACGGCGTCCGCCGCGCGCCCGATCTCCCGCTCGATGGCGACGCGCTCGTCCGGGCTGGTGTCCCTGCCGCCCTGGTGGCGGCGCTTCACCGACCCGAGCGCGTGGTAGGTCAGCACGACCGGGACGCGCGGCGCCCCGTCCCCGCGGGTCGCGTGGAGCGCGGCCACGCCGCTCATCCAGAAGTGCGCGTGCACGACGTCCGGCGGGTCCGCCCGCCAGCGCGCCTCCAGATACCGGCCGAAGTCGGGCATCCAGGGGAGCAGGTCGTCCTTGGGCACGTCCGACGGCGGGCCGGCGGGGACGTGCTCGACGGTGACGCCGGGCGCCGCCCGCACCCGGTCGGGCGGGCCGGTCGAGTCGCGCCGGGTGTACACCGTCACGTCGTGGCCCTGGGCCCCCATCTCCTCGGCGAGGGCGGCGACGAACACGTTCTGCCCGCCGGCGTCCGCCCCGCCCAGCCCGCCGCGCGCGGCGAGCGGGTTGGCGTGCTCCGACACCATCGCGATCTTCATCGGGTCACCTCTTCCAGTAGTTGCCGCCAGTCCCGCAGGAAGCGGGGCAGGCCGTACCGCCGCACGGCGGCCGCGCGCGCCCGCCGACCCATCCGGCGGGCTTGCTCGGGGTTCGCGGCGAGGCGCCCGGCGGCGCGCGCCAGGACGTCCACGCGGGTGGACAGGACACCCGTCCCCGGTGGGACGGCCTCGACCGCCTCGGTGGTGGCGAGCGCCACCACCGGCAGGCCGAGCTGCATCGCCTCGATCAGCGCCAGGCCCAGCGAGGTCCACCGGTAGGGGTGGACGTAGACCCGGCGGCGGGCGAGTTCGGCGTGCATCCGCTCCTGCGGCAGGTCCTCGAAGGTCCAGAGCCGCTCGGGGCGGACGCCGAGCGCGCGGGGGGCGTCCGCGACCCGCATCCCGAACAGGTCGATCGGGACGGCGTCGGACAGGCCGGGCAGCAGGTCGGTGCCGGTCGTCCGGCCGCGGGTGAGCGGGTCGTTGACGATGACGCCGGCGCGCGGCATCTCGCCGCTGTACCGGTAGCCGGGGTCGACCACGCCGTGCTCGACGACGGTGGTCGGGGCGCGCCCGCAGTCCCAGAAGAGGTCGTTGAAGTGGGCGACGTGCACGACGGGGATGTCGTCGCGGTCGTGCAGGAAGTGCGTGAGGTCCGGGACGAGGCGTCCCGGGACGTCCGGCGCGGCGGCGGCCGTCCCGGGCGTGTCGTGCTCGACGTACACGGCCGGCAGGTCCCGGCCGGGCCGGCGGCCGAGCCACCGCTCGCACAGCTCGATCTCGTGCGGCCGCTGCAGGACGGCCACGTCCACCCGCTCGCCGCGCAGCGCGTCGTGCGGGACCTCCACGGCCCGGTCGGGCCAGTCGAAGGTCTCCGCGCGGCCGAGGCCGTCCGGGCCGCGGTCCGGCGTGACCGGCACCAGCGTCGTCCAGGGGCCGTGCACGAACGAGGTGGCCCACGAGCCGTGGACGTGCCACATCAGCACTCTCATCGGGCGACCTCCTCGACCGCGCGCAGCACCTCGGACGCCTCCACCGTCGCCAGGCAGGGATGGCCGGGGACCGGGCAGACGGTCGCCCGGGTGTTCCGGCACGGCGCGCTCTGGTCGCCGAGCAGCACGGTCCGGACCGCGTACGGCGCCCAGCGCGCGGCCGGGACGGTCGGCGCGAACAGCGACACGATCGGCGTCCCCACGGCGGCGGCGAGGTGCGCCGGGCCGGTGTTGCCCACCACCACGGCGTCCGCGCCCGCCAGCACGGCGGCCAGCTCGGGGAAGTCCGTCCGGCCGCCGATGTCGATCGCGTGGTCCCCGGCGACCTCGGCCGTCAGCGCCTTCTCCCGGCGGTCGCCGGTGACGACGACGCGCCGCCCGGACACGGCGAGCAGCCGCACGGCCTCGGCGTGCCGGTGCGGCGGCCAGGCCCGCGCGGGCACCGAGGTGCCGGGGTGGACGACCACGTAGCCGGGGCCGCCGGTCAGCGCCGACATGTCCGGCAGCGGCTCGCGGACGCGCAGCCGGCCGTCGTCCACCGGCGGGAAGCCCGCCTCGGTCGCCAACGCGGTCATCCGGGCGGCCTCCGGGACGTCGGCGTCCGGACGGTGCCGCAGGTCGAGCAGCGAACCGGGGTAGTCCTCGCTGATGCCGCCGATCCAGGGAGTCCCGGCGAGCCGCAGGAGCAGCGCCAGCGGCAGCGGCGACTGGTGGAACGAGGTCAGGATCAGCGCCCGGTCGAACCCGCGCAGCCGCTCGGTGACGGCGGAGACCTCCGCGGGCTCCACCGGGACCCGGTCCGGGTCGATCCACGGCGCGCACCACTCGATCACCCGGTCCGGTCCGGGCAGCAGGTCGGCGGCGGCCCGGCCGCGCGGACCGCACAGCAGGACGGTCTCGTCGGCGCGGGCGGCCACGGCGCGCAGCGCGGGCCCGGCGAGCAGCACGTCGCCGAGGCTGTCCTGGCGGGCGACGAGGACCCTCACCGCGCCCACCCGCCCCGAAGCACCAGGTCCACGGCCGCGGCCAGGTCGGGCGCGACCTCCGGCGCGGCGTCGATCTCCGCGGGCCGGGTGCGGTCCGTCGGCACCAGCACGCCGCGCGCGCCGGCGGC
>NZ_QURH01000782.1 GCF_003428695.1 Actinomadura logoneensis
CGCCGCGGAGCGGGACCAGGACGCGTCCGGCGGCGACCGTCCGCCGCGGCCCCGGCCGCGCGAGCAGGTCGCCGCCGCGGTCGGGCTGCTGGACCGCCCCCTCACCTCGTACTACCTGGTGCTGGGCTGCTCGGTGATGCTGCTCGCGCTGGGGCTGACCATGGTGCTGTCGGCGTCCAGCGTCAAGCAGCTCCAGGAGACCGGCTCGGCGTACACGCTGGTGCAGAAGCAGGCCATGTGGATGGCGCTCGGGCTGCCCCTGATGTGGGCGGCGTCCCGGCTGCCGGTGAAGGGGTTCCGGGCGCTGGCGTTCCCGATGCTGCTGCTGTCGGTCGGCGCGCTCGCGCTGGTGCTGGTGCCGGGCCTCGGCCGGGCCGCGGGCGGCGCGACCCGCTGGATCAGCCTCGGGCCGCTGCAGATCCAGCCGTCCGAGCCGGCCAAGCTCGGCCTGGTGCTGTGGGGCGCGGACCTGCTCGCCCGCAAGGAGAAGCTCGGCCAGCTCACCGAGTGGCGGCCGCTGCTGATGCCGCTGCTGCCCGGCGCGGGCCTGCTGGTGCTGCTGGTCATGCTCGGCAACGACCTCGGCACCACCCTGGTGCTGCTCACGATCTTCCTGGCGCTGCTGTGGGTGGTGGGCGCGCCCGCGCGGCTGTTCGTCGGCATCGCCGGGCTCGTCGCCCTGCTGGTGTCGATCCTCATCGTCGTCGAGCCGTACCGGATGCAGCGGCTCACCGGCTTCCTGGACCAGTCCGGCAACCAGCTCACCTTCAACTACCAGGGCACCCAGGGCCTGTACGCGCTGGCGTCCGGCGGCCTGACCGGGACCGGGCTGGGGGAGGGGCGGGCCAAGTGGGACTTCCTGCCGCACGCCGAGACCGACTTCATCTTCGCGATCATCGGTGAGGAGTTCGGGCTGGTCGGGACGCTGGTGGTGCTCGGCCTGTTCGGGCTGCTGACCTACGCCGGGCTGCGCATCGCGCGCCGCGTGAAGGACCCGTTCACCCGGCTCGCCGCCGCGGGCGCGACGGCCTGGCTGGCGGTGCAGGCCATCGTGAACATCGGCGCGGTCATCAGTGTGCTTCCCATCACAGGCATCCCGCTGCCGCTGGTCTCCTACGGCGGATCGGCCCTCATCCCCACACTGATCGCGCTCGGGATGCTGCTCGCGTTCGCCAAGCGCGAGCCCGGCGCCCGGCAGGCACTCGCCGCGCGCGGCCCCGGACCGCTGTCACGGGCTCTAAGCTGGCTAGGACTCGGGCCGCGCGGGTCCTGACGACGCACACCACCCGGACGGGGGCGGGGGTCGCCCCGACCGAACGACGCCGCACCCGCCGACCGAACCCGCTGAGGACACGCTGAGGAGTTGTAGACGAGCATGAGGGTTGTCCTGGCCGGCGGCGGCACCGCCGGACACATCGAGCCCGCCCTGGCCCTCGCCGACGCGCTGCGCCGCCACGACCCGAACACCGGGATCGTCTGCCTCGGCACCGAGCGCGGCCTGGAGACCCGGCTGGTCCCGCAGCGCGGCTACGAGCTCGCCCTGATCCCTCCCGTGCCGCTGCCCCGCACGCTGACCCCGCAGCTGCTGTCGGTCCCCGGCCGGCTGCGCGGCGCGATCAACGCCGCCGCCGGCGTCCTGGACCAGATGCAGGCGGACGTGCTGGTCGGCTTCGGCGGCTACGTCGCGACCCCCGGCTACCTGGCGGCGCGCAAGCGCAAGGTGCCGATCATCGTGCACGAGGCCAACCCCAAGCCCGGCCTGGCCAACAAGCTCGGCGCGCGGTTCACCGACCACGTCGCGGTCTCGCACCACGACTCGCCGCTGCCGAACGCCAGGTTCGTCGGCATCCCGCTGCGCCGCGACATCGCCAACCTCGACCGGATGGCGATGGGCGACAAGGCGCGGTCCTACTTCGGCCTGCTGCCGGAGCTGCCCACCCTGCTGATCTTCGGCGGGTCGCAGGGCGCCCGGTCGCTGAACCGCAACGCCGTCGCCGCCGCGCCCGCGTTCCGCGCCGCCGGCATCCAGGTGCTGCACATCGTCGGCCCGAAGAACACCGAGGTCCCCGACCCGGCCCCGGCCGGCGGCCCGCAGTACGTCACCATCCCCTACTGCGACCGGATGGACCTGGCCTACGCCGCCGCCGACATGGCCATGTGCCGCGCGGGCGCGATGACCTGCGCCGAGCTGTCGGCCGTCGCGCTGCCCGCGGTGTACGTGCCGCTGCCGATCGGCAACGGCGAGCAGCGGCTGAACGCCGAGCCGATCGTGCAGAACGGCGGCGGGCTGCTGGTGGACGACGCCGAGCTCAGCCCCGAGTGGATCGCCGGGCACCTGATCCCGATCCTGCGCGACCCGGCCCGGGTGGCGAACATGTCCGAGGCCGCGGGGCGGATGGGCCGCCGCGACGCCGACGTGGCGCTCGCCCGCATGGTCTACGACGTCGTCCGCGCCGCGCACCAGCAGGGGCAGGGCCGATGAGCCTGGTCGACCCGTCCGCGGTGGTCCCGGCCGGCGAGCTCGGCCGGGTCCACTTCATCGCGATCGGCGGCGCGGGCATGTCGGGCATCGCCCGGATCATGCTGAAGCGCGGCCTCACCGTCTCCGGCAGCGACGCCCGGGACTCCGACCTGCTCGGCCAGCTCGCCGGGCTCGGCGCGAAGGTGTTCGTCGGGCACGACGCGTCCCACCTCGGGGACGCCGAGACCGTCGTGGTCTCCTCGGCGATCCGGGAGAGCAACCCCGAGCTGGCCGCCGCTCGCGAGCGGGGCCTGCGCGTCCTGCACCGGTCCGCCGCGCTGGCCTCGCTGATGGCCGACCGCCGCGCGGTCGCCGTCGCCGGGACGCACGGCAAGACCACGACCACGTCGATGCTGACGGTCGCGCTGCAGCACGCCGGGGCCGACCCGTCGTACTGCATCGGCGGGCAGCTGGTCACCACCGGGCTCGGCGCGGACGAGGGCACCGGCGAGGTCTTCGTCGCCGAGGCCGACGAGAGCGACGGCTCGTTCCTCATGTACACCCCGAACGTCGCCGTGGTGACCAACGTCGAGGCCGACCACCTGGACAACTACGGCGGCTTCGAGCAGGTCAAGGAGCTGTTCGCCCGGTTCGTCGGACGGGTCGAGGAGGGCGGCGCGGTCGTCGCCGGCGCCGACGACCCGGTCGCCCGCGAGCTCGCCGACCTGGCGCGCGGGCGCGGGCTGCGGGTCCTCACCTACGGCGAGGCCGACGACGCCGACCTGCGCGTCACCGGGTTCACGCCGCGCGGCCTCGGCTCCCGGTTCGTGATCGAGGGCGCCGCCGACGGGCTCGGCGAGGTCGTCCTCAACGTCCCCGGACGGCACAACTCCCTCAACGCCGCGGCCGTCGTCGGCGTCGCGCAGGCGCTCGGCCTCGACCTGGCGGCCGTCCGCGCGGGGCTGGCCGGGTTCGGCGGCGCGATGCGGCGGCTGGAGCGCAAGGGCGAGGCGGCGGGCGCCGAGGTGTTCGACAGCTACGCCCACCACCCGACCGAGCTCACCGCCGACCTGTCGGCGACCCGCGACTACCTGGACGGCCGGGACGGGCGGGGCCGCATCGTCGCGGTCTTCCAGCCGCACCTGTACAGCCGCACCCGGTTCTTCGCCGCCGAGTTCGGCGAGGCCCTGGGCCTGGCCGACGTCGCGGTGGTCCTGGACGTCTACGGCGCGCGCGAGGACCCCGAGCCCGGCGTCACCGGCGAGCTGATCGCCGACCGGGTGCCGGCCGGCACCGAGACGGTGTACGCGCCGGTGTTCGACGAGGTCCCGGACGTGGTGGCCGGGCTCGTCCGGCCGGGCGACATCGTGATCACGCTGGGCGCGGGCGACGTGACCCGGCTGGGCCCGGTGATCCTGGAGCGGCTGGCGGGCGCCTGAGCCGCGACCGGGGCGGGCCGGCCCCGGGGGACCGGAGGCGCGGCGTGGGACCGTGGCTTCCGGACGACCGGCGTCCATCCTTGAGGGCATGACCGAGGCGGGGACGAGGCGGCACACGGTGGACGGCGGCGACGACGGCGGCGACGGCGGCGACCCGCGCGGGCGGGAGCCGGCGGACGGCGAACGGCCGTCCCCCGGCCAGC
>NZ_QURH01000788.1 GCF_003428695.1 Actinomadura logoneensis
ACCACCTGAGCGGGGCGGCCCCGGTCCCGGCCCGGAGCGCCGGACCGCCGCGCGGGCCGCGGGCCGAGCCGGGGCGGGCGCTCCTCCGCGCACTGCGTCAGGAGTCCCTGCTCACTGCGTCAGGTGTTCCTGCGGCACTGCGTCAGGCGTACCTGTGGCACGGCGGCACTGCGTCACGCGTCCCTGCGGTACTACGCCAGACGTCCCTGCGGCACTGCGTCAGGCGTCCCGGCGGCGGTAGTACGTCAGGAACATGTCGACGCCCGTGGTGATGAGGCCGTCGGTGAGCTCCGGGTCGAGGCGCCCGCCGTACCCGTGGTGGACGATGTGCGGGTAGAGCACCAGCGCGTAGAACTGGGTGATCGCCAGTTCCATGTCCGGGATGTCCAGGTCGTCGCGGGCGGCGAGCGCCTCGGCCAGGGGCTCGCTGAACCGGTCGGGGCCCTGCTCCCGCCAGGCGCGGCCGAGCTCGGGGAACCGCCGCGCCTCGGCGGTGATGAGCGCGCGCAGCGCGAGCACCTCGGGGCGGACCAGGCCCGCGACCCAGTCGCGCGCGGTCGCGGTCAGCACCCCGGCCAGGTCGTCGTCCGCGCGGAGCCGCTCCCGCATGGCCCGCATGGTGCGGCCGAGGGCCTGGCCGAGGGCCTGGTTCACCACCTCGACGAACAGCTCCTCCTTGCCGGCGAAGTGGTTGTAGACGGTCACCTTCGACACGCCCGCTGCGGCGGCGATGGCGTCCATCCCGGTGCCGAACCCCTGCTCGAGGAAGAGCTCGTGGGCCGCCCGCACGATGGCCGCCCGCTTGCGCGCCGCGCGTTCCCCGGACGGCGGGGTGCGCCTGGTCGTCGTGGTCATCCCCGCATCCTACGTGAACTGAACGGTTGAGTTCACTTGAACTGATCTGTACAGTTCAGTTCAGTTTGCCCCGGCCGCCCGGCCGGGAGCGCCTTGGCCTGCGCCAACGTCCACGAAGGAACGCCCATGCGCGAGCGCACGATCCTGGGGATCTCCGGAAGCCTCAGAGCCGACTCCTACAACACCGCCCTGCTCCGGGCCGCCCGGAAGTCCACGCCGCCCGGCGTCCGGGTGGAGGTCTACGACGGGCTCCGCGACCTCCCGCCCTACGACATGGACCTGGACGTCCCGGACCGTCGTCCCGCCGCCGCGCAGGACCTCCGCGACCGCGTCAACGCCGCCGACGGCCTGCTGATCGCGACGCCCGAGTTCAACTACTCCGTGCCCGGCGTGCTCAAGAACGCCATCGACTGGGCCAGCACCGACTGGACCGGCGGGGAGGGCGCGCCCCTGCTGCGCAAGCCCGTCGCCATCGCGGGCGCGGCCCCGACCCAGTTCGGGTCCGTCCGCGCCCAGCTCGCGCTGCGCCAGGTGTTCCTGTGGACGCACTCGGACGTCGTCGTGAAGCCCGAGCTCATCGTCTTCCGCGCGCACGAGCGCTTCGACGAGGGCGGGAACCTCACCGACGAGAAGACCGCCGGCGTGCTGCGGGAGCTGCTGGACGCGCTCGCCGCGAAGATGGGCGGGGAGTGACCATGACCGTGCACGGCATGGCCGCACCCGGATTCGAGCGGGTCCGGCAGGTGTTCGAGGACGTCACCGCGCGCGAGGACGGGCTCGGCGCGCAGCTCGCCGTCCGCCACCACGGCCGCCCCGTCCTGGACCTGTGGACCGGCCCGGACGTGACGGGCGACTCGCTGTTCGCGCTGTACTCGTCCGGCAAGGGCGCGGCCCACCTCGTCGTCGCCCTGCTCGTGCAGGACGGGATCCTGGACCTCGACCGGCCCGTCGCCGACCACTGGCCGGAGTTCGCCGCCGAGGACAAGGGCGGCATCACCCTGCGCGACCTCCTCGCCCACCGGGCCGGACTGATCGGCGTGGACGGCGGGTTCGGCACCGCCGAACTGGTCGACGACCGAGCCCTCGCCGCGCGGTTGGCCGGGCAGCGGCCCTACTGGCGGCCGTCCGACGCCTACGGCTACCACGCCTTCACCATCGGCGCGCTGACCGGTGAGGTCGTGCGGCGCGTGACCGGACGCTCGCTCCAGGAGCTGTACGAGGAGCGGATCCGCGCGCCCTACGGCCTCGACTTCTACCTCGGCCTCCCCGAACGGCACGAACCCCGCTACCTGCCCGCGCAACCACTCCTCCCGGACGGGCCCGGCGGGCACGAACCCGAGCCCGTCGCCCCGGACAGCCTGACGGGCATCGCCTTCAACCGGAACGCGTCCCCGCCCACGGACCTGGTCGAGTTCGCCAACACCCGGGCCGTCCGGGCGGCGGGGCCCGCCTCGTCCGGCAGCGTGGGCAACGCGCGCGGCCTCGCCGCCCTCTACGCCGCCGCGACCGGCGGGACCGGCGGACGCCCCGCCCTGCTCGACGCGCCGACGCTGGCCGAGTTCACCAAGCCGCACACGCCCGGCGTGGACGCGGTGACCGGCGAACCCGACCACTTCCTGCTCGGCTTCGAGGCCATGGCGGTCCGCTACCCGTCCCTCGGCCGGGACGCCTTCGGGCACAGCGGCGCGGTCGGCGCGCAGTCCTTCGCCGACCCGTCCAGCGGCATCGCCTACGGCTACACGCGCCGCCGCTTCACGGTCGGCGGCGGGGGCGCCCCGGAGAACGCCGTGCTGGTCGAGGCGGTCATGGCCGCGGTCGCCGCGTCCGAGCCCGTCCGGGCCTGACGGACCGGCGGGGTTACGGGGCCGGACGCCAGTGGGTGGGGACGCCGTGGTGGGGCGTGTCGGCCAGGACGCGCCGTTCGCCGCCCTCCTGCGGCCACAGCCGGAGGGTCAGGACCGGCAGGCTCTGGAAGTCGGCGTCGTCGCCCTGCTCGAGGTGGAGGTGGGCGACGGGCGCGTCCGGCGTCGCGGCGGCGCCCGCCCGCTCCACGGCCGCCGTGACGCGCGCCTGCTCGGCGGGGGAGAGGTACTGCCACATCAGCGAGTGCCACACCACCGTCACCATGCCCCGGCGCGGCGCGAGGTCGGCGAGGAACGTCGCGGCGTCCGCGCGGACGATCGTCGCCGGGACCCGCGCGGCGACCTCCAGCGCGCCGCGCAGCCGCGCCACCCGGTCGAGCCGGTCGGGCCAGACGAACGACATCAGCCGGACGCCGTCCGCGACGGGATCGACGGGCGCGAGGTCGCAGCCGGTCCGCTCGCTGATCACGAGGTCGGCGGTCAGCGGCGGCGGCGATCCGAGCCAGCAGTCGCGCAGCACGACGGGGGAGTCGGCCGGGCCGAAGGCGAGGCCGCCCTCCGACTCGTACCGGTACCGGTCGGCGCGCAGGTTCAGGCCCGCGCTGGCCCCCACCTCCAGCAGCCGGACGGGACGCTCCCCGGTCGCGGCGAGGACCGCCAGCAGGCCGCCGACCAGCGGCGCGGCCCGTCCGACCTCGTTGGTCTGCGGCGCGCCGGACATCCCGGCGCGCACCTCGTCCGGACGGTCGGCCAGCAGCGCCCGGAACGCGGGCCAGGCGGCCAGCGGGTCGGCCGTCCCGCCCGCCGTCGGGTAGTGCGCGGCGAGCTCGGGGGCGCGGCCCTCCAGCACCAGCCGGTGGGTCGCGCCGAGCAGCCGCAGCACCCGGCCCGCCTCCGGGCCGTCCGAAACGACCGCGCCGACCGGTCCCTCCGGTTCCTCGGCGGCCCGCCGCAGCAGTTCGGCGTACATGGGGGAGCCGCCCTTCTCGCAGGTCGCCGCCTGGGCGAGCAGTTCGGCGCGGAGTCGGGCGTGGAATGTCGATGCCATGCCCATGATTCTGCCGTTGACCGAAAAGATCTTGCTTGGGACGATCACGAGCACTCACATCCGCGATCGGGGGGCTCCGCGAGGAGCGACCGAAGGAGGCGCGATGACGCGCACGGACCGGTATGGAGAACGAGGCCGCCCGCCGGCGGACGACGACACGCGTGGCGTGCAGAGTGGGCGAGGCGTGCGGAGCGCACGCGGTGCGCAGAGTGGGCGAGGTTCGCGCGGCGCGCAGAGTGGGCGAGGTTCGCGCGGTGTGCGCGGTGTGCGCGGTGTGCGCGGTGTGCGCGGTGTGCGCGGTGTGCCGCGGGGCGGGCGCGCGGCGGCGGCGCTCGCGGC
>NZ_QURH01000783.1 GCF_003428695.1 Actinomadura logoneensis
CCGCGGCCGTGGGATCCGCGGGGTCCGCGGGGGCCGGGCCGGACGACGGCGGCGCGCCGGGGAGCGGCCTGGCCGGGCTGGGGGAGCGGCTCGCGGCCGCGGGCGGCGACTTCACCGCCGGGACCGCCGGGGACGGAACGTTCCGGCTGGTCGCGGCCCTGCCGACGGGAGAGGCATGATCCGGGTGCTGCTGGCGGACGACCACCTGCTCATCCGCGAGGCGCTCGTCCTGCTGCTGTCGACCGAGGACGGGATCGAGGTCGTGGCGGACGTCGGACGCGGCGACGAGGCGGTCGGACGGGCCCTCGCGCTGAAACCCGACGTGGCCGTCCTGGACATCGACATGCCCGGGATGTCCGGGCTGGAGGCCGCCGAGCGGCTGGCCCGCGACCTGCCGTCCTGCCGCCTGGTGATCGTCACCGCGCACGGCCGGCCCGGCAACCTGCGGCGCGCGATGGCCGCCGGGGTGCGCGGCTTCCTCGGCAAGGACGCCCCGGGCGCGCGGCTCGCCGAGGTCGTCCGGCAGGTCGCGGGCGGCGCCCGCTACATCGACCCGCAGCTCGCCGCCGACGCCCTCGCGGCCGAGGAGTGCCCGCTGACCCCGCGCGAGCTCGACGCCCTGCGCGCCGCCGCGGGCGGTGAACCGGTCTCCCGCATCGCCCGGACGCTCGGCCTGTCCGAGGGCACCGTCCGCAACTACCTCTCGGCCGCCGTCACCAAGCTGGGCGTCGACAACCGCCACGCCGCCGCCCAGGCCGCCCGCGACAACGGCTGGTTGTAGGGGCGGAGCCCCGCCCGGCGGCTCGTCTAGCCCAGCAGGACGCCCATGAACAGGGCCAGGAGGGCGGAGAGGCCGCCGACGGCGCCGGTGATCGCGAGCATCGGCCGCGACTTGGTGAAGGCGTGCCAGCCGGCGGCGATGCCGGACAGGGCGACGAAGGCGAGCTTCACGTACAGCGTCGTCTTGTAGTCGTCGCTGGTGTCGCCGCCCACGGCCGCGATGTTCCAGCCGCCGGTGACGATCAGCACGGCGAACGCGATCCAGGCGACCCGGTTGAAGGCGCGCGCGGCCTGCTTGGGGACATCGCCGCCCGCCTTGCGCAGCACGGGGAGCAGGGCGGTCAGGGTGAGCTGGCCGCCCACCCACACGGTGGCCGCGAGGACGTGCAGGAAGATCCTGATGGTGTCGGTGGTGACGGGGAGCATGCGTCCTCCGGACGGTTCAGAGAGGTGATCCGATTCTCCCAGCGGGGTTCGCGGCGGCGGATCCGGGGCGTCCTCTGCGTCCGGTCACCGCGCCCGGTACGCCCGCCGCGCCCGCCAGGAGCAGGAAAAGCGCGCACACCCAGGCGAACCAGTCGCCGAACCGCCCGTAGAGCGTGCCGACCGGACGGCCGGGCGCCCGGCCCGTCACCGAGACGAACCCGGGACGGCCGGTCGAGCGTACGGCCTGGATCCGGCCGTACGGGTCACTGATCATCAGGTCTCCCGCCCGGCCGTTCCGGACGACGCCGATGCCGCTCTCGACCCCGCGCACCAGCGCCATCCGGCCGTGCAGCCAGGCGTCGGAGTGGAAGTCCCAGGCGGGCGCGAGCAGCGTCGCCGCGCCGTCGGAGCGGTAGGCGCGGACAAGCGCGGGGAAGTCGAGGTCCTTGCAGATGACCACGCCCCATCCGGGACGTCCCGGGACGGCGACGCGCCGGGTGCCGGCGGTGAAGTCGGACTCCAGGCCGGGGATCAGGTGGTGCTTGGCGTACTCGGCGGGCCGTCCGCCGTCCGGCGTGAAGACGAGCGCGGCGTTGCGGACCGTCCCGCCCGTCCGGTGGGTGACCCCGGCGACGACGACCGTGCGCCGCTCGGCCGCCAGCCGCGTCAGAGGCCCGGTCAGCAGCGGCAGCGTGGCGTCGTCGGCGACGAAGTTCTTCTCCGGCAGGACGATCGCGGCGGCGTCGATCGTCCTGGCACGGGTGATGTAGGCGGCGAGGAGCGCCCGTCCCTCCGAGGTGGCCATGTCGATCTCGTCGTTCGGATGCTCGGTCGCCAGCAGCGCCATCGTCGCGCCGTCCGGCCGCGGAGCCGTCGCCAGTCGCCACGTTCCGAACCCGAGGACGGCCGCGAGGAGTACCGCGGCCGTCCCGACCGCACGCGGACGCGCCGTGGCGAGCGCCGCCGGAACGCCCGTGAGCAGGAACGTCACGCCCCAGATCCCGGTCACCGACACCGTCTGGACCACCGGCCCGACGTCCGCCTGGGTGTAGGCGAGGCTCCACCAGGCGCCGTGGGGCAGGGCGAGCGACAGGACGTACTCCAGCGTCGTCCATCCGGCGGCGAACACCCCGGCCGCCATCAGCGGACGGTCGGCCAAGGCCAGTCGCCGGTGGGCTGCGGCGAGCCCGCCGAAGACCAGCGCCGGGCCGGCGAGGATCGCCGCGACCAGCGGGACGGGCGTTTCGAGGACGCCGTGGAAGTAGCCGGCCAGCGGCGCCTGCCCGGCCGTCCAGACCAGGGCCGAGACCGCGAACGCCGCGCGTCCGCTCATCCGCGCCGCCGCCCACAGCAGCGGCAGCGGCGCGAGCCAGGTCAGCGCGAAGACCGGATGGAGCCCGGTGCCGAAGGCGAACAGCACGCCCGACAGCACGACCAGGCCGATCAGCAGGATTCTCATGCCCTCGATCGTTCGCCGGACGGCCCCTCGACCGCGTCCGGCACGCGCCCGATCCCGCGCGTACTCCGTCCGGACGAGACCACCCAACGATCAGGGGTCGCCGGGGGCGACGAGGCCGGATTCGTAGGCGAACACGACGGCCTGGACGCGGTCGCGCAGGCCGAGTTTGGCCAGCACGCGGCTCACGTGCGTCTTCACCGTGTACTCGCTGACCACCAGGGCCGCGGCGATCTCGGCGTTGGACAGGCCGCGGGCGACCAGGCGGAGCGTCTCGGCCTCGCGCTCGGTCAGGCCGTCCAGCCGGGCGGCGAGCAGCGGCGCGACGCCGTGCCCGGGGCGGCGGACCAGGTCCTCGACCAGCCGCCGGGTGACCGCGGGCGCCAGCAGGGCGTCGCCGCGCGCCACGACGCGCACGGCGTCCGCCAGCTCGTCGCGCCGGATGTCCTTCAGCAGGAAGCCGCCCGCCCCGGCGCGCAGCGCGTCGTACACGTGCTCGTCCAGGTCGAACATGGTCAGCACCAGCACGCGGACGCCGGGCAGCTCCGCGCGGATCCGGCGGGTCGCGGCCACGCCGTCCAGCACGGGCATCCGGACGTCCATCAGCACGACGTCGGGCCGCGACTCGGCGGCCCGCGCGACGGCCTCGGCGCCGTCGGCCGCCTCGCCGACCACGGCCATGTCGGGCTGGGCGTCGAGGATCATCGCGAAGGCGGCGCGGAAGAGGTCCTGGTCGTCGGCGACGAGGACGCGGAGGACGGGTTCCGCCGGGCGTTCGGAGGTCACGGCGCCGCCCTGGCCGGAAGAAGGGCCTCGACCGCGAACCCCGGGCCGTCCGCCGTGACGCGGAGGGTCCCGCCGCAGGCCGCGGCCCGTTCACGCATGCCGACCAGGCCGTATCCCGAGTCCGGCGGCGGAGCGGACGCCCCGCGCCCGTCGTCGCGGACCTCCACCCGCAGGGTTTCCGGGGACGCGCGCAGCCTCACCTCGACGCGCGTCGCCCCGGCGTGCCGGAGGGTGTTCGTCAGAGCCTCCTGGACGATCCGGTAGGCGGCGACGGCGACGGCGGGCGGGACGTCCGGGACCGGATCGGGCAGGTCGAGGCGCGCGTCCAGACCGGCGCGGCGGGCGCCCTCGACCAGGTCGGGAAGGGTGTCCAGGCCCGGCGCCGGTCCCGCCGGACCGTCCGGCCCGGCCGATCGCAGCGTGCCGAGCACGGTCCTGAGCTGGGCGAGCGCGTCCCGTCCGGTGTCGGCGATCGTGTCGAACACCGCCTCGGCGCGCTCCGGGGACGCGGCGAGGACCACCGGCCCGGCCTCGGCTTGGACGACCATCAGCCCGACCGAGTGGGTGACGATGTCGTGCATGTCGCGGGCGATGCGGGCGCGCTCGCGGTCGACCGCCGCGGCGCGCTCACCCGCCAGGCGGCGTTCCCGCTCGGCGAGCTCGGCGGCCCGCGCGCGGCGGGCACGGGTCCCGGC
>NZ_QURH01000787.1 GCF_003428695.1 Actinomadura logoneensis
CCGGGGCCGCGCGGGCCGCGGCGGAGGCGGCCGAACGCGGCGCCGAGTCCACCGTCCCGCTCGTCGCGCGCAAGGGCCGGGCCAGCTACCTGGGCGAGCGCAGCGCCGGGCACCTGGACCCCGGGGCGGCCTCGTCCGTGCTGCTGTTCCGCGCGCTCGCCGACGCCACCGCCGCCGACGCCACCCTTGACGCCACCGCTGACGGAGGCGCCGACGGAGCCGTCCCGGAGGCCGACGCGGGCGGGGAGGGCTGAATGGTCGGGATCGTGATCGTGTCGCACAGCCGCGCCCTCGCCGAGGGGACGGCCGAGCTCGCCCGCGAGATGGGCGTCGGCGAGGCCGTGGTGGAGGCCGCCGGGGGAGGCCCGGACGGCGGCCTCGGCACCAGCCCCGAGCTGGTCGGACGCGCCGTCGCCGCGGCCGACGACGGCGACGGGGTGCTGCTGCTGGCCGACCTCGGCTCGTCCGTCCTCACCGCGAAACTCGTCCTGGAGGACCACGAGGGGCGGGCCGTGCTGGCGGACGCGCCGCTGGTCGAGGGCGCGGTCGCCGCCGCCTCCGCCGCCGCGTCCGGGGCGGATCTGGACGCCGTCCGCGCCGCCGCGGAATCGGCCCACGAGCTGCGCAAACGCTGATCCGGACGGTCCGGCGCGGCGGGTGGGCCCCGGGCGGCCCGCCGCCGCGTCCGGACGCGGTTGTCGGTGGCGGACCGTAGACTCGGCGGTGATGTCCGAGACCGAAGCCCATCCCCTGCTGGACGGCCTGAACCCGCAGCAGCGGGCCGCCGTCGAGCACGCCGGAAGCCCGCTGCTGATCGTCGCCGGAGCGGGGTCCGGCAAGACCCGCGTGCTCACCCACCGGATCGCGTACCTGCTGTCCGAGCGCGACGTCCACCCCGGCCAGATCCTCGCGATCACCTTCACCAACAAGGCCGCGGCCGAGATGAAGGAGCGGGTGGACGCCCTGGTCGGCCCCCGCTCGCGCGCCATGTGGGTGATGACCTTCCACTCGGCGTGCGTGCGCATCCTGCGCCGCGAGGCCGGGCGGCTGGGCTTCCCGTCGAGCTTCTCGATCTACGACCAGGCCGACGCGCAGCGGCTCATGGCGCTGGTCTGCCGCGAGCTCGACCTCGACCCCAAGCGGTACCCGCCGCGGTCGTTCAGCGCCCAGGTGTCGAACCTGAAGAACGAGCTGATCGACTACGAGACGTTCAAGGCGCGGGCCTCCACGCACATGGAGCAGACCCTCGCGCAGGCGTACGAGATGTACCAGGCCCGGCTGCAGCAGGCCGGCGCCATGGACTTCGACGACCTGATCATGCTGACGGTCAACCTGCTCCAGGTCTTCCCGGAGGCCGCCGAGCACTACCGCCGCCGGTTCCGGCACGTCATGGTCGACGAGTACCAGGACACCAACCACGCCCAGTACGAGCTGGTCCGCGAGCTGACCGCGCCGGTCGAGGGCGTCGGCCCCGCCGAGCTGTGCGTGGTCGGCGACGCCGACCAGTCGATCTACGCCTTCCGCGGCGCGACGATCCGCAACATCCTGGAGTTCGAGCGCGACTACCCCGACGCGCGGACGATCCTGCTGGAGCAGAACTACCGCTCCACCCAGACCATCCTGTCGGCGGCGAACGCGGTGATCGAGCGGAACGCCGACCGCAAGCCCAAGCGGCTCTGGTCCGACCAGGGCGAGGGCCACAAGATCACCGGCTATGTCGCCGACAACGAGCACGACGAGGCCGCGTTCGTCGCGGCCGAGGTCGACAAGCTCACCGACGCGGGCGACGCCAAGCCCGGCGACGTCGCGGTCTTCTACCGCACCAACGCCCAGTCCCGCGTCTTCGAAGAGATCTTCATCCGGGTCGGGCTGCCCTACAAGGTCGTCGGCGGGGTGCGCTTCTACGAGCGCAAGGAGGTCCGCGACCTGCTGGCCTACCTGCGGGTCCTCGCCAACCCGGAGGACACGGTCTCGCTGCGCCGCATCCTGAACGTGCCCAAGCGCGGCATCGGCGACCGCGCCGAGGCGTGCGTCGAGGCGTACGCCTCGCGCGAGCGCATCTCGTTCTGGCAGGCCCTGCGCGTCCCCGAGGACGTCCCCGGCATGGCGACCCGCTCGATCAAGGCCGTCCGCGAGTTCGTCGCCCTGCTGGACGACCTGCGCGCGCAGGTGCCCGTCCGCACTCCTGCCGAAATAGTCGACGCCGTCCTGACCCGGACCGGCTACCTTGAGGAACTGGCGAACTCCAAGGATCCACAAGACGAGTCGCGGATCGAGAACCTGCGTGAGCTGGAATCCGTGGCTCGGGAGTTCGAGGGTCGCAATGAGGAGCGCAACGAGGAGCGACTGGACGGCGAGGCCCCCGAGGGGCGCCTCGCCGACTTCCTGGAGCAGGTGGCGCTGGTCGCCGACGCCGACTCGATCCCGGGCGGCGCCAAGTCCGGCGCCGTCCCCCCGGGGGAGCGCGCCGAGCAGGACGACCAGGGCGTGGTCACGCTGATGACGCTGCACACCGCCAAGGGCCTGGAGTTCCCGGTCGTCTTCCTGACCGGCATGGAGGACGGCGTCTTCCCGCACCTGCGGGCGATGAGCAACCCCAAGGAGCTGGAGGAGGAGCGCCGCCTCGCCTACGTGGGCATCACCCGCGCCCGGCAGCGGCTCTACCTGTCCCGCGCGACCATGCGCAGCTCGTGGGGCGCGCCGCAGGTGAACCCGCCGTCCCGGTTCCTCGCCGAGGTCCCGGCGAACCTGCTCGACTGGGAGCGGGAGGCGTCCAGCGCGTTCGGCTCGGCCGCGACGCGCGTCGCCGCCCGTCCGGGCACCCGCGCCGCCGGGGCCCGGCCCGTCCCGTCCCTGGCGCCGGGCGACAAGGTCACCCACGACTCCTTCGGGCTCGGCACGGTCGTCTCGGTGGACGGCGCGGGCGACAAGGCCGCGGCGTCCGTCGACTTCGGCGGCGAGTACGGGCTCAAGCGGCTCGTCCTGCGCTACGCCCCCGTCGAGAAGCTGTAGTCCCAGCGGGGGCGCGCGGGGCGCCCGGCGCGAGCGGCGCCCCGACCTCGGCCCGGTGCTGCTCGCCCAGACCGCCGCCGGGACTGTGGTGCTGGGGCTCTACCTGCTCAAGGGCGGACGTCCAGTCCGAGCGCTCCTGCCACGACCACGGCTTGGGCGAGGTCGATGACCGCGCCCTTGAGGTCAGCGGTCAGCAGGTGCTCGGGCGGCAGGGTGCTGCCGCGCAGGTCCGCCTGACGGAGGTTCGCGCCGCGCAGCCACGCGCCGGACAGGTCCACCTTGTGGAAGGTGGCCTTCTCGCAGGTGGCGCCGCTCAGGTCGGCCTCGCGCATGCGGGTCTCGGCGAACGTCGCGCGGGAGAGCCTCGCGCCCGCGAGGGCGGTGAACGACCAGTCGCCGCCGCGCACCTTGAGCAGCTCGAACGAGCAGCCGTCGAAGGACCCGCCGACCAGCTTGCAGCCGGTGAACGTCGCGTCGAAGAACGAGCAGCGGACGAACGCGCAGTTCAGGAACGCGGCCTCGGTGTGCTCGGACACGTTGAACCGGCAGCCCCGGAACACGCATCCGGTGAACGTCCCGCCCGTGTCGCGCGCCTCGGTGAAGTCCACGTCCGAGAACAGGACGCGTTCGAACGACTCGCCGTCGATGTCCCGGCCGTCCCAGTCGGCGGTGGAGATCGTGGTCTCGGTGGAGGGCACGCCGCGTCCGGTCATGCCCTCACGTTAGTCACGCGGCGGCTTCTCCAACTCGATCGACGCGAGCACATCGGGGTCGGCGACGAAGTCGATCGCGACCACGCGGCCGTCCCGGACGGTGAAGTCGAACACCACCTGCGGGACGCCCCGGTGCTGCCACATCGCGCCCGGCACGCCGTCCACGTCCACCGGCAGGACGGCCTTGGCGCGGCCCGACCAGAACGCGGCGAGGTCCTGCCGCCCCTCGATGCGGGCGGGCGCGCCCATGTTCGCCGCTGCCCGGTCGGAGCGCAGCACGGCGTCCGGGTCCAGCAGGGAGAGCAGCGCCTCGAAGTCGCCCTCGCGGGAGGCGGCGAGGAACGCCGTGACGACCTCGCGCTCGCGCGCCGCGGCGGCGTCCGCGCGGGCGCCCCGGACGCGCCGCCGGGCCCGGCTCGCG
>NZ_QURH01000785.1 GCF_003428695.1 Actinomadura logoneensis
CACGCCGATCCGGCGCGGTCGGCCGCGCCCGCGCCCGCCGGACCCCCCGGGGCCGGGGGGCGCGGCCCGCTCGTCGTCCAGGGGGGCTCCTGGCGTCTCCGGTGTGCCCGCCGGGGGGCTGCTGGCTGAGGTCAATTCAGTGACGTTCCTCGCGTTGTTTGCAGGTCACGCACAGCGTCGCGCGGGGATAGGCCTGAAGGCGGGCTTTGCCGATCGGCTTGCCGCACGACTCGCACACCCCGTACGTCCCGGCGTCCATGCGCTGGATGGCCCGCTCGTTCTGCGCGAGCAGGTCACGGGAATTGTAGGTCAGGGCGAGCTCGTGTTCGCGCTCGTAGGTCTTGGCGCCCGCGTCGGCCTGGTCGTCCCCGGCCCCCTCGCCGCTCTCGTCGGCGATGTGCGAGGACAGCTCGGCGATCTCCGCCTCCAGGGCGGTGATGTTGGCCCCGAGCACGGCCCTGACCTCGGCGAGCTCGGTCTCGGTCCAGTTCGCCTCGTCCTGGCGGACGGGCAGTTCGGCGGCCTTCGTCTTGGCGCCCGCCGCGTCGGCGACCGTCGCGGCCCTGGTCGCCTTGGTGTTCGCCTTCGTGGTCACCTTCGTTTTCGCCCGCGTCCCGGTGGCGGACGCGGCCTTGGGCTTCGCCGTCTTGACGACGACCTTGGCGGCACTCTTGGCCCGAGCCTTCACCGGGGATTTCGCCGCGGATTTCGCCGGGGTCTTCGCGGGGTCCTTGACCGGGTCCTTGGCGGCCGTCTTTCCCTTGGCCACCACCTTGGTGGTCTTCCCCGCGGGCTTCGCGACAGGCTTGACCGGCGCTTTCGCAGGGGCCTTCACGGGGGCCTTCGCCGCCGCCTCGGCCCGGGTCCTCGTCGTCCCCGGGGCCTTGGACGGTGTCTTCGACGGGGACTTGGACGGGGACTTCGCCGGGCTCTTGGCGGGCGGCTTGGCCTTGGCGGCGGTCCTGGACGGGCGCTTGGCGGCCGTGCGTCCGGCGGTGCTCCGGGCGCCCGTCCGGGCGGTGCGGGCGCCGGCCGGAGCGGCCTCGCTCGCGCTGGTCTCCTCGACGGACGGTGCGGGCAGCATAGGTCCCCATTCCCCCTGATGGTGAGGCCCGGACGAGGCGTCCGGGCCGAGTACAGCCCGCAATATGCCCGGTGCCCCCGAGCCGAGAAACCCCCGGTTCGGCAGACATGCCCAACCTTTGCCAGCGTGACGCACCTCACATCCCGCCGTCCTCGGGCGGCCGGTGCCGGATCCCCGCCCGGCGGACCGCGCGGGCGATATGGGGAAGAGTTCGGACGCGCCGTGCGTTACCCTCTGTCCAGCAGTCTTGTCGGCAGGCGAAGATGGGGACACCTGCCGCCGAAGGCGGCCATGAGCGACCCGGGGACGGTGCGAGCCCGGGGGCCCGCGCGGCGGTCTGATCACCCCGGAGCCGCCGGAGGAACGGCCCGGCGCGTCCCAACGGACGGCGGGCCCAGTAGAACCGGCAGCCGGACGGCTCAACGAAGTGGGTCGCGTCCTCGCGCGCGGCCAAGGAGGGTGGTACCGCGGGGCCGCGCGCCTCGTCCCTCCGGAAACGTCGTCCGACACGTCGATCCGGAGGTCCGCCGACCGTGAGCCGTCAGTTCCGGCCCCTGCCCGCGCAGGTCGATCTGCCCGCCCTGGAGCGGGACATGCTGCGCCGCTGGCAGGAGAACAAGATCTTCGAGCGGTCGCTGGAGCGCACCGCGGGCGGCCCCCGCTGGGTGTTCTACGAGGGCCCGCCCACCGCCAACGGGATGCCCGGCGTCCACCACGTGGAGGCCCGCGTCTTCAAGGACGTCTTCCCGCGCTTCCGGACGATGAAGGGCTACCACGTCCCGCGCAAGGCGGGCTGGGACTGCCACGGCCTGCCCGTCGAGGTCGCCGTCGAGAAGGAGCTCGGCCTCACCGGCAAGCGGGACATCGAGGACTACGGCGTCGCGGAGTTCAACGACCGCTGCCGCGAGTCCGTCCTGCGCCACGTGGACGCCTTCGAGGAGATGACCGAGCGGATGGGCTACTGGGTCGACATGTCCCAGGCCTACCGCACGATGGACCCGTCCTACGTCGAGGCCGTCTGGTGGTCGCTGAAGCAGGTCTTCGACAAGGACCTGCTGTTCCGCGACTTCCGCATCACGCCGTACTGCCCGCGCTGCGGCACCGGCCTGTCCGACCACGAGCTGGGCCAGCCCGGCGGGTACGAGACCGTGTCCAGCCCCTCGGTGTACGTGCGGATGCCGGTCACCGCCGGCCCGCTCGCCGAGCTGGACGCCAAGCTGCTGATCTGGACGACCACGCCGTGGACGCTGGTGTCCAACACCGCCGTCGCCGTCCACCCGGACGTCACCTACGTCGCCGCCCGCCCGGCGGGTTCCGACGAGGTGCTGGTCGTGGCCGAGCCGCTGCTCGCGCGGGTGCTCGGCGAGGACGCCGAGGTCCTGGCGTCCTTCCAGGGCCGCGAGCTGGAGCGGACGCCGTACAGCCGGCCGTTCGAGCTGGTCGAGATCCCCGACGCGCACTACGTCGTGCTCGGCGACTACGTCACCGTCGAGGACGGCACCGGCCTCGTCCACCAGGCCCCCGCCTTCGGCGCCGACGACATGACCGTCTGCAAGAACTACGGCATGCCGATCGTCAACCCGGTCGGGCCGGACGGCCGGTTCCTCGGCACCGTCCCCATGGTCGGCGGGAAGTTCTTCAAGGACGCCGACGAGCAGCTCACCGAGGACCTGCGGATCCGCGGCCTGCTGTTCAAGGGCGGCCACTTCGACCACAGCTACCCGCACTGCTGGCGCTGCCACACCCCGCTGCTCTACTACGCGCTCCCCGCCTGGTACATCCGCACCACCGCCGTCAAGGAGCGGCTGCTGGAGGAGAACGCGAAGACCAACTGGTTCCCCGAGAACGTCAAGGAGGGCCGGTACGGCGAGTGGCTGCGCAACAACGTCGACTGGTCGCTGTCGCGCAGCCGCTACTGGGGCACCCCGCTGCCGCTGTGGGTCTGCGCCGACGACGAGGACCACATCACCTGCGTCGGCTCCCTCAAGGAGCTCGGTGAGCTGGCCGGGCGCGACCTGACCGCGCTCGAGCCGCACCGCCCGTACGTGGACGACGTCACCTTCCCGTGCCCGACCTGCGGCGGCACGGCCCGGCGCGTCCCGGACGTCATCGACGCCTGGTACGACTCGGGTTCGATGCCGTTCGCCCAGTGGGGCGCGCCGCACATGAACCAGGACGTGTTCGAGAAGTCCTACCCCGCGCAGTTCATCTGCGAGGCGCAGGACCAGACGCGCGGCTGGTTCTACTCGCTGATGGCCGTCGGCACGCTGGTGTTCGACCGCTCGTCCTACGAGAACGTGCTGTGCCTCGGCCTGATCCTCGCCGAGGACGGCCGCAAGATGAGCAAGCACCTCGGCAACGTGCTCCAGCCGATCCCGCTGATGGACCAGCACGGCGCGGACGCCCTGCGCTGGTACATGGCGGCCGGCGGGCTGCCCTGGGCCTCCCGCCGCGTCGGCCCCAACGTGCTGGAGGAGATCGTCCGCAAGGTGCTCCTCACCTACTGGAACACCGCGTCGTTCTTCGTCCTGTACGCCAACGCCGCCGGTGAGGGCGAGGGCAGGCGCGCCTGGACTCCGGACCGCGCCGCCGAGGCGCCCGCCCCGGCCGACCGCCCGCTGCTGGACCGGTGGGCGCTGGCCGAGCTGCACCGCACGGTCAAGGAGGTGGACGACGCGCTGGAGCAGTTCGACACCGCGCGCGCCGGACGCCGCCTCGCCGAGTTCGTCGACGACCTGTCCAACTGGTACGTGCGCCGGTCCCGGCGGCGGTTCTGGGCGGGCCCGGAGACGGCCGAGGGCGCCTCGGCGTTCGCGACCCTCTACGAGTGCCTGGAGACCCTGACCCGGCTCATGGCGCCGCTCACGCCGTTCATCACCGACCACGTGTGGGACGTCCTGCGGCCCGAGGACGCGCCCGAGTCGGTGCACCTCGCCGAGTGGCCGGCCGTCCGCGAGGACCTGCTCGACCCCGCCCTCACCGAGCACATGGCGCTCGTCCGGCGGCTGGTCGAGCTGGGCCGCGCGGCGCGCGTCGCGTCCGGCGTGCGCACCCGGCAGCCGCTCGGCCGCGCGCTCG
>NZ_QURH01000786.1 GCF_003428695.1 Actinomadura logoneensis
GCCGCGCCGCGACCGGGCCGCCCACGTCCGCCCACAGCGACATGCCGCCCGGCGGCACCCGGAACGTCCAGTCGGGCAGCCGCTCGCGCAGGGCGGCGACGAGGGCGTCGCGGCTCGCGGTCAGCGCGGCGATCCGCTCGGCGCGCACCTCGTCCGCGCGCAGCAGCAGCTCCCGGACGATGAGCTGGTCCAGGACGGGACTCGCCATGTCCATCGACTCGCGGGCGACCGCGATCCGGCGGGCGACGGGCGCGCTGGCCCGGATCCACCCGATCCGCAGCCCGCCCCACATCAGCTTGGACACCGAGCCGATGCTGATCACCCGGCCGTCCCGGTCGTGGGCGGCGACCGGGAGCGGTTCGGGCGCCGCCGGATCCAGCGCCAGGCCCGCGAACGTCTCGTCCACCACCAGCAGCGTCCCGGCGGAGCGGGCGGCGGCCACCAGCGCGGCGCGGTCGTCGTCGCCCATCAGGTGGCCGGTCGGGTTCTGGAAGTCGGGGATGAGGTAGCCGAGCCGGACGGCGGCCTGCCGCATCGCCCCGGCGACCAGCTCGATGTCCCAGCCCGCGCCGACGCCGACCGGGACCAGGCGCGCGCCGCGGCGGCGCAGCGCGTCGAGGGCGTTCGGATAGGTGGGCCGCTCGACCAGCACGCCGTCCCCCGGCGTCAGGAACATCTCCGCCAGCATGCCGAGCGCGTGCTGCGCGCCGCTGGTCACGATGATCTGGTCGGGATGGGTGGGGACGCCCCGGCCGGTGTACCCGGCGGCGACCACCTCGCGGAGCTCGGGCAGCCCGGCCGGGTCGTAGCCGGGCCCGCCGTAGTACCGGGGCAGCGCGGCGACGGCGGCGTCCACCGCCTCGGGGAAGACCGCCGGGACGGCCGGGGCCGCGCAGCCGAGGTCGACGAACCCCGCGTCGGGCTCGGGCGCGTGCGCCATCCCGTAGCGGGGCACGACGGCCCCGGACGGCGCGGGCGTCGGCAGCGCGGTCGAGCCGTCGTTCGGCAGGGTCGTCCAGCTCCCCGCGCCCTGCCGGCTCTCCACGTACCCCTCGGCGCGCAGCCGGTCGTAGGCGGCGGTCACGGTGGTGCGGCTGACGCCGAGGGCGGCGGCCAGGTCGCGTTCGGCGGGCAGCCGGGTGCGCAGGGCGAGCCGCCCGTCCTGGACCAGGCCGCGCACCGCGCGGGCGAGCCCCGCGTACAGCGGACGCTCGCGCGGGACCTCGCCCAGCAGCCGGGCCAGTTGCAGTCCACTCACGTACCGCGTGCCGTTCATGAGGGCCACTTTCCCACATTGGCCCTGTATTCACCAGGCCACTTAACCGCATATTGGCGGATATGAACGGACTGGCCTTGACTCTCCGCCGCCTCACCCAGCTCTACGTCGGGCTGGCCCTCTACGGCTTCGGCATCTCCCTCCAGGTGGCCTCGGCCCTCGGCAACGACCCGTGGGACGTGTTCCACCAGGGCCTCGCGCGCCGGTTCGGACTCTCCCTCGGCGCCTGGATCATCATCGCGGGGGCGGTGGTCATGCTCGCCTGGATCCCGCTGCGGCAGCGCCCCGGCCTCGGCACGATCAGCAACGTCCTGCTGGTGGGGCTCTTCGCCGACCTCGGCCTGTGGGCGCTGCCCCACCCGGACGGCGCCGCCCTGCGCTGGACGTACCTGCTCGCCGCGATCCTGGTGAGCGGCGTCGCCACCGGCTGCTACATCGGCGCCGGGCACGGCCCGGGCCCGCGCGACGGCCTGATGACCGGCCTGGCCGCCAAGGGCGTGCCGATCCGGGTGGCCCGCACCGGGGTCGAGCTGACCGTCCTGCTGGTGGGCTGGCTGCTCGGCGGCACGGTCGGCATCGGCACGGTCCTGTACGCCGTCCTGATCGGCCCGATCTGCCACTGGACGGTCCCGGCCCTGGCCATCAAGCTCCCCGCCCCTGCGGACCCCGCCCCCGCAGGCGACCGCGAACCGGTCGCCGCCTAGCCCGGCCCCCTGCACGGCTCCGGAGCGGAACCGGAGGCAACCGGGGCGAACGGCCCGAAGCGGGCGCGCGGTCCTACAGCGGCTCGGCGCGCTCGCTGCGGGACGCCGAGCCGACCACGGCCGCCGCGAACCCCTCGGGCAGCACGACCGTGCCGTCCTGGTAGCGCAGGTCGAGGCGGTCCATCTGCCCGGCCCGCCACCAGTACACGTGCGGGCTGAGCGAACCCGGCCCCTCCTCGTAGGCGTGCTGGGCGTGCGAGTGGAGCTCGTGCGACGCGCTCGCGGCGGCCCGGTACCGGGCCCGCGGCGACGGGTCCGACGAGCGCAGCGGGTGGACGATCACCAGGCTGCGGTTCGGGACGGTCACCAGCGCGCCGTGCGGCCCGAGGTGCAGGTACTCCTCCAGCCACGCCAGGTGCGTCGCGGTGTAGGCGGTCCAGCCCGACAGCACCGCCACCCGCACCTGGCCGAGGTCGTGCTCCTCCAGCCGGAGCGGGCCGTCCGCGCGGACGTTGGCCCGGCCCAGCATGAACAGCGCGTCGCCGGACACCGGCCAGCCCGCCGCCTCCTGGGCGGTCACCGTCCGCACGGCGGTCGGCGTGTCCACGACCACCGCCTCGATCAGCCCCGGCGCGAACGGCCGCGCCGCCAGGCCGCCGATGTCGGCCGCGCTCTGGTACAGCCGGGTGCGCAGCAGGTGCTGCGCGACGTCGAAGTCCGACAGGTCGAGCGGCTCCTCCAGCGCGGTGGTGAGCGTGGTGATGTGGTCGGACACCAGCGCGGGCCAGTCGTCGCGCGGCACCAGCCGGGCGATCTGCCGCAGGTCGCGCATCCCGACGTGCAGCCGGGTGGGGCCCTCCAGCAGCACCACGTCGCCGGCGACGGCGCGGCAGCCGTAGCCGAGGCTCTCGGCGACCAGCACCACCAGCGAGTCGAGCGTGCCGTCGGCCGCGGGGTCGTGCCGGGTGTGCCGTCCGGTCATCCGATGCCTCCGAGGAGGTGGCGGGCGCCGGTGTCCAGGACGGCCGGCGCGCCGAGTTCGAGGGTGAGCTGGCGCGGGCCGTGCCCGGCGGGCAGCCCCGCCAGCACCGGCACGCCCATCGGGGCGAGGCGGGCCGCGACCACGGCCCCGGCCTCGGCGGGGTCGCCGCAGTCGTGGAAGGACCCGAGCGCGATCCCGGCCGCGCCGTCCAGCCATCCGGACTGGAGCAGCTGGGTGAGCATCCGGTCGAGCCGGTAGGGCTCCTCGGCGACGTCCTCCAGGAAGACGATCCGCCCCGCGGCGGGGGGCGGGGCGTGCGGGGTGCCGAGCAGGGCGGTCAGCAGCGAGAGCGTGCCGCCGGTCAGCGGCCCCTCGGCGCGTCCGTCCCGGACCACCGTGGTCCCGGGCGCTTCGATCGTTCCACTTCCGAACAGCGCGGCGCGCAGGCCCGCCACGGCGCCCTCGCCGTCCTCGTCCGCTGCGGGCGCCGCGACGATCTGCGCGGCGGCCATCGGTCCGAAGGACGTGGTGACGCCGAGCCGCGCGCCGAACGCGACGTGCAGCGCGGTGATGTCGCTGGAGCCGTGCAGGATCTTCGGTTCCGGGCCGGACCCGGCGGCGAGCGCCGCCCAGTCCAGGTGGTCGAGCAGGCGGGTCGCGCCGTAGCCGCCGCGCGCGCACAGCACCGCCCGGACCGACGGGTCGCACCAGGCGTCGGTCAGGTCGGCGGCGCGGTCGGCGTCCGTCCCGGCGAGCCGGTGCCGGTCCTCCCGCACGGCGGGGCCGTGGTCGAGGTTGACGCGGTCCAGGACGTGCTTGCCGAGCACGACGTCCAGGCCGAGGCCGCGCAGGACCGCGCAGCCCGCCTCGAGGCGGTCCCGGTCCACCGGGCCGCTGGGGGCGACGACCGCCACCCGGTCCCCCGGACGGAGCTTGACATGCCTGCGGGGCCGGGAGTCAGGAATGCCGTCACGGCCCGTCCCCTCCGTCTCGCGAGCGCCCCCGCTGCTCAACCCGTTCCCTCCTCGCACCGCGATCCCTAGAGCTTGTCAGGAGATGTCCTCCGATGGAAGGGGCGCGTTGGTCACGACGTGCCAACGGTTCGCGACCGAACGCCCCGGCGCCGCCGGTCAGCCGGCCGGACCGTCCTGGGCACCGCCCCCGGCCACCGCCCCCGTGCCGCTCCCGGCGGGCGGCCCGGTCC
>NZ_QURH01000789.1 GCF_003428695.1 Actinomadura logoneensis
CTGCCCGGCGCGGTCACCCGGCCCCACGCCGCGGAGCCCCTGCCCGGACCACCCCCACGGCCCGGACGGTTCGGACGGCTCGGACGGTCCGGACGGTCAAGACGCGGTCCGCCGGACGGCGGGCGGGCGGGCGCGGACCCCTCCGCGGGCTCACGGCCCGTCGGGCGGCCCCGGTGCGCGGTCGGTCCCACTGTTCCCCTCCCCGGTCGGCCGGCGGGCGAGGCGCCCCTCCACCCTCGGTACCCGCGTGCTCGCGTTCCGTACTCCTGTTCGGTGCCCGTTTCCTGCCGTCCGCTCTCCGGCGCAGGAGTTCCGGTCTCCCGGTCTCGTTCCGCTCCCCGCTTCCGCGTTCGTGGCCCCGGCGTGCCCGTGGCCCCGACGTATCCGTGGCCCCGACGTGTCCGTGGCCCCGACGTATCCGAGGTTCCGGCATGTTCGCCGTTCCGGCGTGTTTGCTGTTCTGACGTGTCCGCGGCCCCGGTGTGTCCGCGGTCCCGTTGTGTCCTCGATCCTGGGGCTCGCGTGCCGTGCTTGCCGCTCAGCGGGCCCGCGTGCTTGTCGCCCGGACGACGGCCAGCGCCACCACCAGCAGCGTCGCGGTCGCCATCGCCACGAACCCCTCGCTGAGCCAGCGGCCCGCCGCGGCGGCCAGGCCCACCCCGCCGGACACCTGCCCCGGGTCGCCGATCAGACCCGCCACCGCCGCCGCGACCGCGTACGCCAGCGGCGGCATCGGCAGCACGATCCGGACGCGCTCCGGGACGACCAGCGCCGCCGCCAGCAGCGACCCCGCGACCAGGCACACGCCGAGCACCAGGCCGGGACCGCCGCCGCCGAAGCCGTCCACGAGCGCGCCGGCGAACGCCAGCCCGGCCAGCAGCGCGCCCGCGCCGAGTCCGGTCAGCATGGGGCCGTCACCATGGGACCGTCAGCATGGGCGTCGTCGGCACGGCGTCGCCGACATGGGCGCCGTCAGCATGGGTTCGTCGGCATCGCGTCGATCCGTTCACGTGGCTTCCTCGTCCGAAGGGCGGGCCGCTCGCGGGGCGGAGGCGGTCCGCAGCCCCGGTCCCGCCGTGCCGTCCAGCCTGCCAACCATTTAAGCGTGAGCGCAAACATGGCGCAGGCCATTCTGCCCGCGCGGACACGGCGTCCGCCCGGTGGCGCGGCGAACCCGGCCGGACCTTGGCGGAAGTCCGACCGGGCTTTACGCGCGGTTCAAGGAAGCGGCTCCGGCGGTCCCGTTCGGAGCGAGCGCGTGAGTCGTCCCGGCTTGTCCGTTGCGTCCTGGCGTCCGTCCGTCAGCGGCTCGGGTGTGTGGCACCGCGGAAACGACCAGTGCCACGACCCCGCTGAAGGGATCGCGGCACCGGTCGTCCTGGGTGGGCAGGTCTCGGGCAGCCTGGGCAGGCCCGACAGGCCCGACAGGCAGGCCAAGCCAGGCCGGGCGGCCTGCGCAGGCCCGACAGACCAAGCCGGGCGGGCCGGGCGGGCCGGCAAGTTGGGGGAGGTCAGTCGGTGCCGAACTCCATCGCGGCGCTGTCCAGCAGCTCGTCGCCGCCGGGGGCCTCGCCGCGGGAGGCGATGGACTCCGCGCCGCCCTCCGCCATCGGACCGATGAGCGCGGTGCCCGCGCCCAGGGCCGCGCCGGGCGCTGCGGGGTGGGACGCGCCGACCACCCCGAGCCCGGCGTACTGCTCCAGCCGGGCGCGGGAGTCGGCGATGTCCAGGTTCCGCATGGTGAGCTGGCCGATCCGGTCCACCGGCCCGAACGCCGAGTCCTCGGTGCGCTCCATGGACAGCTTGTCCGGGTGGTAGCTGAGCGCGGGGCCGGTGGTGTCCAGGATCGAGTAGTCCTCGCCGCGCCGCAGCCGCAGCGTGACCTCGCCGGTCACGGCCGAGCCGACCCAGCGCTGCAGCGCCTCGCGGAGCATCAGCGCCTGCGGGTCGAGCCAGCGGCCCTCGTACATCAGCCGCCCGAGCCGCCGCCCCTCGGCGTGGTAGGTGGCGATGGTGTCCTCGTTGTGGACGGCGTTGACCAGCCGCTCGTACGCCGCGAACAGCAGCGCCATGCCGGGGGCCTCGTAGATGCCGCGGCTCTTGGCCTCGATGACCCGGTTCTCGATCTGGTCGGACATGCCGAGCCCGTGCCGTCCGCCGATCGCGTTGGCCTCCAGCACCAGGTCCACGGCGGAGCCGAACTCCTTGCCGTTGATCGTGACCGGGCGGCCCTGGACGAAGCCGACGGTGACGTCCTCGGCGGGGATCTCCACCGCCGGGTCCCAGAACCGGACGCCCATGATCGGCTCGACGGTCTCGACGCCCGCGTCCAGGTGCTCCAGGGCCTTGGCCTCGTGCGTGGCGCCCCAGATGTTGGCGTCGGTGGAGTACGCCTTCTCGGCGCTCGCCCGGTAGGGCAGGTCGCGCTCGGTCAGCCACTCCGACATCTCCTGCCGGCCGCCGAGCTCGCCGACGAACGCCGCGTCCAGCCACGGCTTGTAGATCCGCAGCGCCGGGTTGGCGAGCAGGCCGTACCGGTAGAACCGCTCGATGTCGTTGCCCTTGAAGGTGGAGCCGTCGCCCCAGATCTGGACCTCGTCCTCCAGCATGGCGCGGACCAGCAGGGTGCCGGTCACGGCCCGGCCGAGCGGGGTGGTGTTGAAGTAGGCGCGGCCTCCGGAGCGGATGTGGAACGCGCCGCAGGCCAGGGCGGCCAGGCCCTCCTCCACGAGCGCCGCGCGGCAGTCGACCAGGCGCGCGACCTCGGCGCCGTAGAGCGTGGCGCGGCCGGGCACGGACGCGACGTCGGGCTCGTCGTACTGGCCCAGCTCGGCCGTGTACGCGCAGGGCACCGCGCCGTTCTCGCGCATCCAGGCCACCGCGACAGAGGTGTCGAGGCCGCCGGAGAAGGCGATCCCGACGCGTTCACCGACGGGCAGGGAGGAGAGCACCTTGGACATGGGAAGAGTATGCACTGCTCTGCATGAACATTCAACGCGTTCCCGGGAATCCCGCTCCGGTTTTTCCAGAAACCGGATTCCGGACAGGGTGAGGCGGCTTACAGATCACCTTCCGCCGCGGCGCTGGATGCGGTCCGTCACGGGCTTGCGCCGTGCTTACAGGCCGGTCCAGAGAACCGGCTTTCCGGCCCCTGAGCTGAGCATTCTCGTCCCTTCCCGGTCGAGTGCCACGCTCATGCAGTGGCTCGGCGTGGTGAGCAGCCGCAGCCGGCTCCTGGAGGCCGCGTCCCAGACCCGGATGCTGCCCTGGAGGGACGACCCGCCGTCGTTCCCGCCGCTCGCCAGCCGCCTGCCGTCCCCGGAGAACGCCACGGACGCGATGCTCTTGTGCCCCGGCAGCCGGGCCAGTTCGGCGTGCGTCCGGACGTCCCAGACGCGGACGACGTTCTGGTCCGTGCCGCCGTACTCGCCGACCGCGAGCGTCCGGCCGTCGGGGGAGAACGCCAGCCCGGTCGCGGAGGGCGTGCCGAGGTCGGCGATCCGCGCCCCGGTGACCCCGTCGTACAGCCGGACGAACTGGTCCGCGCCGCAGGTGGCGACCATCCGGCCGTCCGCGGAGAACGCGGCCGAGTACAGCTCTCCCGGATACTTGTCCTTGCGTGTGAGCCGGGTCACCAAGCGGCCGGACGCCTCCCAGAGGAAGCCGCCCTCCTCGGTGGCCGCGGCGATCCGGCCCCGGGACGACCACGCCACGCCCATCGCCCGCTTCTTCGGCCCGGTGAGCGTCGCGACCGGCCGCCCGTCCGGGACGGAGTAGATCCGCACCCGCCCGTCCGTGCAGGCGACGGCCAGGCGGCGGCCGTCGGGGGAGAACGCCACCTGGTTCGCGCCGTTCGGACCGCCGTCCACCTGCGTCAACCGCGCCCTGGACGTCCCGTCGTAGATGCCGACGCAGTGGGTGCCCGCCCCGGACGTCCATCCGGAGACCGCCATGTACCTCCCGTCAGGGGAGAAGGCGGTGCTGCGGACCTCGTAGGCGTCGACGCCCTCCAGCATCGTCCAGGTGCCGCCGGTGGGATCCGCCTCCCCGAGCCCGGTGGCCTTCTTGAAGGCGTTCGCTGCGGACCGGGCGGGCGAGCCGCCCGCGCCGCCGCCGAGCTCCTGCCAGCCGAGGACGCCGAGGCCGCCCGCCGCCAGCGTCCCCGCC
>NZ_QURH01000790.1 GCF_003428695.1 Actinomadura logoneensis
CCCGCCTCCGCTCCCGCCGCCGGCCCCACCTCCGATCGCGCCGCCGGCCCCGCCTCCGATCGCGCCGCCCGGACCCGTTCGCGGTCCGCCGGCGCTTCCGTTCCCGGTCCCGGTCTTCGCCGTGGGCGGGGCGCCTCCGGCGGGCACGACGCAGATCCGGATCAGCTCCGGGACGTGCCGGTGGATGGTCAGCACCTCGACCACGGCGTCGCGCGGCGGGTCCTCCGGCCGCTCGGGGGCCAGCCCGATGCGGACGACGTCGCCCGGCTCGGACACCCGGCCGAGGCGGCTCAGCAGCAGGCCCGCGACGGTCTCGTAGTCGCCCTCGGGCAGCGGGATGCCCGTCTCGTGCCGCACCTCGTCCACCCGCAGGCCCGCGTCGGTCGTCCACCACGCCCCGGACCGGATCGCCAGGTCCGGGTCCGCGTCGATCTCGTCGGCGATCTCCCCGACCAGCTCCTCCGCGACGTCCTCCCAGGTCAGCAGCCCGGCGAAGCCGCCGTACTCGTCCACCACGCAGGCGAGCGGGTCGCCGTGCCGGCGCAGCTCGGCGACGACCTGCGGCAGCGGCAGCGACGACGGCAGCAGCACCGCCGGACGGGCCAGCTCGCGCACCGGCGTGCGCGCCGCCTCCTCGGGGCTGAGCCGGATGAGGTCGTTCAGCCCGACCACGCCGATCACGTCGTCCACGCTGTCGCCGACCACCGGGTACCGCGAGTGGCCGTGCGCGGTGACGACCTCGGTGAGCTCGGTCGCCACCGCGTCCGCCGGGACGGTCACCACGTCCACGCGGTGGACCATGACCTCCTCGGCGTCCCGCTCGGAGAACTCCAGCGCGCGCTCCAGCAGGTCGGTCTGGTCGCCGAGCTGCTCGCCGGACTCGCCGATGATGTGGCCGAGCTCCTCCAGCGTCGCGCCCTGGTGCAGCTCCTCGACCGGCTCCATCCCGGCGGCGCGGACGAGCCGGTTCGCGGCCAGGTCGAACAGCCGGATCACCGGGCCCGCGACGGTCAGGTACACCAGCGTCGAGCCCGCCAGCCGCCGCGCCAGCGGCTCGGCCCGGGCCAGCGCCAGGTTCTTCGGGAACAGCTCGCCCAGCACCATCTGGATCACCGTGGCCAGGACGAACCCGGCGGTCACCGAGATTCCGCCGACCGCGCCGTCCGGGACGCCCGCCGCGCCGAGCACCGGCGCGAGCAGGTCGGCGAGCGCGGGCTTGGCGATGAAGCCCACGACCAGCGCGGTGACGGTGATGCCGAGCTGCGCGCCCGACAGCATGAACGACACCCGCTCCATCACCTGGATCGCGCGTTCGGAGGCCCGGTCGCCGGCCGCCGCGCGCTCCGCCAGCACCGGCCGGTCCGCCGTCACGAACGCGAACTCCTGGGCGACGAAGTACCCGGTCGCCGCCGTCAGCAACAGGACCGCGAGCAGTCCGAGCGCCGCGGTCATCCACGTCCTCCCTTCGCGCGCCGCCCGTCCTGGCGCGCTCGGCGTCCCCGGTACGTTCCCCGATCCCGATCTTCCCTACCCTCCCGCGGCCCGCTCACCGCCGATCCTCCGGGGGCGCGCGGCCGGGGAGGACGGGGGAGCGCGGGGAGGCCGCGAAGGGCCGGGCGGGGCGGCGGGATCGGTGATTACGGGTCGTCCGGTGGTGGAATGAAACCCTCGCCCCGGCGGCGAGGGTCCCCGCCGCGTCCCGCCGGACCGTCCTCCCTGCCGTGCGCCCAAAGAGAGCGAGGGGCAACGATGCCCAAGCCGTTCGCGTCGTCCGCCGACCTGTCCGCGAAGACCCAGACGCTGGAGATACTCGCCGACGGCGTGTACGCGCTGACGGCCGAGGGCGACCCGAACGTCGGCGCGATCGAGGGCGAGGACTTCGTGGTCTGCTTCGACGCGACGGCCACCCCGGCGGCGGCCCGCGACTGGCTGATGGTGCTGCGCGCCCACACCGACAAGCCGATCCGGCACCTGGTGCTGTCGCACTACCACGCCGTCCGGACGCTCGGCGCGAGCGCGTTCGGCACCCGGTCGATCATCGCGCACGACCGGACCCGCGACCTCATCGCCGAGCGCGGGCGGCAGGACTGGGAGTCGGAGTTCGGCCGGATGCCCCGCCTGTTCAAGGACCCGGCGAGCATCCCCGGGCTCACCCGGCCGACCGCCACCTTCTCCGACAGCGTGACCATCGCCCTCGGCGGGGACCGGGGCGAGCTGGTGCTGCGGTACTGCGGGCGCGGGCACACCGAGGGCGACATCGTCGCCTGGCTGCCCCGGCACCGCATCCTGTTCGCGGGCGACCTGGTCGAGACGCAGGCCGCGCTCTACACCGGCGACGCCTTCCACCGCGACTGGGCCGGGGCGACGCTCGACCGGGTCGCCTCGTTCGGCGCGGACACCCTGGTCGGCGGGCGCGGCGCGGTCGCGCACGGCCGCGAGGCGGTGCGCGCCGCGATCGCGCAGACCCGCGACTTCCTGGACACGATGCTGCGCGAGGTCCGCGACGTGCGCAAACGCGGCGGGACGCTGCGCGAGGCGTTCACCGCCGTGCACGCGGCGCTCGAACCGTCCTACGGCGGCTGGCCGATCTTCGAGCACTGCCTGCCGTTCGACGTCTCCCGCCTCTGGGACGAGCTGGACGGCGTCGAGCGCCCCCGCGTCTGGACCGCCGAACGCGACCGCCAGGTCTGGGCCGAACTCCAGGGATGACGCCATGGCCTCCGCCGCGTTCGAGAACCCCGCGCCGGGCGGACGGCGCGGGGCGGCACCGCCGTCCCTGGAGAACGCGGGCGGCGTCGAGAGGAAGGCCGGTGGTGGGAGGGAGGCCGGTGCTGGAAGGGAGGCCGGTGGTGGGAGGGAGGCCGGCGCGCCCGTCCTGGTCGTGGGCGCGGGGCCGGTGGGACTCACCACCGCGCTGCTCCTCGCCCGCTGGGGGCTCCGCGTGGAGGTGCTCGAAGCGCTCCCGGCGCGGACGGAGATCGGGTCCCGGTCGATCTGCCAGCAACGGGACGTCCTGGACATCTGGTCCGCGGTGGGCGCGGACGTCCTCACCGACGAGGGCCTGACCTGGACGACCGGGCGCGTCTTCCACCGGGGCCGCGAGGTGGCGTCCTGGCGGTTCGCGGGCGCCGGGCCGCTGCCGCCGTTCGTCAACATCTCCCAGAGCCGCACCGAGCAGGTGCTGCAGGAACTCGCCGACGCCGACCCCCACGTCACGATCCGCTGGGACCACCGCGTCACCGCGATCGAACAGGACGAGTCGGGCGTCACCGTGCGCTGCGCGACCGGCGCGGCGGACGGGCACGGCGCGCACGGCGCGTCCGGCGCGCTGGTGCGAGGGGCCTACGCGGTGGTGTGCTCGGGCGGCCACTCCGGGGCGCTGCGCGCCGCGCTCGGCGTCGCGTTCCCGGGGGAGAGCGGCGGCGACCGCTTCCTCATCGTGGACGTGCGCACCGCCTGGCCCGGCCGCGAGACCGAGCGGCACTTCCACTTCGACCCGCCGTGGAACCCCGGCCGGCAGGTGCTCATCCACCCCTGCCCCGGATCGGTGTACCGGATCGACTGGCAGGTCCCGCCGGATTTCGACCTGGCCGCCGAGCGCTCCGGCGGACGCCTGGACGCCCGCGTCCGGCAGGTCGTGGGCGACCGCCCGTACGAGGTGCTGTGGGCGACGGACTACCGGTTCCACTCGCGCGTCGCGTCCCCGATGGCGGTCGGGCGCGTGCTGCTCGCCGGGGACGCCGCGCACCTGTACGCGCCGTTCGGGGCGCGCGGCCTCAACTCGGGCGTTCCGGACGCCGAGAACGCCGCGTGGAAGATCGCGTTCGTCGCGCGCGGCTGGTCGCCGCCCGCGCTGCTCGGCACCTACGACACCGAGCGCCGCGCCGCCGCCCTGGAGAACCTGGACGTCACGGCGGCGACGATGCGCTTCCTCGCGCCGTCCACGCCCGAGCAGCGGGCCCGCCGCGCGCAGGTGCTCGCGCGCGCGTCCGCCGATCCGGCGACCGCGCACGAGATCGACTCGGGACGGTTCGCCGAGCCCTTCTGGTACGACCGCTCGCCGCTGACCGTCGCCGACCCGTCCCGTCCGTGCGCGGGCCGTCCGCCGCGGGGGACGCCGCCGCCCGTCGCGCCGGGCACCATCGTTCCGGACGCCGCGCTGCCGCCGACCGCCGTCCCCGGCGGCGACCAGGACC
>NZ_QURH01000794.1 GCF_003428695.1 Actinomadura logoneensis
GCCGGGTCCTCCCAGCTCCGGCCTCCCGCGCGCGGAGCCTCACGCCGGGCGCGCCGGGTCCTCCCCGCTCCGGCCTCCCGCGCGGAGCCTCACGCCGGGCGCGCCGGGTCCTCCCGGCTCCGGCCTCCCGCGCGTGGAGCCTCACGCCGGGCGCGGCCGGGTGGTCCCGGCTCTGGCCTCAGCGCGGAGCCCTAACCCGGACGCGCTAACCCTCCAGCTCTGGCCCACCTTCCGGCGCGCGGCGATGGCCCGTCCCCGGTGCGAAGACCCACTCGCGGCGCGCTGGGCCTCCCGCTGCTGGGCCGGGTGTCCTCAGCCGCTACGTCACACGAGATGTGCCAGCCCTGGTCCCGCGCCTCTCCCAGCACCCGATGTGCCGCCCGCGCGCAGCAGGATGCCGAGGAAGATCAGCGCCGCCACCCTGCCCTTGGCGCCGAAGGTGACCGCCACGGCCAGGCCGCCGCCGTAGACGCGCGTCCCTTTCGGTCGGCAATTGGCAGGGCTGGGCTCTCGCCTTGTGCCCGGGGAGTTGTCCGCTGATGGGTGCTGTGAGCACGCGTCCGGAAGGCGGCGTCTCGCTGTTGCTTGGTTGCCGCTCGGGTGGGGGATGGGCGTGGGGCAGTGGAAGTTATTCGGGGGGTGTGGCCAGCCAGGTGTCTACCTGGGTCAGGAGGCGGGTGCGCAGGGGGGTGGGGGCGGCGGACGCCTGGATGGAGTGGCGGGCCAGGTCGGCCAGTTCGGCGTCGGTGAAGTCGTGGACCTCGCGGGCCAGCTCGTACTGGCGGGCCAGGCGGGAGCCGAAGAGGAGGGGGTCGTCCGCGCCGAGGGCGAGGCTGGCGCCCGCCTCGTAGAGGGTGCGGAGGGGGACGTCGGACGGGGTGGACGCGACGCCCAGGCTCACGTTGGACGCCGGGCAGACCTCGAGGGTGACGCCGCGGTCGACGATGCGGGAGAGGAGGCGGGAGTCCTCGACGGCGCGCACGCCGTGGCCGATGCGGTCGGCCTCCAGGGTCTCCAGGCACTCGCGGATGCTGGTCGCGCCGAGGAGCTCGCCGCCGTGCGGGACCGACAGCAGGCCCGCGCGCCGGGCGATGCGGAAGGCGCCGTCGAAGTCGTAGGCGCGGCCCCGGCGCTCGTCGTTGGAGAGGCCGAAGCCGACGACGCCCTGGTCGACGTAGCGGGTGGCGAGGCGGGCGAGCGTCTTGGCGTCCAGGGGGTGGCGGGTGCGGTTCGCGGCGATGATCACGCCGATGCCGACGCCCGTGGCCTGCTCGGCCTCGCGGGCTGCCGCCAGGACGAGTTCGACCGTCGGTGTCAGGCCGCCGAAGCGGGCGGCGTAGCCGCTCGGGTCGACCTGGATCTCCAGCCAGCCGGACCCCTCGGCGGCCTCGTCCTCGGCGGTCTCGCGGAGCAGGCGGCGCAGGTCGTCCGGGGACTGCAGGACGGACCGGGCGATGTCGTAGAGGCGCTGGAACCGGAACCAGCCGCGTTCGTCGGTGGCGCGCAGCCGGGGCGGCCAGTCCTCCACCAGGGCGTCCGGCAGGTGCACGCCGTACTTGCCGGCGAGCTCCACCAGGGTGGAGTGCCGCATCGAGCCGGTGAAGTGCAGGTGCAGGTGCGCCTTCGGGAGCGTCGCCAGCGGACGGGGACGACGGGACTCGACCGGTGGGGACGCGACGGACGCGGTAGGGGCCTCCATGAGCCAATGTTGCCGGATCCGCGCCGGTGTGGAACCCGCGGCTCACCAGGACCATCAGTCCGGACTACCCGCCATGACCCGTTGCGGCCATGCGCCACATGATCCTTTCGCGGACGCCGCCGGTCGTTCAGAGGCCTCCAAAACCCCGCAAGCGAGGCCTATCCGGGTTTCCGCCGCAGAGGCGGACGAGGTGGACGCCGCAGCGTGGCGGCGTCGCCAGTGTGTGGAAAATCACGCCGGACATGAGAAAGCCCCGGTCGGCCTCGAACGGCCGGGCCGGGGCTCCTCGGAGCCGGGTCAGTGGGCCTCGCTGAGCAGCTTGGCGACCCGGGACACGCCCTCGACGAGGTCGTCGTCGCCGAGCGCGTAGGACAGGCGGAAGTAGCCCGGCGTCCCGAAAGCCTCACCGGGGACGAGCGCGACCTCGGCCTCCTCCAGGATCAGCGCGGCCAGCTCGACGGAGGACTGCGGACGCCTGCCGCGCAGCTCCTTGCCGATCAGCTCCTTGACCGAGGGGTAGGCGTAGAACGCGCCCTCCGGCTCGGGGCAGACGACGCCGGGAATGTCGTTGAGCATCCGGACCATGGTCTGGCGGCGGCGGTCGAACGCCTTGCGCATCTCGGCGACGGCCGACAGGTCCCCGGTCACGGCGGCGAGCGCGGCGGCCTGGGAGACGTTCGCGACGTTGGAGGTGGCGTGCGACTGGAGGTTCGCGGCGGCCTTCACCACGTCCTTCGGGCCGACCAGCCAGCCCACCCGCCAGCCGGTCATCGCGTAGGTCTTGGCGACGCCGTTGAGCACCAGCGTGCGGTCGGCCAGCTCGGGCACCACGACCGGCATCGAGTGGAACTCGGCGTCCCCGTACACGAGGTGCTCGTAGATCTCGTCGGTGACGACCCACAGGCCGTGCTCGGCGGCCCAGCGGCCGATCGCCTCGATCTCGTCCCGCGAGTAGACCGCGCCGGTCGGGTTGGACGGCGAGACGAACAGCAGCACCTTGGTGCGGTCGGTGCGGGCCGCCTCGAGCTGCTCCACGCTCACCCGGTAGCCGGTGGTCTCGTCGGCCACCACGTCCACCGGGACGCCGCCGGCGAGCTTGATCGACTCAGGGTAGGTGGTCCAGTACGGGGTCGGGACGATGACCTCGTCGCCCGGGTCGAGCAGCGTCGCGAACGCCTCGTAGACGGCCTGCTTGCCGCCGTTGGTCACGAGCACCTGGGCGGCCTCGACCCGCAGGCCCGAGTCGCGCAGCGTCTTCTCGGCGATCGCCTCGCGCAGCTCCGGCAGGCCCCCCGCCGGCGTGTACTTGTGGAACCGCGGCACGCGGCACGCGGTCACGGCCGCCTCGACGATGTAGTCGGGCGTCGGGAAGTCGGGCTCGCCGGCGCCGAACCCGATGACCGGGCGGCCCGCCGCCTTCAGCGCCTTGGCCTTGGCGTCGACGGCCAGGGTGGCGGACTCGGAGATGGCGGCGATGCGCCGGGAGATGCGGGGACGCTCAGTGCTCATGTCCGTAACGTTACCGACGCGGGGGCATGACTTCAGCGAGATATCGAGGGCCGTTCCGGCAGTTCGCGAAGACATGCCGGGCAACGTTTCGGCATTCCGGTTCGACGGGAGGGCGTCCGGGGCCGTAGACTCCTCTGCCTAGTGACGCGTCACCGGGATACGGCCATGTCCGCACAAGCCGTAAGCTGGGACCGGCACGAACCGGTCTGCGAAGATCGGGTGTCTCCCCCGGGAGGCGTTGAAGGGCAGTGGCTCAATTGGTAGAGCTCCGGTCTCCAAAACCGGCGGTTGGGGGTTCGAGTCCCTCCTGCCCTGCGAGGTGCGGTGCGCGCTTCCCCGCGCGGCCACGGGCTGCCGGGGTCCGCGCGAACAACCACGACGTGGTTGAACACGACCTATGAGGTGAACGGCGGCACAATGGCGACTGAGACGCGCGGCGAGGCCGCGGCCAAGGACGAGGGCAAGTCGAGCTCCGCGCCGAAGCGGACGACTCCCGCCCTTTTCGTGCGCCAGGTGATCGCCGAGCTGCGCAAGGTCATCTGGCCGACGCGCCGTGAGCTGATCACCTACACCACGGTCTCCCTGGTCTTCGTGCTGGTCATGGTCGCGCTCGTCGCGGGCATCGACTGGGGTCTGCAGAAGGGCGTGTTCTGGCTCTTCGGCTGATCCCCGCCGACCGCGGGACGCACGCCCGCCGCGTGCCCCTCGTTCCGGAGCCGTGACGCTCCGGAGCCGTTCCCGCGGTCCGCGTCAGCAGCGCAGAGCCGACCATCCCCCCGCGTCCGGTCCACCGCCGGAAAACTCCAGTCAAGCCAGTCGAGAGAAGAAGGATCAGCGCCGTGTCCGAGTCCTCACAGCCCAACGACGAGGCCATCGAAGAGGCCCAGTCCGCTGCGGCTGCCGCGGCCGAGCCGACGGACGGGGCGGCCGACGAGGCCACCGCGCCCGCCGACGGCGCCGCGGACGTCCCGGCCGACGAGGCCGGCGAG
>NZ_QURH01000799.1 GCF_003428695.1 Actinomadura logoneensis
CCCCGCCCTCCCGCTCGGCGCGGGAGTGCGGGGCGGCGGACTTACCCGGAGGTCAGGCTTCCGTGCGGGGACGGCCGCCGGCGGCCTCGCGGACGGCGCCCGCGACGCGGCCCGCGACGTCCGGGTGGAACACGCTCGGGACGATGTAGTTCGGGCCCAGCTCGCCCGGCGTGACGACCTCGGCGAGCGCCTGGGCCGCGGCGGCGAGCATGTCCAGGGTGACGCCGTCGGCCTGCGCGTCCAGCAGCCCGCGGAACACGCCGGGGAACGCCAGCACGTTGTTGATCTGGTTCGGGTAGTCGCTGCGGCCGGTGGCGACCACGGCGGCGTGCTCGCGCGCCTCGTCCGGCGACACCTCGGGCTCGGGGTTGGCCAGCGCGAACACGATCGCGTCCTCGTTCATCGTGGCGATGTCGTCCCCGGTCAGGATGCCCGGCGCGGAGACGCCGACGAACACGTCCGCGCCCGCGACCGCGCCCTTCAGGTCGCCGCTGTAGCCCTCGGCGTTGGTGTGCTCGGCGATCCAGCGCAGCGAGTCGTCCAGGTCGGTGCGGCCGAGGTGGACGGCGCCGTAGTAGTCGCAGACGACCACGTTCTTCGCCCCGGCGTGCAGCAGCAGCTTCAGGATCGCGCTGCCCGCCGCGCCCGCGCCGGACATCGCGATGCGGACGGACCCGAGGTCCTTGCCGACCACGCGCAGCGCGTTGGTGAGCGCGGCGAGCACGCAGATCGCGGTGCCGTGCTGGTCGTCGTGGAAGACCGGGATGTCCAGCAGTTCGCGCAGCCGGGCCTCGACCTCGAAGCAGCGCGGCGCGGAGATGTCCTCCAGGTTGATGCCGCCGAACGCGGGCGCGAGGATCTGCACCGTTCGGACGATCTCGTCGGTGTCCTGGGTGTCCAGGCAGATCGGCCACGCGTCGATCCCGGCGAACCGCTTGAACAGCGCGGCCTTGCCCTCCATCACCGGCAGCGCGGCCTCCGGGCCGATGTTGCCGAGGCCGAGCACGGCCGAGCCGTCGGTGACGACCGCGACGCTGTTGCGCTTGATCGTCAGCCGCCGGACGTCCTCGGGGTTGCGGGCGATGGCGAGCGAGACCCGCGCGACGCCCGGCGTGTAGGCCATGGACAGCTCGTCGCGGTTGCGCAGCGGCACCTTCGACTGCATCTCGATCTTGCCGCCGAGGTGCATGAGGAAGGTCCGGTCCGAGACCTTGTGGATCTTGATGTCGTCGATCGTCTCGAGCGCCGCGGAGATCGCCTCGGCGTGCTCGGTGTCGCGGGTGGCGATGGTGACGTCGATGCGCAGCGTCTCGTGACCGGCGGTGTTCACGTCGAGGGCGGTCACGATGCCCCCGGCGTTCTCGACCACGTGGGTGATCTGGCTGACGGCCTTGCCGCCGGCCGGGACCTCCAGCCGGACGGTGATGGAGTACGACACGCTGGGCACGCTGGCCACGACACTGCTCCCTGTCTACCGGACCACAACTGACCGGCTACGTCTTTCGTCCCGCCCGGAGCCGCGGACCGGCTTCCGGGATGGCGTGAGCGCGCTACTCCGAGGGCGTCCTGTGGAGGGCGTCGCATGGGGCGGGCGGGGCGCGGTCACCGCCAACGAGGATACGCGCTCGGCGCGCCGTCCCCGGTCAGAAGGACACTTTGTACTTGCGGCGTTAAAAAAGCGCATTCTGCACCATGTCGTACAGGTGCGCCAGGCCCCCGGCCCACGCTAGGGGCTCGGCGGCATCGGGGGGCCACCCCCGCGACGGCCTGGCCGCCGGGGTCTCCCGAGCGGATCCGGCGGGCGCCCTTGGCGCGGCGCGGACGGTGCGGACGGCTCGAGTGAATCGACCGTTCAACGCCACAGGGCGCGTCCCCGGCGTGGAGGAGCGCGCCCTGTGGCGAGCCGTGCTGGCCGGCCGTGCCGTGCCGACCGGCCGTGCTGATCGAGCGTGCCGGCCGGACGGGCGTGCCGTCCGGGATCAGAAGAGGGCGCTCTGGAGCGAGCGGCGCGCCTTGGTGACGCGCGGGTCGTCCGCCGGAAGGACCTCGAACAGCCCCAGCAGGTGCTTGCGCACGGCGTCGCGGTCGTCGCCCGCCGTGCGGCGGACGGCGGCGACGAGGCGCCCGAACGCGGCCTCGATGCGGCCGGAGACCATCTCGACGTCGGCGGCGTCGATCTGCGCCTTGGCGTCGCCGGGCTTCGCCTCGGCATCCTGGAGGACCCGGCCGGCGTCCAGCCCCTGGGCGCGTCCGCTGAGGTCGACCAGGGCCAGGCCGCGCTTGGCCTCGCCGTCCCGCGGGTCGCGGGCGAGGATCTCCTCGAACGCGGCGCGCGCCTCGTCCAGGTTCCCGGCGCGCAGCGCGTCGTCCGCCCGCGCGAAGGCCGGGTCGGACGCGGGCGCGGTGGCGGGGGCCTCGCCGGCGGGCGCGTCGGGGATCAGGCCCTCCTTGACCAGCGCCTCGAAGAGCTGGTCGATGGCCTGGCGCACCTGGGCCTCGGGGGCGGCGCCGTTCAGGAACGGCAGCAGCTGCCCCTGCACGACGGCCGCGACGAACGGGATGCCCCGCACGCCCATCTGCTGCATGTACGCGCCGAGCTGCGGGTTGGCGTCGATGTCGACCTTGGCGAGGACCCAGCGGCCCGCCGCCTCCTGCGCCAGCTTCTCCAGGATCGGGCCGAGCTGCTTGCACGGCCCGCACCACTCCGCCCAGAAGTCCACGAGGACGGGAACGCTCTGCGACCGCTCCACGACCTCGGTGTTGAAGGTCTGGTCGGTGACGTCCACGACGTACGGACCGCCCGCTGGGGCCCCGGCGGGGGCGGACGCGCCGTCCCCGGCCTGGGCCGCGCGCGCCTGGCGCTCCTGACGCTGCTTCGAAGCCGACTGCACGGCCCCCAGATCGACGGCGCCGTACAACGAAAAGTCCCGAGAAGGCATATGTACATCCTGCCGCATGAACGCGCGCGTCGCATGAGCAGCCGGAGTGTCCTCCGGCACTGACTCCCGGGCGCGTGCCGCGTTCGCGCGCGCACCGCGCCGCGCCGCCTCGCGATCTGCTCGGGATCGGCTTCCGACCGGCTCGCGATCGGCTCCCGCGAGACTCGCGGATGTGCTCGGAATCCGCTCGCGGATCTGCTCACTGTTCCGCTCGCGGATGGGCACGGGGGTTCGACTCGTCATCGGACGGGGATCGGTTGCGGATCGGTGGCGGATCGACTTCGGATGAGTTCCGGAGCCGCGTGTCGCGCGTTCGGCTTCCGCCGATCGACCGTCGGCGCCCCGCACGGACCGGCACGACACAGACATAAGCGGCCGGTCGCGACTTTCCACGATACGGATCAGCCAACAGCGCGAAAGGTAAAGAATCCAAGCGCCGTCGCTGAATAGCAAAAGCGAGCTGACGGCGATCACCAAGACTGGTTATAGTCGCCTGGTCGTGCACGGATCGACGGCCACGAGAGTTTCAACAGGTGGGTCTGCTCGACCGGGGCGAAACGCGCCGCCGGACGACGGGCCCACGGGCGGGCCGGGGCTGTCGCGAGCCGAGCTCGTGAACCAATGGGGGGAAAACTGAAATGGTCGCGGACGCATCCGCGATCGTGGCCCATGGGATGGGGGTCCGCCGCGGGGGGCGGTGGCTCCTCCGTCCGACGGCCCTCGGTATCGCCGAGGGCCTGATCGGTGTTGCCGGTCCGCCGGGCGCGGGCAAAACAACGCTGCTGGCCACGTTCGCGACGCTGCGCCGACCAAGCGTCGGCGAAATAGAAATCCTCGGTCACCGTACCGGGAAAACATCGGACCTGCGCGCCGTGCGGGCGCGGATCGGCTATCTCCCGTCGGGATTCTGGCGCGATTCGAACATCTCCGCCGCGGAATTCGTGGGCTATGCCGCCTACTACCGGCGGGCGCGGGAATGCGACGCGCGCGGCATTCTGCGGCGGCTGGAACTGGCGGACGCGGCGGACACCGCGCTGGCCCTCCTTCCGCCCGACGTCCGGCTCCGGGTGGGGCTCGCCGCGACGTGCGTCCACGAGCCCGACATCGTCCTGCTGGACGACCCGTTCGAGGACCTCGCCGGTCCCGCGGGAGAGGGCGGGCGCGGGGAGTTCACGGCGTCGCTGCCGCGCGTGCTCGGCCGGCTGGGCGCGTTCGGGCGCGGGGACGACGGCGGGACGCCGGACGGGGGCGGCGGGCGGACGCCGGTCCCG
>NZ_QURH01000791.1 GCF_003428695.1 Actinomadura logoneensis
CGGGCGGCGTCCTCCGGCCCCGCCGGGGACGTCCCGCCGGACGCCGTGCCGGACGCCGTGCCGGACGCCGTGCCGGACCGGGCGGGCGCGCCCGCCGGCTCGGGGACCGCGTCCACCTCGCTCAGCCGGGTCGACTCCCAGAAATCCAGCAGCGGGCTTTTCGAATGGAGCTGAGGTCGCATTGAATACCGCTCGTTTCTCTGCCTACCGCGACAGGCCGGATCATCGAAGATCGCTACCCATCATCGGCAGGCCGGGCGGGCCGCGCATCTCCGAGAATGCGGCTGCCCGCACCGGTTCCGAGCAGGTGAAACACCGCGTCCGAGCCGCGCAATCCGCGAGAAGACCGGGCCCGCCCGGGGACGCAGAATAAGACCGTCCACTATTCAGGAGGGTTTTATGCGGGTGCTCTTCGTCAGCTACGCCGAACGGACCCACTATTTCCAGATGGTACCGATGGCCTGGGCGCTGCGGACCGCCGGGCACGAGGTCCGGGTCGCGAGCCAGCCCGCGCTCGCCGACACCGTCGTCCGGTCCGGACTGCCGTCGGTGACGGTGGGCCGGGACCACAGCTTCGACCAGGTGCTGGTCGAGAAGTCCCACGACGAGGGCTGGGCGGAGCGGGTCGCGAACGTCCTGATCGAGCCGGACGGGGTCGCCTACCCCGACTTCGTCCGGTTCATGGACGAGGCGACGATCTACTCCGCGAAGGTGTTCAACGACCCGATGGTGGACGACCTGGTCGCCTACACCCGGCAGTGGCGGCCCGACCTGATCGTCTGGGAGATGTTCACGTTCGCCGGAGCCGTCGCCGCCCGCGCCGCCGGCATCCCGCACGTGCGGTTCCTGTGGGGCGCGGACGTCCTGGTCCGGATGCGGCAGAGCTTCCTGCGGCGGCTCGCCGAGCAGCCCGAGGCCGAGCGGCACGACCCGCTGGGCGCGTGGCTCGCCGAGACGGCCGGACGGTTCGGGGCGTCCTACGACGAGGAGCTGGTCACCGGGCAGCACACGCTCGACCAGTCGCCGCCCAGCATGCGGCTGCCGCTCGGGCTGCCGACCGTCCCGGTGCAGTACGTCCCGTACAACGGCCCGGCCGCGATCCCCGACTGGCTGCGCGAACCGCCGGAGCGCCCCCGGGTGGCCGTCACCGCCGGCATCTCGATGCGCGGCTACCACGGCTTCGACCCGATCCCGACCAAGACGCTCCAGGCCCTCGGCGAGCTGGACGTGGAGGTCGTCGCGACGCTGGTGCCCGCCGAGGGCGAGACCGCCGAACTGCCGGACAACGTCCGGACCGTCGACTTCGTCCCGATGAACGCGCTGCTGCCGACCTGCGCGGCCGTCGTGCACGTGGGCGCGGCCGGGATCGGCGCGACGGCCACCCGGTACGGGGTCCCGCAGCTCACGCTGGTGCCGAGCGAGTGGGACGCGCCGGTCCGCGCCGAGCTGGTCCGGAAGCTGGGCGCGGGCCTGTCGATCCCGCGCGAGGAGGCCACCCCCGAGGGCGTCCGCGAGGCCGTGGGACGGCTGGTCTCCGAGCCGTCGTTCCGCCGCGCCGCCGAACGGCTGGGCGACGAGGTCCTCGCCGAGCCGTCCCCCAACGCGGCGGTCGCGGCGCTGGAGCGCATCGCCGCCGCCGGTGCCCCTCGATGACCGGGACGGTCCGCACGGGAACGGCCACCACACGGAACGACGCCCCGAAGCGGAACGGCGACGACCCGGCGCGGAACGGCGGCGACTCGGCGCGCAGCAGCAGCGACCCGGCGCGGAACGGCGACGATCCGACGCGCGGCGGCAGCGACCCGACGCGGAACGGCGACGATCCGACGCGCGGCGGCAGCGACCCGACGCGGAGCGGTTCGGGCCTGGCCGGAGGCGGCGACTGGCCGGACGGGGAACTTCAGCGATGGTTCCGGGAGCAGGCGCGGGCGGCCCGGACCGAGGTCCGCGTCGTCCCGCTGGACGCGCTGCGCGGCTGGCACGCCGATCCCGGCACCGGTGACCTGCGGCATCGCGGCGGCGGCTTCTTCACCGTCACCGGCCTCGCCGTCGGCAGCGAGACCGGGCCCGTGCCGCGCTGGGAGCAGCCGATCATCTCGCAGCCCGAGATCGGCGTGCTCGGCCTGCTGGTCCGGCGCAGGGCCGGACGGGTCGAGTGCCTCATCCAGGCGAAGATGGAGCCGGGCAACATCAACGGCGTCCAGATCTCGCCGACCGTCCAGGCCACCCGCAGCAACTACACCCGTGTGCACGGCGGACGCGCGACCCCGTACCTGGAGCACTTCGCCACGGCCCGGCCCGGCACGGTCGTGGTGGACGTCCTGCAGTCCGAGCAGGGCTCGTGGTTCCTCGGCAAGCGGAACCGGAACATGGTCGTGGAGGCGCGCGGCCCGGTGGAGGAGCGCGACGGCTTCCGCTGGGTCCGGCTGGACGTGCTGCACCGGCTGATGCGCCTGGACAACGTCGTCAACATGGACACCCGGACGGTCCTGTCCTGCCTGGCGTCGGTCTCCCCGCCCGGCCCGGCCGCCCTCCCGGCGCGTCCGGCGGGGCACGGCGAGGGAAACGGCGCGAGGGACGGCGACGGGTTCGGCGCGCTGGTCACCGCGTCGTTCGCGCCGCCCGGACGCCCCGACGGCCGTCCGGACGAGACCGAGATCGAGCTGCTGAGCTGGCTCACCGCGCACCGCAGCCGCCAGCCGATGACCGTGCGGCCGATCCCGGGCCGCACGGTGCGCGACTGGTCCTGGACCGGCGACGAGATCAGCCACCGCGACGGCCGCCACTTCAGCATCGTCGGCGTCGAGGTCCGCACCGGCGTCCGCGAGGTGGACGGCTGGGACCAGCCGATGCTCGTCCCGCGCGGGCGCGGCGTCGCCGCCTTCCTCGTCCGGGTGGTCGGCGGCGTCCTGCACGTGCTGGTCCGCGCCGCCGCGCAGCCCGGTCTGCGGGACGCGGTGGAGATCGGGCCGACCGTCCAGTGCCGTCCGGAGAACTACGCGCACCTGCCGGCCGCCGACCGGCCGCGCTTCCTGGACGAGGTGCTGTCGGCGCCGCCCGAGCGGGTCCGGTACGACTGCGTCCTGTCGGAGGAGGGCGGGCGCTTCTACCACGCGGAGAACCGGTACCTGGTGGTCGAGGCGGGCGACGGGGTGCCCGACGACCCGCCCGAGGACTTCCGCTGGACGACCCTGCACCGGCTCGCCGCCCTCACCCGCCAGGGCCACAACGTCAACGTCGAGGCGCGGTCCCTGCTGGCCTGCCTCCACGCCCTGTCCGGAGCGACCCCGTGACGGCCGGCGGGGCCGGTGGGGTCGGTGGGGCCGTGCGGGTGGGGGTGCTCGGCGGCGCGGACATCGCGTGGCGGCGGACGCTGCCCGCGCTGACCGCCGAACCCGGTGTGCGGGTCGTCGCGGTGGCCAGCCGGAGCGGGCGGCGCGCGGCGCGGTTCGCCGAGCGGTTCGGATGCGCCGCGGTCACCGGCTACGACGCGCTGCTCGCGCGGGACGACATCGACGCGGTGTACGTCCCGCTGCCCGCCGGGCTGCTCCACCGGTGGACGCGGGCGGCCCTCGACTCCGGACGGCACGTCCTCGCCGAGAAGCCCCTCGGCGAGGACGGCGACCAGGCCCGCGACCTGGTCGCGTGCGCGAACGCGCGCGGACTCGTCCTGATGGAGAACGTCGCCTTCCAGCTCCACCCGCAGCACGACGTGGTGCGGTCCCTGCTGGCGGAGGGCGCGGTCGGGGAGCCGCGGGAGTTCCGGGCCGTGTTCGGTATCCCGCCGCTGCCGGGCGACGACGTCCGGTACCGGCCCGACCTGGGCGGCGGAGCCCTCCTCGATCTCGGCTTCTACCCGCTGCGCGCTGCGCGCATGTTCCTCGGCGCCGGGCTGGAGGTCGCCGGGGCGCGGCTGCGGCCGGGGCCGTCCGGGGTGGACGTGGCCGGGTCGGCGCTGCTCGCGGCGCCGGACGGCACCACCGCGTCGGTCTCGTTCGGCTTCGAGCACGCCTACCGCAGCACGTACGAGCTGTGGGGGTCGGCGGGCCGGGTCCGCGCCGTCCGCGCGTTCACCCCGCCGCCGGACCACCGGCCGCGGATCACGGTGGACGGCCCCGGCGGGCGGCGGGTCCTCGAAGCGCCCGCCGCGGACCAGTTCGCGCTGCTGGCGGCCGACTTCGCCGCCGCCGTCCGCACCGGCCGCGACCTGCGCC
>NZ_QURH01000795.1 GCF_003428695.1 Actinomadura logoneensis
CGAGGCGCCGCGCGCCGGTCGCGACGGCCGCCGCGCCCCGGTCGAGGGCGCGGAGCCCGGACGCGCCCTCCAGCAGCCGCGACCGCAGTGCCGGGACGACCCGCTGGAAACCGCGCGCGTCGGCGCTCAGGCCCGCCGCGACGCCGTTGACGTGCGCGGTCGTCCGGGCGATCTCGGCGGCCCGCGCGGCGACCGCGTCGGCGGCGTCGAGCAGCGCCCGGTAGAGCGGCTCGTCGGCGGGGATGCGGTAGCGGGCGGCGAGCCGGTGCAGCATCGCGGGCATCGTCGCGTCCAGGCCGCGCGCGAGACCGAGGGCCGTCGCGTAGCCGCTGGTCCGGGCGACGGCGGGATGACGGGACGCCAGGCGGCGGAGGCCGTCCTCGACGGTCCCGTTCACGGTCCGCAGAGCGGTCTGGACGTTCCGGAGGGTCGGGCTCGTCGCGATTCCGGGATGCCGTGCGGCGGCCGCGCGCAGCCATCCGGAGACGGCGGCGGTGTCCCGGGCGATCCGCTGCGTGAGGTCGGACGCGAGCGACGTCAGCCGGGCGGCGTCCCGGGTCACGGCGGCGGTCCGGTCCGCCAGGCCGGGCAGTGCCGCGGCGGCGGTCTCCGCCAGCGGGACGGCCGTGGACGCCAACTGGTGCACGCCCCCGGCGACCTGCGCGGCACCCGGCGCGAGCTGGGACGACCCCTGCTTGAGCTGCGCCAGCCCTCCGGCGAGCTGCGCCGTTCCGGTGCTCGCCTGGCCCAGGCCGCCGACGAGCGCGGCGCTGCCCTGCCTGGCCTGGCCCAGACCGTCCACGAGCTGCTCCGATCCCTGCTTGGCGGTGGTCAGGCCGTCGCGGAGCCTGGCCGCGCCGTCCGCCGCGTCCGAGATGCCGCTGTGGAGCTGCGCGAGCCTGCCGAACGCGGCCTCGAAGTAGGCGCTGATGGCCGCCGCGGAGATCTTGCGCTCCAGCTCGGACTGCACGGTCTTCGCCATGACGCCGACCAGGTAGTTGTTGGAGTCGTCCAGCCGGATCGACATCGCGGCCCGCTCCGGCGATCCGGACGCGCCGCTGGTCAGCCGCTCGCTGAAGTCCGGCGGGACGGTGATCACGGCGTAGTAGCGGCCGTGCCGCAGGCCGTCGGCGGCGTCCCCGGCGCCCGTGAAGTGCCAGCCGAGGAACCGGGCCCTGCGCAGCTCCGACACGAACTCCGCGCCCGCGTCGATGGTCCGTCCCTCCGCCTGGACGGGCCGGTCCTCGTTCACCACCGCGACGGGGACCCGGCCGAGCCGCTGGTAGGGGTCCCAGTTGGACCACAGGTAGATCCCGCCGTAGATGGTCGGGACGAGGACGGCGAACGCCAGCGCGAGCCGCTGCAGGGGCGTCCGGAAGCGCAGCAGCTCGTAGGGGGCGAGGCGCAGCGCCCGCATCACGCGCCGCCCCCGAGCAGGACGTGGCGGTCGGCGAGGCCGTGCGCCGGGGACGGTTCGAGGACCGTCGCGACGACGGCGGGGCCGGTGTCCGCCGCGCGCCGCGCCGCCGCCCACAGCGCGACCTGCTCGGCGGCGTCCGCGCCCCGGTCCAGGTCGTCCAGGACGATCACCGGGACGTCGTCCAGCAGCGCGAGGGCGAGGGCGAGCCGGGTCGTCTCGGCGTCCGGCAGGTCCCGGACCAGCTCGTGGTCGGCGGCGTCCAGCCCCACGACCTTGCGGGCGTCGGCGAAGTCGCCCGGATCGCGCAGGGACAGCCGGCGCTCGCCGACGTGCTGCCGGACGCGCAGTCCGGGCTCGGGCTCGGCGGCCCCGGTCACCCGCGCGACGCCGACCCGGGCGCGGATCCCGGCCGGGGCCGAAGCGCCCGCGACGACCAGCGCGCCGTCCGCCGGACGCATCCGCCCGGCCAGCGTGAGCAGCAGCGAGGTGCGCCCGCTGCCGCCGGGCCCGGACACCGCCAGGACCTCGCCCGGCGCGGCCCTGACCGTCACCCCGGAGAACACCGGGCCCCGGCGCGTCCGCACGCCGAGCCCGTCGGCCGCGAGTACGGCTTCCATATCGACCCCCCGGAAACTCCTTCCGGAGGGCGTTCCCGCCCATACCGCCGAAACGGCGGCGAACCCGCGATCTTCACCGAACCTTTGCCGCCTCTCGGGCGCAAGCTCCCGCCGTCCCGTCGCCCGGACGCGCGCCCGCGAGGCTCACCCGGGAGCGTCCGCGAAACTCGGCGTCGCTTACCCCCGGACGCGTCCGCGAGCTCCGCGTCCCTTCCCCCGGGAGCGTCCGCGAAGCTCGGCGTCGCTTCACCCGGGAGCGTCCGCGAAGTTGCGCGTCCCTGTCCGCTTGCGGACGGGAAAAGAGCAGGTCGGCGGGTGTGGGCCCGCGGACGGGCGGCTACTCGGGGCGGGGGCGGCGCTTGGGCGGCGGGATGGGCGGGACGACCTTGCCCGCGACGACGACGCTCTCGGCGACGTCCACCAGCTCACCGCCCCGGCGGCGGACCCTCAGCAGCCCGCCGGACCAGGATTCGAGCACGCCGACCACGTCGCTGTACTCTCCCGTTGGCAGACGGCGGCGCAGCGAGACCCGCTCGCCGACGTCGGCCGGTGTGACGGAGACCACCAGCCGCGCGCCGATACGCCCTGGCATGTGCGACCCCCATGTCGAATCGACCGTGCGGTGATGGCAATACTATTCACAGCGAGCTTGCGGTGAGCCGTGACGTGCGGCGGGGCCGGTAACCCGAGAGGAGTCACTGACGTGACCTACGTCATTGCGCAGCCCTGCGTGGACCTGCTCGACAAGGCATGCATCGAGGAGTGCCCGGTCGACTGCATCTACGAGGGCAAGCGGATGCTCTACATCCACCCCGACGAGTGCGTTGACTGCGGCGCCTGCGAGCCGGTCTGCCCGGTGGAGGCCATCTACTACGAGGACGACGTCCCCGAGCAGTGGAAGGACTTCTACAAGGTGAACGTGGAGTTCTTCGACGACCTCGGCTCCCCGGGCGGCGCCTCGAAGGTCGGCAAGATCGAGAAGGACCACCCGATCGTCGCCGCGCTGCCCCCGCAGTCCTCCGAGGAGTGACCGCGGCCGGGAAGCCCCCCGGTTCGGTTTGAGCCGTCGGGCCGTGGCCTCGTCAGGAGGTCGCGGCCCTTTTTTCTCTCGTGTGACAGGAGGGGTGGGTTTTGCTCACGCTGCCGGACTTCCCATGGGATCGGCTCGCGCCGTACAAGGAGCGCGCCGCCGCCCATCCGGACGGGATCGTCGACCTGTCGGTCGGCACCCCGGTCGACCCCACCCCCGAGCCGGTCCGCGAGGCGCTGCGCGCGGCGGCCGACGCCCCCGGCTACCCGCAGACGTACGGGACGCCCGAGCTGCGCGAGTCCGTCGCGGGCTGGATGCGCCGCCGCCTCGGCGTGGTGGACGCCAACCCGGACGCCGTCCTCCCGGTCGTCGGCACCAAGGAGCTGGTCGCCTGGCTGCCGACGCTGCTCGGCCTCGGGCCGGGCGACAAGGTCGCCTTCCCGGCGCTCGCGTACCCGACCTACGACGTCGGCGCCCGGCTGGCCGGCGCGGAGTCCATGGCCACCGACTCGCTACTGTCGCTCGGCCCCGAGACGCCGAAGCTGGTCTGGGTGAACTCGCCGTCCAACCCGACCGGCAAGGTGCTGCCCGTCGAGCACCTGCGCAAGGTCGTGGCGTGGGCCCGTGCGCGCGGCGCGATCGTCGCCAGCGACGAGTGCTACGTCGAGTTCGGCTGGGACGAGGACAACCCGCCCGTCTCGATCCTGCACCCGGACGTCTGCGAGGGCTCCCACCAGGGCCTGCTCGTGCTGAACTCGCTGTCCAAGCGGTCCAACCTCGCCGGGTACCGGGCCGGGTTCGTCAGCGGTGACCTCGGCCTGGTGAAGCGGCTGCTGGAGGTGCGCAAGCACGCGGGGATGATCGTCCCGGCGCCGGTGCAGGCCGCGATGCGCGCCGCGTTCGACGACGACCGGCACGTCCGCGAGCAGCACGCCCGGTACGCCCGCCGCCGCGCCGTCCTGCGGGAGGCGTTCGAGCGGCACGGGTTCCGCATCGACCACTCCGAGGCGAGCCTGTACCTGTGGGCCACCCGGGACGAGTCGTGCTGGGACACCCTGGCCCACCTGGCCGCGCTCGGCATCCTTGTCGGGCCAGGGGACTTCTACGGCCGCGCCGGCTCGCAGCACGTCCGGATCGCCTTCACCGCGACCGACGAGCGCGTCGAGGCCGCCGCCGCGCGGCTCTGACCCCGGCGTCCGTCCCGTGAGGGCCGGCCGATGGCGCGACCCGCCATCGGCCG